>DASXTR010000128.1:0-19494 GCA_036505325.1 Gaiellaceae bacterium
TGCAGGCCGCGAGCCACCATGTCGCCCAGCGCGCCGGAGCCGACCAGGCCTCCGATCACAACCACGGCGAGGACCATGATGATCCCCTGGTTGACGCCGAGCATGATGCTCTCGCGGGCCAGCGGAATCTTCACCTTCAACAGCACCTGCATGCGCGAGGTGGCGCCGGAGGCGGTCGAGGCGGCGCACGCGTTCGGGGCCACGCGCCGCCAGATCCTCGCCAAGGTGAAGATCCCGCTCGCCGGCGACGCGATCATGCTCGGCGTCAACCAGGGGATCATCATGGTGCTCGCGGTCGTCGTGATCGCAGGTCTCGTCGGCTCCGGCGCCCTCGGCTACGAGGTCGCCCAGGGGCTCGTCCGCAACCAGTTCGGCCAGGGCGTGATCGCCTCGCTCGCGATCCTCGCCCTCGGCATCGCCTTGGACCGGACCACGCAGGGCAACCGGCGCGCACGCCGGGAGCAGTGAATGGCACTCGACGATAGGCAAAAGGAGGAGGCACGAATGTCGGAACGTCTCGGAGCGCGGAGGGGCCGCTGGGTCATTGCGGCTGCGCTCGTTCTGGCCGTCACGGCGGCACTCGGCGTCGTCGGCTCGGCGACCGCCAGGAGCGGCGCGAGCTGCGGCACGGTCACGCTCAACGAGCAGGCATGGGCCGGCTCGACCGCCAACACGTACGTCGCCAAGAACGTGCTGGAGAAGATCGGCTGCAAGGTCAAGATCACGCAGATCACCGAGATTCCCGTCTACCAGGCGATGGCGGACGGCAAGGTGGACGCGGTGCTCGAGGACTGGCAGCACGTCGACCAGTACAAGCAGTACGTCACGAAGCAGAAGAGCGTCGTCCTCGTCGGCGACAACGGTCTCGTCGGGCACATCGGGTGGTACATCCCCGCGTACCTGATGAAGGCGCATCCCGAGTTCAAGACCTGGAAGGGCCTCAAGGGGAAGGAGACCCTGTTCAAGTCTCCCGAGTCCGGCTCGCAGGGCATGTTCCTCGGCGGCGACCCGTCCTACGTGCAGAAGGACAAGGAGCTGATCCAGGCGCTCGGGCTCAACTTCAAGCACGTGACGGCGGGCGCGGAGCCGGCGCAGGTCGCGCGGTGGACGCAGCTCTACAAGCAGCACAAGCCGGTCATCTTCTACTGGTACACGCCGCAGTACCTCAACGCGGCCTACAAGCTGGCGGAGGTCAAGCTTCCGCCGATCTTCAAGGGCTGCAAGGAGGACGCGAAGGCGGGCGGCGACCCGAAGCAGTACCGGTGCGCCTACTCGACGTACCCGCTCAACAAGCTCTTCAGCAAGAAGTTCGCCGCCAGCGGCTCGCCCGCGGTCAAGATGCTGAAGAAGTTCAAGTGGGCGAACGCCGATCAGGAATACGTGGCGAACCTGATCGCCGGGAAGCACATGCCCCCGGACAAGGCTGCCGAGAAGTGGGCCAAGGCGAACGCGGCCAAGATCAACTCCTGGGTGAGCTAGCGCTCGACGCGGACGAGTTCGGCGGCGCCGTCTACGCGGCGCCGCCGGCCTCGCGCCACGAGAAGGCCGGGTCGTAGCCGAGGAGGCGGCGCGCCTTCGCGATCGAGAGCAGCGTCTCGTACTCGCCGAGCTCGCCGCGGATCTCGACGTCCGGGTACACCTCGGCCATCAGCTCGCGGCTCGGCCGGTTCATGACGGTGTCGGCGGCCGCGACGATGAAGACCTCCGCGCCGCCTACGAGGTCGTCTAGCGCGAGCCTGCAAGCCTGCGCGACGTCGCGGGCGTCGACGTAGCCCCACAGGTTCCACCTGCGCGCCTGCGGGTCGTCCTGCCACGACGCGAACCGCTCGTAATCCTGCCGCTCCATGACGTTCGAGAAGCGCAGCCCGACGTACGGGATCCCGGTCCGGCGGTTGAACTGGGCCGCCATCTCCTCGCCGAGCAGCTTCGCGAGCGCGTAGCTGAACTCGGGATAGCGCGGGTGCTCTTCGTCGATCGGCGCGTACGCCGGCCGTTCGCGCTCGAATGGCAGCCCGAGGACCGTCTCGCTCGACGCCCACACGACCCGGCGCAGCCCGAGCAGCGCCGCGGCGCTGAAGACGTTGTAGGTGCTCGTCATGTTGACCCGGAACGTCAGCTCGTCGGGCCACAGGCGCGGTGCCGGGATCGCCGCGAGATGAACGACCGCGTCCGCGCCTCGCAGCGCCTCGACGGTCTGGCCGAAGTCGGTCAGGTCGGCGCGGAGCTGCTCGCCCGGCAGGTCCGGCGCGGTGACCAGGTCGACGCTGAGGACGTCCGTGCCGTGGTGGACGAGGTCGCGCACGACGGCGCGCCCGGCCTTGCCGCTGCCTCCCGTCACGACCACGCGTGGCATCCGATGAGCCTAGTCGGCGAGTGTGCGTGCGCGCGCCAGGCGCGGATCGTCGCGGCCGCCGAGGTTGATCTCGACGAGCCGGGCGGCGACGTGCGCGGCGGCTCGCGCGAGCAGCGCCGCAGCCGCGGCGTCGCCGCCGACGGGGACCGAGACCGCGCGCTGGAGCCGGTCGGCCAGCGCGGCGATCGCCGCGGCGTGCTCGGCGAGCTCGAGCGGCACGTCGACCGTCCGGTTGCGCGCCGACTCGCTCTTCGTCTCCATGAACTCGGCGTACGCCTCCGCGTCCTCGTCCGCGAGCTCGAGCAGGCGCTCCCGCAGGCGCGCCGCCTGCTCGCGGGCCTCCTCGTCGTCCGCGAACCGCGCGGTCAGCTCCGCGAGCGCGGCCGCCAGCGCAGCCGTGACCGCGGTCGCCGATCCGCTGGCCGGAGCTGGCGAGCGCTCGCCGACCGCGGCGGCGAACTCGGCGAGCGACAGGTCGGCATACCTCATTCGGCAGAAGATACGCTCGCGCGATGAGCGTTCACGTCGAAGCGGTGCGCGCAGTCGAGCTGCCGACGCGGATCGTGCACGGCGCGGGCGCGCTCGCGCGCCTCGGCGAGCTCGTGCGCGAGCTCGGGATGAAGCGTCCGCTGCTCGTGACGGACCCCGGCGTCGTCGGCGCGGGGCTCGCGGAGCGCGCTCTCGCGCACTTGAACGGCGCGGCCGTCTTCGACCGCGTGCGCGCGAACCCGGACGTCGAGCTCGTCGCGGAGGTATCCGCCGTCTACCGCGACGAAGGCTGCGACGGCCTCGTCGGCCTGGGCGGCGGCTCTTCGCTCGACACGGCGAAGGCCGTCGGCGTGGAGGTCGTCCACGGCGGCTCGATCCTCGACTACGAGTACGACCACACGCCGATCACGAAGCGCATCCCGCCGCTCGTCGCGGTGCCCACGACGGCGGGAACGGGGAGCGAGGTCACGCTCTGGTCGGTCATCACCGACCACGAGCGGAAGATCAAGTTCAACGTCGGCGGCACGCCTCTCATCGGGCCGCACGTCGCGCTGCTCGACCCGGAGCTCACGCTCGGCCTGCCGCCCGCGATCACGGCGGCGACGGGGATGGACGCGCTCTCGCACGGCGTCGAGTGCTACACGTGCGACTACCACCAGCCACTGAACGACGCGGTCGCGCTGATGGCGATCGAGCTCGTCGCGCGGTGGCTCCCGCGGGCTTACACCGACGGGTCGGATCTCGAGGCGCGCACGCAGATGACGCACGCGGCGACGCTCGGCGGGATGTCGTACGGCACCGAGAGCGCGGGCGCGGCGCACGCGATGAGCCAGTCCGCAGGGGGTGTGCACGACTGCCCGCACGGCGCGCTGACGGCGCGCGTGCTCGGCCCGGTGTGCGAGTACAACGCGCCGACGGCGCCCGAGCGCTACGCGCGGATCGCGATCGCGCTCGGCGTCGACACCGGCGGGCTGGACGCGCTCGCGGCGGCGGAGGCGGGCGTGGCGGCGCTGTACCGGCTGACGGACGAGGTCGGCATTCCGACGATGGAGGAGCTCGGCTTCTCGGAGGACGAGATCCCGATGCTCGCGCGCATCGCGTTCGAGGACCCGCAGACGATCGGCAACCCGCGCGTGGTCGACGTCGCGGGCTACGAGGAGATCTATCGCAACGCCTTCGGCCGGGGAAAGCGATGAGCATCGCGACGCGGGACTTCGGCATGGTGATCGGCGGCGCCTGGGTCGAGAGCGAGTCCGGTGCGCGCATGCAGGCGACGTCGCCTGCGACCGGCGAGGCGATCGGCACCGTGCCGGAGGGCACGCGGGCCGACGCTCAGCGCGCGATCGCGGCGGCGAACGCCGCGTGGCGCGGCTGGGCCGCCCGCTCGGCGTTCGAGCGTGCGGCGGCGCTCGAGCGCGTCGCGGAGCTGATCGTCGAGCGCCGCGACGACCTCGCGCGCACGCTCACGCTCGACCAGGGGAAGCCGCTCGCGGCCGAATCGTACGTCGAGGTCGACGAGCTCGTGGAGTACTTCCGCATGGGCGCGGCGGACGCGAAGCGGATCGAAGGCTCGATGCCGCCGTCCGTCGACGCGGCGAAACGCGTGCTCGCCTACCGCGTCCCGCGCGGCGTGGTCGGCGTGATCACGCCGTGGAACTGGCCGTACACGATGCCTGCCGAGCTGATCGCGCCCGCGCTCGCCGGCGGCAACGCGGTCGTCTGGACGCCGGCGAGCTCGACTTCGATCTGCGCCGCCAAGCTCGCGGAGTGCCTCGTCGACGCCGAGCTGCCGGCGGGCGTCTTCAACATGGTCACCGGCCCGGGCTCCGTCGTCGGCGACGAGATCGCCGGCAGCCGCGGCACGCATGCGATCGGCTTCATCGGCTCGGTCGCAACGGGCGAGAAGGTCGCCGCGCGCGCTGCCGGCAAGCCGTGCGTGCTCGAGCTCGGCGGCAACGGCCCGCTCGTCGTGCTCGACGACGCCGACGTTGCGGCCGCCGCCGAGGCGAGCGTCGCGGCGGCGTTCCTCTGCGCCGGCCAGTCCTGCACCGCGGGCGAGCGCTTCCTCGTGCACGAGGCCGTGCACGACGAGTTCGTGGAGCGGCTCGCGGAAGCGGTTGCGCGCATCAGGCTCGGCGACCCGTTCGACGACGCGACGACGATGGGCCCCCTGAACAACGAGCCGACCGCCGCGAAGATGGACGAGCACGTCGCGGACGCGGTCGCGCGCGGTGCGCGCGTCGTGGCGGGCGGCTCGCGCGCGGACGGCTTCCCGACGCGCCTCTACTGGCCGGCCACGGTGCTCGACGGCGTCACGGAGGAGATGGAGGTCGCGCGCGAGGAGACGTTCGGCCCGGTCGCCCCGATCACCACGATCACGAGCGACGACGAAGCGCTGCAGATCGCGAACGCGAGCCCGTACGGGCTGCTGAGCGCGGTGTGGACGAAAGACCTCGGCCGCGGCCTCCGCTTCGCCGAGGCGGTCGACGCGGGGTGGGTGAACGTCAACGAGTCGACGAACTACTGGGAGAGCCATCTCCCGTTCGGAGGCCGAGCGGGCAAGAGCTCGGGCACGGGCCGAGTCGGCGGCCGCAACGCACTCGACAGCTTCACCGAGACCAAGACGGTCATCCTCCACCTCGGTCCCTGAGCGCGCCGAGGCCGGGGTCGCGCCCTCGGACCTCCTTTGTGACAAGTTGTCACAAAGCTTGAGCAGCACCTGTGCTTCGGCCCATGTCGAGCTCGTCCGCGTCGATGCCCCTGAGCGCGAGCGTCGTGCGGCGGCGCAGCACGTCCTCCGTTGTCACGGCCCACTCGCGGCGATAGGCGTATGCAACCTGCGCTGCGATCTCCGGGGCGCGCGGGTGGAGGGCGCGCAGCTGGTCGGGCTCGCCCTCGACGTCGGCGAGCACCTCGTTCGCCAGGCCGCCGTACAGGTGGAGCAGGTGCGCGCGCACCGGAGCGTCGAGCTCGGAGAGCGCGGGTGAAGGCGCGTCAAGCGCCGCTCCCGGGAGCGGGTGCGGAAGGCGGTCGACGCGGTGGAGGCCGAGTTGCGGCCGGAGCGCCTCCAGCGCGCCGAGGGCGATCCGGCGGTACGTCGTGAGCTTCCCGCCGGCCACGGTGAGCATCCCCGCGGGCCCGGTGGAGTAGACCGTCTCGCGCCGCGCGCTGGCGGTGTCGTCACCGCCGCCGGGAAGCACACGCAACCCCGCGAACGACGCTCGCACCTGCGCGCCCCGTAGGCCGTCGACCGCCGTCTCCGCCTCGGCGAGGATCTGCGCGACGTCGCGTTCCGTGACCGCGACCGCGGCGGGATCGCCGTCGTAGAGCGTGTCTGTCGTCCCGAGCAGCAGCATCCCCTCCCAGGGCACCGCGAACGTCACGCGCACCGCGTCGCGGGGAATCGTCAGCGCCGCCGACCAGGGCCGCTCGAGGTCGACGACCGCGTGCACGCCCTTGCTCAACCGTACGGACGGCGCAGCGCCCGGATCCTCCATCCGGCGCACGTGATCGACCCAGGCGCCCGTTGCGTTCACGACGGCACGCGCGCGCACCGGTCCTACTCCGGCGACCTCTGCGCCGACGACCCGGCCGCGTTCGACACGAAGCGACTCGACGGCCGCGTAGTTCAAGACGGCGGCGCCGGCGTCGGCAGCGCCGCGGACGTTGGCGAGGCACAGGCGTGAGTCGTGCGTCCATGCGTCCGAGTACACGCCGCAGCCGCGCAGACCCTCGACGTGCAGGTCGGGCACGGAGCGCACAGCACGCGCGGGCCGCACGAAGCCGCCCAGCCGCTCGCGCGCGAGCGTCGAGTAGAGCCAGATGCCGGCCTGCACCGTCGCGGGCCGGTACGGCCCGCCGCGGTAGAGGGGGAAGAGGAACGGGATGCGCCGAACGAGGTGCGGCGCTATCTCCATCAGCACCCGCCGCTCCTGGTGCGCCTCACGCACGAGCCCGATGTCGCCCATCCGCAGATAGCGCAGCCCGCCGTGGATCAACTTCGACGACGCGCTCGAGGTCGCACCGCCGAAGTCCGCGCGGTCGACGAGCGCGACGGCGAGCCCCTGCCGCGCGGCCGCCTCGGCGATGCCTGCGCCGACGATCCCGCCGCCGATCACGAGCACGTCGAACTGCTCGGAAGCCAGCCGTTCGCGCGCCTGCGACCTCAGATCCACAACGGGTTCGTCCACGCCTTTCTGCCGTGTGCGTCCTCGACCTCGACCCGCCCGTACGGCCCTGCGGGTCGGGCGAGCCGCGCCGCGACGATCAGGCCGTCGTCGCTCGACTCGAGGATCTCGCCGCGCAGCGGATAACCGAGCCGGCCGGCGTTCACGCGCGAGCCGAAACGGCGCTCGCCGACGACCGTCACGCTCCGCGCCGGGCTGCAGCGGACCTCGACTGCGGCGTCGCCGATCTCCAGCGAGCGGATCTCCGGTCCCGTCGAGCTGTAGAACGCGCCGCTTCGCAGCGCGTCGAGGACGATCTCCGCCGAGCGCTCGCGGCAGCGGGCCCACACCCAGCCGAACGCACTGTCGAAGCCGGGATGGTGCGAGTCGTCGACGGCGATTGCGAAGAACGGCCGGCGCCGGTCGAGCACGTCGTCCCAATGCAGCTCCGCGAAGCCGCGCCCGACCTCGAGCTCGCAGCCGGCGTTGTAGACCTCCAGTCCGACGAGGCCCTCGCAGTGCTCGAAGTCCTCGGCGCGCAGCCCGCTCCAGTACGTGTGCGCGACGTACGGCACGCCCCCGTTCGCGAGCACCCACGCGACGGTCTCGTCGAGGCCGTCGAAGTCGCGCTCGGGTGGAACCGGATCCGCGGTGACGCCGAGCGCGAGCACGTGAACGTCGGATGCGGCGCCGTCGATCGACGCGTTCAGCTCGGCGCTCGGGATCACGAGCAGCCCGTCGGTCGACGGGAAATCGGTCCGCACCCAGTGGTCGGTAATCGCGAGCACGTCGAAGCCCGCCCACTCGTAGTGCGAGACGAGCTGCTCGGGCGACATCTGGCCGTCCGAGTTCGTCGTGTGGGCGTGCAGGGCGCACCGCAGCCACGACCCTTCGCCCGCGAACGGGTTCACCGGGCGTTCGTCCACCCGAAGGAGCCTATTGCAACTGTCGAACGAGGCTCTTACGATCGTTCCCCTATACGAAGGAGGCACGCATGCCGGATCGTGACCCGGAAGAGCTGTTCCTGTGGGTGGTCGACGACGAGAAGATCAGCCGCCGGACACTTCTCCGGAGGGGGCTCGCGACAGGGGTCGGGCTGACGATTCTCTCGTCGCCGCTCGACGCGTTCGCGCGGGGGTCGAAGACGCCGCCGGTCAGGGCGTCGCAGATCTCGATGAAGGAGCTGATCGCGGAAGCCAAGAAGGAGGGCCACCTCAACACGATCGCGCTGCCGCCCGACTGGGCGAACTACGGCGAGATCATGTCGACGTTCCAGAAGAAGTACAAGATCGGCATCACGAACGACAACCCGGACGGGAGCTCGGCCCAGGAGAACCAGGCCGTCCGCTCGCTCAAGGGCGACCCGCGCGCGCCCGACGTGCTCGACGTCAGCCCGTCGTTCGCGGCGGCCGGCGCGAACGAGGGCCTGTACGCGAAGTACTTCACGACGCGGTTCAAGACCGTTCCGCGCGCGATGAAGGACGGGCGCGGGTTCTGGGTCGGCGACTACTGGGGCGTGATCTCGCTCGGCGTCAACCAGAACATCGTCCGGAACGTGCCCAAGTCGTTCAAGGACCTGCTCAAGCCCGAGTACAAGAACCAGGTCGCACTGAACGGCAGCCCGCTCACGTCGGGCTCCGCCCTCGGCGGCGTGTTTGCCGCGGCGATCGCGAACGGCGGGTCGCTGAGCAACGTCGGTCCCGGGATCGACTTCTTCGGCAGTCTGAAGAAGGCCGGGAACTTCATCCCGGTCCAGGCAAACGCGCAGACGGTCGCGTCGGGGCAGACGCCGATCGTGATCGACTGGGACTACCTGAACCTCGCTTACGGCAAGGAGTTCCCGAGCGTCAGGTGGACGACGACGATCCCGACCGACGGTGTGTACGGGGCGTTCTACTGCCAGGCGATCAACGCCAACGCGCCGCATCCCTTCGCGGCACGGCTCTGGCAGGAGTTCCTCTACTCGGACGCCGGGCAGCTGCTCTGGCTGAAGGGGTACTCGCATCCGGCGCTCTTCCAGGATCTCGCCGGACGGAAGAAGATCCCGTCCGCGCTCCTGAAGGCGCTGCCGGCGCCGTCGCTGTACGCGAAGGTCAAGTTCGCGAACGCAGCACAGACCGCGAAGGCGAAGGCGCTCGTCAACGCCGAGTGGGCGAAGGCGACCGGGTAGGAACCTGGCGACCGAAGCTCCAGCGGCAGACGTTCTCCGGTCGGGTCTCGCAAGGCCCGGCCGGAGGCGCCTGCCGTACGCGTGGCTCGGGGTCCTCCCGTTCCTCGTCTACGCGTTCGCGTTCCTGCTCGTGCCGGCGGGCCAGATCCTCGTCGGCGCATTCAAGTCGAAGACCGGTGGGTGGACGACCGCGAACATCTCGACGCTGTTCGAGTCGCAGTACCTGGACGCGTACAAGAACAGCATCGAGATCAGCCTCGTCACTGCAATCCTCGGCGGGCTCTTCGGTCTCTGCATCGCGTTCGCGGCGCTGAACGACGGCACGCCGCGCTGGATCCGCCCGGCGCTCACGACGTTCTCAGGCGTGGCCGCGAACTTCGGCGGCATTCCGCTTGCGTTTGCGTTCATCGCGACGCTCGGGACGATCGGAATCGTGACCGCCTTCCTGCGCGACCAGCTGGGCTTCAACCTCTACTTCCACGGCTTCAACCTGTTCACGAAGACCGGGATCGAGATCGTCTACATGTACTTCCAGATTCCACTCATGTTCCTCGTGATCGCGCCCGCGATCGACGGGATCAAGCGCGAGTGGCGAGAGGCGTCGTCGAACCTCGGCGCAAGCTCGTTCCAGTACTGGCGCCACATCGGCGTGCCCGTGCTCATGCCGTCGCTGCTCGGCGCCGTCGTGCTCCTGTTCGGAAACGCCTTCGCTGCGTACGCAACGGCGTACGGGCTGACCGGCGGCGGTACGAGCCTCGCGCCGATCAAGATCGGCGAGGTGCTGTCCGGGAACGTCCTCGACAACCCACACCTCGGTCAGGCGCTCGCGCTCGGGATGTTCGCGATCCTCGCAGTCGCGATGCTGATCTACATCCCGCTGCAGCGACGCAGCGCGCGGTGGATGAAATGAGGCGCCGGTTCATTGCACCCTCGTCGCTCGTCTGGCTCGTGCTCGCGGCGGCGTACTTCCTGATCCCGCTCGTTGCGACGTTCCTCTTCAGCCTCAAGGATGTGCAGACCGGCAAGTGCTGCTCGCTCGGCGCGTACGGGACGATCATCCACGACCCGCAGTTCGGGAAGACGCTCTGGCTGTCGCTCAAGCTTGCGCTCGAGACGATCGCGATCAGCCTCGTGCTCTTCGTCCCCACGGTGTACTGGGTGCACCTGAAGCTGCCGCGCATGCGACCGGTGATCGCATCGCTAGCGCTGCTGCCGTTCGTCGTGCCGCCGATCGTCCTCGTCGTCGGGCTGCTGGACGTCTACCGGGGCTGGTCGCCGCACTGGTTCTACTCGACGCCGCAGTTCCTCGTCGCGGCATACGTCGTGCTCGCGTTCCCGTACATCTACTTCGCGCTCGACGCGGGTTTCCGTGCGATCGACGTGCACACGCTGACCGAGGCGTCGCAGAGCCTCGGCGCGTCGTGGCGCACGACGCTCGGCCGCGTGATCATCCCGAACATCCGCACGGCGGCGCTCTCGGGTGCGCTGCTCACGCTCGCGATCGTCATGGGCGAGTTCACGATCGCCAGCCTCGCGGCGTTCCACACCTTCCCGACCTACATCCAGTACATCAACCAGACGAAGGCGTACCCGGCGGCGGCGCTGACTCTGATCAGCTTCGGCATCACGTGGGTCGCGATGCTGGGGATCCTCGTCGTCGGCCGGCGGCCGGGCGGCGCAATGGCGATGAGAGCGGGAGGGAGATAGATGGCGGCGACGGTCGAGCTGCAGGAGCTCCGGCGGACGTTCAACGACGTCCCCGCGCTGCAGGGCATCAACGTCTCGCTCGGCGGGGGTGAGTTCCTCTCGCTGCTCGGGCCGAGCGGCTGCGGGAAGACGACGGCGCTCCGGCTCGTGGCGGGGTTCGACCAGCCCGACTCGGGGCGCGTCCTCGTCGACGGCAAGGACATCACGCGCACGCGGCCCAACCGGCGTGACATGGGGATGGTCTTCCAGGCGTACAGCCTGTTCCCGAACATGACGGCGGAGCAGAACGTGGAGTTCGGCCTGCGCATCCGCAAGCAGGCGCGTGCCGCGCGGAGCAAGCGCGTGAAGGAGCTGCTCGAGACCGTCGGCCTCGGACATGCCGGGAAGAAGTACCCGCACCAGCTCTCGGGCGGGATGCAGCAGCGCGTCGCACTCGCGCGCGCGCTTGCGATCGAGCCGCGCGTGCTGCTCCTCGACGAGCCGCTGTCGGCGCTCGACGCGAAGGTGCGCGTGCAGCTCCGCGAGGAGATCCGGCGCATCCAGACGCAGCTCGGGATCACGACGATCTACGTCACGCACGACCAGGAAGAGGCGCTGTCGATCTCCGACCACGTCGCGGTCATGTACGGCGGGAAGATCGAGCAGGTCGGCACGCCTGCGGAGATGTACGGCGCACCCGCGACGCCGTTCGTCGCCGAGTTCATCGGGACGATGAATAGGCTCGAGGCGACGATCGCGGACGACGGCGCCGTGGATTACGCGGGGCGGCGCGTGCTGGTCGACGCCGCGCGCGGGCGCGCCACGGGCGAGCGCGTGCTCGTGCTCGTGCGGCCGGAGGTGGTCGAGGTGTCGCCGGGCGAGAACGGCGGCGTGCTCGCCGGCGAGGTCGTGTCGCACACGTTCCTGGGCTCCGAGACGCGCGTGAAGGTCGCCGTCGGCGACGGCGAGCTGACCGCGGACGTGCCGACCGTGCGCGTCGACTCGCTGCCGGTGGGCGCGCGCGTGACGGCGAGCTTCCCGCCGGCGAGCGCGCGGCTGCTGGAGCTCTCAGCCGACGAGCCGCCGAAGCAGGTCGACGTCGAGGCCTGAGACGATCTCGTCGGCGGCGGCGAGCCGCTCGGGCGCGAGCGTGCCCAGGACCCCGAAGACGTACATGCCCGCGGCCTTTGCCGCGGCGACGCCGGCCTCGGTGTCCTCGAAGACGGCGATCTCGCCCGCGGCGACGCCGTCGAGGAGCTCGAGCGCGCGCAGGTAGCCCTCCGGGTGCGGCTTGCTGTTCGCGACGTCGTCCGCCGAAACGATCGTCGTGAGCACATCGGCGAGCCCCGCCGCCGCGACGACGGGGTCGACCTCGGCGCGCACGGCACCGGTCACCACGGCGACCGGGACGCGCGCCGCGGCGTACCGGACGGCCTCGCGCTTCGCCGGCGAGATGCTCGAGCCGTCGGCGACGACGGCGCGGTAGCGCGCGATCCGCTCCTCGATCAGCGCCGGATCGTCGCGCCCGAGCCACTTGCGCACGATCACTTCGTCGGAGAGCCCGGCGAGCTCGTCGTAGTACTCCTGCGCCGAGAGCGGGCGTCCCTGCTCGGCGAACAGCTCCATGACGATCCGGCAGATGACCGGCTCGTCGTCCGAGAGCGTGCCGTTGAAGTCGAAGACCACGGCGCGGGCTCTCACCGGCGCGAAGCATAGGCTGCCCGCTCGATGCCGCTCTCCGCCCTCCTGCTGGCGCTCACGGCGGCCTTCGTGCACGCGCTGTGGAACCTGCTGCTCGCGCGCGCGCCCGACACGCGCGCGGCGACGGCGGTCGCGCTCGTCGTTGCCGTCGTCGCGTTCGCGCCGGTGACCGCGGTCGTGTGGGAGGCGGAAGCGTCGGTGTGGCCGTACCTGATCGCGAGCTCGTGCCTCCAGCTGACGTACTTCGCGCTGCTCTCGGCCGCCTACACACGCGCCGAGCTTTCGCTCGTCTATCCCCTGGCCCGCGGGAGCGCGCCGGTGATCGTCCTGCTCGGGGGCATCGCATTCCTCGGCGCCGGCGCGTCCGCCGCGCAGGTCGCCGGCGTGCTGCTCGTTGCGACCGGCGTCGTGCTCGTCCGCGGCAGCGCCCCTCGGCGCGGGGTCGCATTCGCGCTGGCGATCGGATCGGTCATCGCCGCGTACACGCTGGTCGACAAGCGCGGCATCCGCCACGCCAGCCCGGTCACGTATCTGGAGCTGACGATGATCGCGCCGTCGCTCGCGTACGCGCTCGCGGTCGTGCGGGCGAAGGGCCTCGGGGCCGTGCGCTCGGCGGTCAGCCGGCAAACGGTCGTGGCCGGCCTCGCGACATTCGGCGCGTACGCACTCGTGCTCGCCGCGCTGCAACGAGCGTCGGCCGCCTCGGTCGCGGCGGTGCGCGAGACGAGCGTCGTGATCGCGGCGTTGCTCGCAACACCGCTCCTCGGCGAGCGCGTAGGCCGCGCGCGAATCGCGGGCGCGTGCCTCGTCGCTGCAGGCGTCGCCGCGCTCGCGAGGTAGTGACGACCGCCTGGCTCGGTGACTGGGGTCAGGTCTTGCAGTGCAACATTCTGTGGTTTCGAAATGCGAAAATGTTGCAGCGCAAGACCTGACCCCGGCCGCCCCGGCCGCGCCGCGGTGCGCGAGACGAGCGTCGTGATCGCCGCCTGCTCGCCGCGCCGCTGCTGGGCGAGCGCGTGGGACGCGCACGGGTCGCGGGAGCCTTCCTGGTCGCAGCGGGCGTCGCCGCGCTTAACGGAACCTCGTCCGGAACGAGGTTCGGTTAAGACGCTCGCCGCGTCAGCCGCCTCGGTCGCCGTGGTGCGCGAGACGAGCGTCGTGATCGCAGCCCTGCTCGCAACGTCGCTGCTCGGAGAACGCGTGGGCTGCGCGCGCATCGCCGGAGCGTGCCTCGTCGCCGCGGGCTTCGCCGCACTCGTCCGCTGAGGCCGTGTCTTCACTCCGGAGTGCGGCCATGGGCGTTTGGGACACGTCTTCACTCCGGAGTGGGGACATGGCCGTTCGGGACGGCGTCGCCGCGCTCGCCGGCTCGGCTCGTCCTACGAGGTCACGCAGCCTTCCTGGGCGCGTAGCGGTGGTGGAGGATGAGCGTGTTGCCGTCCTGATCCTCGAAGATCGCCTGGTGACAGACCCCGCTGTCGATGGTCTCGCCGTTGAACTCGACACCACGCGCTTCGAGCTCGGCGCGGGCGGCCGCGACGTCGTCGACGTGCAGCGCGATCGCCCCCTTGCTAGGTGCGAACTCGCGCCCGATCTTTGCGGAATCGATGACCTGGATCGTCAGACTCCCGGTCTCGAACTCACCGCCGACGGCGTTGTTGTAGCGCGCCGTGCACGGAAGCCCGAGGACGCCGACGTAGAACTCCTCGGCCTTTTCGAAGCTGGTGACCGGCAGGAAGACGAAGTCGGTTCCGGTGACGAGAGGTTGCTCTGCGGCCATGGTTGCCTCCTTGTCGCGTGCTCACGCAAGCAGCTGTTTGACCTCCGCCGCCGTCCGCACCGCCCGGCGGCCGATCTCCGGGAGGCGGTCGCGGTCGACGCGGTGCTGCGGGCCCCAGACGCTGACGATCGCCATCGGCCGCTCGCGCTCGTTCAGGACTGCGGCCGAGGTCCCGAAGAGCGTCTCCTCGAGCTCGCCGACGCAGATGCTGTAGCCGTCGCGGCGCACGGCGTCCAGCTCCTGCTCGAGCTCGCGGCGCGTCGTGATCGTCGTGTCCGTGAACCGCTCGAGCCGCGCCGGCGTCAGCGCCGCCCGCTCCTCTTCCGGCAGCCAGGCGAGGAACGCCTTGCCGCTCGAGGTTGCGTGCAGCGGCACCGACCGGCCGAGCCAGTTCGGCGACATCACCATCTTCGGCGTCTCGACCTGGTCGATATACACGAGGTCGAAGCGCGTCGGCACCGCGAGGCTGACGGCCTCGCCCGTCTCCTCCGCGAGCCGCTCGAGCGCCGGCCGCGCGCGCCGGACGAACGCGTCGTAGTCGCCGGCCGCGGCCATCTGGAGGATGGCGTAGCCGACGCCGTAGCGCTGGGTCACGGGGTCTCGCTCGACGAGCCCGTGCCGATCGAGCGTCGCGAGCAGCCGCCATGCGGTGCTCCGGTTGAGGCCGGTGGCCTCTGCGAGCTCGACGACGGTGAGCGGCTGCCGGCTGTCGGCGACCGCCTTCAGCAGCGCGGCGGCGCGGTCGACGGCCTGGATCGTGCGCAGGCTCTTGGGATCTGCGGTCTGGCTCACGTTCGCTCCTGGTCGAGGTTAACGATGCGTGCGTCCAGCGCGACGGCGCCGCGCGGGGTGACGACGAGCGGGTTGACCTCGAGCTCCGCGATCGAAGGCGTGGCGGCCGCGAGGTGGGAGAGGGCGGACGCGGCCCGCGCGGCCGCGCCGACGTCGAGCGGCGGCCGCCCGCGGGCGCCGTCGAGGATCGGCGCGCAGGCGAGCGAGCGCAGCAGCTCCTCGGCGCCGTCGGGCTCCACCGGTGCGAGCGCGACCGCCGTGTCGCGCAGGATCTCGGCGTAGAAGCCGCCCGCGCCGACGAGCAGGACCGGCCCGAAGCGCGGGTCGCGCTTGACGCCGACGAGCAGCTCGAAGCCGTCGCCGGTGTCCTCCATGCGCTCGAGCGAGCAGTCCGGAGCGGACAGCGTCTCGTACGCGCGAACAAGCTCGCGGGGGTCCGCGATCCCGAGCACGACGCCGCCTGCATCCGACTTGTGCGCCTGCCCGAGTGCCTTCAGGACGACCGGGTAGCCGAGGTCGGCGGCTGCGCTCAGGGCGTCGTCGCAGGAATGCACCGGCCGTGCCTCGGCGAGCGAGACACCGGCGGAGGCGACGAGGGTGCGGGCCGCGAAGTAGCCGTCGTCGATCGGAGCAGACCGGGGCACGGGCAAGTCGGGGACGGCGCCGCGCCCGGT
This sequence comes from Gaiellaceae bacterium, assembly GCA_036505325.1. Classification (GTDB taxonomy): domain Bacteria; phylum Actinomycetota; class Thermoleophilia; order Gaiellales; family Gaiellaceae; genus PALSA-600. The sequence goes on from DASXTR010000128.1 coordinate 15,812, forward strand.
CGTCGTAGCCAGCACGCCGAGCGCCCGTGCGGCGCGTTCGATCTCCCCGTAGACCGGAACGCCGAGCGCGGCGGCCGCGGCCGAGTCGGGGAAGAGGGTGTGCACGACGAGCGTGCGGTCGTGCGCCGCCGCGGCGTCGGCGAGCGCAGTCGCGACCTCGACCTCGCCGTCGCCGTACCCGCCGAAGTAGCCGGTGAGGAGCAGCGCGTCGACCTCGCCGGACGCCATCAGGATCCGGCCGGCGCGCTCGAACCTCCCGAGGTCGTCCTCGCCGCCGGCGAAGTCGACCGGGTTCGTCGTCGTCGCCGCGCCCGGCAGCTCGGCGGCGAGTGCCGATCGCGTCCGCTCCGACAGCACGGGCAGCTCGAGACCGGCTTTCACGGCGACGTCGGCCGCGATGACGCCGTGGCCGCCGCCGTCGCCGAAGACCGCCAGGCGCCGCCCGCGTGCGCGGCGGCCCGACAGCAGCGCCTTCGCGGCGTCGACGAGCTGCTGCGGCGTCGCGACGCGCACGATCCCGGCGGCGCGGCACGCCGCGTCCACCGCCGCGAGCTCGCTGACGAGCGCGCCGGTGTGCGAGCGCGCGGCCCGTGCGCCCGCCTCATTCGTGCCGCCGGCGATCAGGACGACCGGCTTGCCCGCCGCCTGCGCGGCACGCGCGAACGCACGGCCGTCGCGGAAGTCCTCGACGTACAGCGCGATCACCCGGGTCGGCTCGTGCGCCGCGAAGCTCGCCAGTAGCTCGGTCGCATCGAGGTCCGCCTGGTTCCCGACTGACGCGAAGCGCGAGAAGCCGACGCCGTCGCGCCGAGCGAGCAGCCCGAGCTCGAGCGCGACGTTGCCGCTCTGGGCAACGAGGCCGATCGACCCGGGAGGGAAGTCGATCCACGGCGCGAGCTGGAGCTCCGCAGCCGCGTCGAAGACGCCGAGGCAGTTCGGGCCGAGCAGGACCGCTCCGGCCGCCCGCACCCGTGCCGCGGTCGCGGTCTCGACGCCCGAGGTGATTCCGACGATCGCCCGCGCGCCGGCCGCCAGTGCGTCGTCGACGGCGGCATCGAAGCCGGCCGGGGGCACGCTGACGACGACCAGCTCCGGCGGCGCCGGTAGCTCGCCGAGCGCGCGGAAGACACGCTGCCCGAGGACGTCGCCGCCCCGCCGATTCACGAGCCAGACCGGCCGCCGGTGTGCCCCCGCGAGTGCGCCGCGTGCGAGCAGATGTCCCCACTTCCCCGGATCGGAGGAGGCGCCGACGATCGCCACGGAGCCGGGAGAAAACAGGGATTCAAGCGGCCGAATCATCTTCGCTCATTGCAGCATGCACACACGGATTGCACAATGTCATCTTGACGCGGGGCCTCAGGGCTGTTTGACTCGCCCAAAATCCGCCCAAGGAGGCGACAGGCATGAGTGGGCTGACGCGAGACGAACTGCTCCGGCGCGCCGCGGTCGGCGGGGGCGTCATCCTCGGGAGCGGTTCGCTCGCAAGTGCCGCCGAGGCGGCCGCGGACGCGGTCGATCGCGCGACACCCAAGCGCGGGGGCACCTTCCGCGTCGGGGTCTCGGGCGGCTCGGCGAAGGACTTCATCGACGGCCAGAACATCGTCACGCGCCCCGACCAGGCGCGAATCGTCACCGGCTGGGAGACGCTTCTCGGCTTCGACGCGAACTTCAAGATCGCGTACAACGGCCTTGCGGAGGAGATCAGCGCGAAGCGGGCCGACGTCTGGACGATCCGGATCCGCCAGGGGATCGAGTTCCACAACGGCAAGACCCTCGGCGCCGAGGATGTCATCTACTCGCTGCGGCGCCTCGTCAACCCCAAGTTGAAGCTGTTCGGCGGCGCGGCGTTGTCGTCGATCGACCCGGCACGGATCAAGAAGATCGACAAACGGACCGTCAGGTTGTTCCTCACGCGGAAGGACGTCACGATCCTCGACGCGCTCGCGCAGTACGTCGCCGGGATCGTGCCCGCCGGCTACAGCCCGGATGCGATCGGCAAGGCGAGCCCGAACGTCGGCACCGGGCCGTACAAGGTCGAGAGCTTCAAGCCGGGCGAGCAGAGCACGCACGTCCGGAACGCGAACTACTGGCGCTCCGGGCAGCCGTACTTCGACAAGGTCGTGATCATCGACTTCCCCGACGACACCGCGCGGGTGAACGCGCTGCTCGGCGGACAGATCGACGCGATGACCGACGTGCCGCCCGCGCAGGTGCCGGTCGTCAGCGGCCGGTCGGGCATGAAGGTGCTCGAGTCGCCGAGCGCGGCGTGGACTCCGATCTGCATGCGCGTCGACGTCGCGCCGTTCACCGACGTCCGCGTGCGGCGGGCGATGCGGCTGATCGCGGACCGGCCGCAGATGGTGAGGCAGGCCCTCGCCGGGCACGGGAAGATCGGCAACGACCTCTACGCGCCCTTCGACGAGGCCTTCTACAGCGCGCTTCCGCAGCGCCACCAGGACATCGAGCGGGCGAAGTCGCTGCTCAAGGCGGCGGGGAAGAGCGACCTGACGGTCGACCTGCAGTCGTCGAACGGCGCGGTCGGCATGAACGAGGGCGCGCAGGTGTTCGCGCAGCAGGCGAAGGCCGCGGGCGTCACCGTCAACGTCAAGATCCTCGACGGTGACACGTTCTACGGCGACCAGTACCTGAAGTGGCCGATGTCGACCGACTTCTGGGGCTCGCGCAACTACCTGTCACAGGTCGCCGCGGGCAGCCTGCCGACCTCGCCGTTCAACGAGACGCACTGGCCCGGCGCGGGCGACGCGAAGTTCCTCTCGCTGTACAAGCAGGCGCTCTCGGCCGTGAACAAGAAGAAGCGAACGGAAATCCTCCACGAGATGCAGAAGCTGGAGTACAACGACGGCGGCTACATCATCTGGGGCTTCAGCACGCTCCTCGACGGCTACCGGACGAAGGTCAAGGGGCTGAAGCAGGGCGACAAGGGCGTCCTCCCGCTCAACGCGTTCGGCCATGGCTACCGGACGATCTGGTTCGAATGAGTGAAAGGCGCGCCCACTGGACGCAGTGCCGGTGGGCGCGTAGCTTCGCCTCGTGAGGATCGGCACGGGTCGGCCGAGATTGCGCGGAATCGCCGGCTTCGTGGTGCGGCGGACGATCCTCGGCCTCGGGACCCTGTTCCTCGTGTCCGTGATCGTGTTCGCGGCCACGCAGGTGCTGCCGGGCGATCCGGCGCGCTCGATCCTCGGCCGGAACGCGACGCCCGAGTCGCTCGCGACGCTGCGGAAGCAGCTCGACCTCGGCAAGCCCGTCGTGGAGCAGTACACCCACTGGCTCGGCGGGCTCGTCACCGGCGACCTCGGGCGCTCGCTCGCGGCGAATGAGCCGGTGACGGAGCTGATCGGCAAGCGGATCGAGAACTCGGCGTTCCTGATGGTGCTCGCCGCCATCATCAGCATCCCGCTCGCGATCGTGATCGGATCGGTGGCCGCGAGACGCCGCGACCGGCCGTTCGACCACGTGACGTCGATCGTCCTGCTGGCGCTGGCCGCGCTCCCGGAGTTCGTGGTGGCGATCGGCCTCGTCGTTCTGTTCGGCACGACGGTCTTCACCGTGCTGCCGGCGGTGTCGCTGATCCCGCCCCAGGATGCGCCGTGGCACCACCTGAAGGAGCTCGTGCTGCCGACGACGGCGCTCGTGCTCGCGGTCACCCCGTACATCGCCCG
>DASXTR010000129.1:0-6902 GCA_036505325.1 Gaiellaceae bacterium
GCGTTGATGCGGGTCGTCTCGGCGAGGTTCTCGATCATCTGATTGATCGTGTCCTTCAGCTCAGCGACCTCGCCCTCCGCATCGACCGCAATCGACCGTGTGAGGTCGCCCTGGGTCACGGCCTGAGAGACCCCAGAGATCGCGCGCAGCTGGGTCGTCAGGGTGGCCGCGAGCAGGTTCACGGCGTCGGTCAGGTTCTTCCAGACGCCGCTCACGCCCTCGACGTTCGCCTGGCCGCCGAGCTTGCCCTCGGTGCCGACCTCGCGGGCGACACGCGTCACCTCCGCGGCAAACGCGTTCAGCCGGTCGACCATCGCGTTGATCGTGTCCGCGAGCTCGGCGACCTCGCCGCGGGCCTCGACGGTGATCTTGCGCGACAGGTCGCCGTTCGCCACCGCCGTCGTGACCTCGGCGATGTTGCGCACCTGCGTCGTCAGGTTCGACGCCATGAAGTTCACGTTCTCCGTCAGGCCGCGCCACACGCCGCTGACGCCTTCGACCTGCGCCTGGCCGCCGAGCTGGCCCTCGGTGCCGACCTCGCGCGCGACGCGGGTGACCTCGTCGGCGAAGGAGGAGAGCTGGTCGACCATCGTGTTGATCGTGTTCTTGAGCGCGAGGAACTCGCCGACCGCGTCGACGTCGATCTTCTGCGACAGGTCGCCCTTGGCGACCGCCGTCGTCACGTCGGCCGTGTTCCGGACCTGCTCGGTGAGGTTGCGCACCATCAGGTTCACGTTGTCGGTGAGCCCGCGCCACACACCGGAGACGCCGGGCACCTCCGCCTGGCCGCCGAGGCGGCCCTCGACGCCGACCTCGCGCGCGACGCGCGTCACCTCGTCCGCGAACGAGGAGAGCTGATCGACCATCGTGTTGATCGTGTCCGCGAGCTCCGCGACCTCGCCCTTCGCCTCGACGGTGATCTTGCGGCTGAGGTCGCCGTTCGCGACGGCGGTCGTGACCTCGGCGATGTTGCGCACCTGGGTGGTGAGGTTGTTGGCCATGAAGTTCACGTTGTCGGTCAGCGCCTTCCACGTGCCGGCGGCGTTCGGCACCGCCGCCTGACCGCCCAGGACGCCCTCGGTGCCGACCTCGCGTGCGACGCCGGTCACCTGGTCGGCGAACACGCGCAGCGTGTCGACCATGACGTTGATCGTGTCGGCGAGCGCCGCGACCTCGCCCTTCGCCTCGATCGTGAACTTCTGGTTCAGGTCGCCGGTCGCGACCGCGGTCACGACCTTGGCGATGCCGCGCACCTGCGTCGTCAGGTTGGACGCCATGAAGTTCACGTTGTCGGTCAGGTCCTTCCACGTGCCGCTGACGCCCTTCACGTTCGCCTGGCCGCCGAGCTCGCCCTCCGTGCCGACCTCGCGCGCGACGCGCGTGACCTCGTCGGCGAACGAGGAGAGCTGGTCGACCATCGTGTTGATCGTGTTCTTGAGGCGGAGGATCTCGCCCTTGGCGTCGACGGTGATCTTGCGCGTCAGGTCGCCCTGCGCGACCGCGGTCGTCACCTCGGCGATGTTCCGCACCTGGCTCGAGAGGTTGTCCGCCATGCCGTTCACGGATTCGGTGAGCCCGCGCCACGTGCCGGAGACTCCCTCGACCTCCGCCTGGCCGCCGAGCTTCCCCTCCGAGCCGACCTCGCGCGCCACGCGCGTCACCTCCGCGGCGAACACGCGCAGGCGGTCGATCATCGCGTTGATCGTGTCCGCCAGCGCCGCCACCTCGCCCTTCGCCTCGATCGTGAACTTGCGGTTCAGGTCGCCGTCGGCGACGGCGGTCACGACCTGAGCGACGCCGCGCACCTGCGTCGTCAGGTTCGAGACCATCAGGTTGACGTTGTCGGTGAGGTCCTTCCACGTGCCGCTGACGCCCTTCACGACGGCCTGGCCGCCGAGCTTTCCCTCGGTGCCCGCCTCGCGCGCGACGCGGGTGACTTCGTCGGCGAACGAGGAGAGCTGGTCGACCATCGTGTTGATCGTGTTCTTGAGCTCGAGCACCTCGCCCTCGACGTCGACGGTGATCTTCTTCGTCAGGTCGCCGTTCGCGACGGCCGTCGTCACCTCGGCGATGTTCCGCACCTGCTTGGTGAGGTTGTTCGCCATGCCGTTCACGTTGTCGGTCAGGTCCTTCCACGTGCCGGACACGCCCTTGACCTGCGCCTGCCCGCCGAGCTTCCCCTCGGTGCCCACCTCGCGCGCCACGCGGGTGACCTCGTCGGCGAAGGACGAGAGCTGGTCGACCATCGCGTTGACGGTCGTGCCGATGCGGAGGAATTCGCCCTTGACCGGGCGGCCCTCGATCTTCAGCTGCATCTTCTGGTTCAGGTCGCCCTCGGCGACTGCGTCGATGACGCGGGCGACCTCGAGCGTCGGCCGCGACAGGTCTTCGATCATCGAGTTGACCGCGTCGAGGCTCGCGCGCCACGAGCCCTCCGCGCCCTTGATCTCGGCCCGCTCGGTCAGCTTGCCCTCGCGGCCGATCGTGTTGGCGACGCGGACGATCTCGTCGGTCGTCCGCTCGCGGGTCTGGGAGAGCTCGTTGAACGCCTTGTGGAGCTCGCCGACGATTCCCTTCTTGCGTGTATCGAGCCGCAGTCCGCGCTCGCCGCGAACGCCTCCGCGCAGCGCTTGGAGCAGCGCCTGGAGGTCGGCCGCGGCGACAACGGCGTCTCCGCCGTCGCCGCCCGACTGCCGGCGGCGCTTTCCGGCGGTCGAGGCACGCGTTTTGGTCTGTGAGGACACAGATCCTTCCTTTCACGCAGGGGACGAGCCGCGCCGGGCGTGGCGCAGCTCGGGTCCGGTATCGGGGGAAGCCAAAGAGAAGCCCTCGTTCGCTTGTTCCACGCTCCCTCGGCGTGGAAACTGCTGAATCCTATTTTGAAACGTGGGACTTCGCTGTCAACTCTCCAGGCCCTGCGGGCCCGGGGCCCGCAGGGGAAACGGGCGCCGGGCGGAGCCCGGCACCCTCCTCTGGTCGGAGCCGACAAGCGGCTCCTTCGCCTTGGCTAGGGGCGGGCGCGGCGAAGGGCCTCAGCGAGGTCGGCCCAGATCGCCTCGACGTCCTCGAGGCCGACGCTGAGCCGGAGGAGCCCGCGTGGGATCCGGTCGCCCTCCCAGCGATGCCGGCTCTCCATCGTGGAGGCGGTGCCGCCGAGGCTGGTGGCGTTCATGATCAGGCGTGTGGCCGTCTCGACGGCGCGCGGGTCGCCCGCGACGTCGAAGGAGATGAGGCCGCTGAAGCCTGGGTAGCGCACTCGTTCGACCGCCGGGTGTCCCGTCAGGCGGCGCGCGATCTCGGTCGCGCTCTCGGTGTGCCGGCGCATGCGCCTCTCCAGCGTCGCCAGGCCCTCCAGGAGCGCGTGGGCCGCGTCGGGTGCGGCCGTGATCCCGGTCTGCGTCCGGGTCTTCCGCAGCTGCTCCGTCAGCTCCGGGTCGCGGGTGACGGTCGCGCCCAGCAGGGCGTCGTGGCCGCCCGTGAGGAACTTCGTCGCCGAGTGGAGGACGACGTCGGCGCCCTCGTCGAGCGCCTTCAGGTAGACGGGCGTGGCGACGGTCGCGTCGCAGACCTTGAGCCCTGGGTGGCTGCGGATCGTTGCCCAGTTCGGCAAAGTCAGCGTCGGGTTCGCGGGCGCCTCGACCCAGACGACGTCCGCGTCGGGCGGCGGCGCGGTCGTCTGGTCGAACTCGACGCACTGGATCCCCCACCGCTCGAGCTCGCGGAAGAGGACGCTCGTGCCGTAGTACGCACCGTCGGCCAGGGCAATCGTGTCCCCGGGCTTCGTCAGCGCGAGCACGATCGCGGTCGTCGCGCCCATCCCCGACGCGTAGAGGAGTGCGTCGCCGCTTTCGAGCTCCCCGAGTGCGTGCTCGGCGGCGACCCCGGTCGGGTGCGCGTAGCGGGAGTAGTAGAACTCGCCCGGCTCCCCGCGCTCGTCGTACGGCCAGATCGTCGAGCGGTCGACCGGCCCGATCCCCTCGATCCCCTCGATCCCCATGAGCGCGACCCTAACCCGAGGCCGCTCGACCTTTGTGACAAGTTGTCACAAGGGTTCGACGGGGTCGAGAGCCGTGAAGAGCGTCAGCTGCATCCCGTCCGGCGCACGGAGGCGCACGTTGAGGTGGCGCCACGGGGTCTCGACCGGACCGCCGAGGCGCTCGGCGCCGGCGGCCTCGAGTACATCCGCGGTCGCCGCCGAGTCGTCGACCGCGAGCGCGATCCGCACCGGCCCGGCGACACGCTCGCCGACCTCGATCGCGTCGACGGTCGCGGCCTGGCCCGGCGATAGGAGCTCGAGCGTCGCGCGGCCGGCGTCCAGGATGGCGACGAACCCGTCGGGCGCCGCCCACGCATCCACCAGCGGCAGCCCGAGCGCGTCGCGGTAGAAGTCGAGCGCGCCGTCGAAGTCCTCGACGGTCAGCGCGAGCCGGAGCTCGCGCACCGGACTCTCGGCGTCCATGCCTGCACGAACGACGCCCGGCACGCGGCCATTCCGCGGCTACGAGTCGTCGTCGGCGACCGCCTCGCCGATGCGGTAGCGGGCGAAGAGCGGCTCGCCGTTGTGGCCTGGTGTCTTGCTGCCGACGATCAGAAGCTCCTCGTCGACGTATTCGATCACCTCGGGGGTTCCGTGGTGGGCGGCCATGACGTAGCGCACGATCTCGTCCGAGCGGTTCGTGAGCTGGTGCGCCCCATCGCGTCCGCGCGGAAACGACACCACCTCGCCCTCGCCGAGCTCGCGTTCCCCGTCGGGCGTGCGCAGCGTCGGGCGTCCGCGGAGCACGATCAGGTACTCGTCCGTGCCGTGATGGAGGTGGTACGGCCCCGAGCTCGCGCCCGGGTCGAGCTCCCACACGGCGGCCACGATCCCGCTGTCGGCCCGCCGCAGCCGGCGGCCGCGGACGCCGCTGCCGAAGTCCTCGAGCTCGGCGTTCCACACGTTGTCTCCGTGCTCGGGCATCAGCGGCGCGTCAGCGTGTGCAGCGGCTCGAGCACGTCGATCGCGCGGCTCGTCCAGCCCTCGCCGCCGTCGTAGAGCGCGATCAGTTGCGCCGCGAGTTCGTTGCCGACGTGGGCCCGCAGCGCGCTACAGGTCGCTGGGGGAACCTCCCGGTTCCCCCAGACCCCCTCCACTGGTCCGCTGCGCGGACAGGCGCTACGCGCCGCAGCGAGCACCAGCTGTGCGATCGCGTTCCGCGTCCGCCGTGCGAAGGTGGCCGCGTCGACGGTCGGCGCCGCATCGACGGCGGCGCGGAAGTCGGCAGCGGCCCCGGTCAGGCTCACACCCACATTCTGAACTACGCTCTCCGGAATGGCGCAGACCGAGAAGAACGAGATCCACGAGACGACCCAGGAGAAGCTGAACTGGCTCGAGCAGCTGCGCGACGAGGCTCTCCACGCGGGCTCGGAGCAGTCGATCGCGAAACAGCGCGAGCAGGGCAAGCTGCTCGCGCGCGAACGTGCCGAGCGCCTGTGCGATCCGGGCAGCTTCGTCGAGATCGACCGCTACGTCCGCCACCGGGAGCCGAACTTCGGGATGCTCGAGCGGCGCCCCTTCGGCGACGCCGTCATCACGGGGCACGGCACGATCTTCGGCCGCCGCGTCTTCGTCTTCAGCCAGGACTTCACCGTGTTCGGCGGCTCCCTCTCCGAGGTCTTCGCCGAGAAGATCTGCAAGGTGATGGACCAGGCGCTCAAGTACGGGTGCCCGGTGATCGGGATCAACGACTCGGGCGGCGCGCGGATCCAGGAGGGCGTCGTCTCGCTCGCCGGCTACGCGGAGATCTTCTGGCGCAACGTCCAGGCGTCCGGCGTGATCCCGCAGATCAGCCTCGTGATGGGGCCGTGCGCGGGCGGCGCCGTCTACTCGCCCGCGATCACCGACTTCGTCCTCATGGTCGAGGGCTCGTCGTACATGTTCATCACCGGCCCCGACGTCGTGAAGACGGTCACGGGCGAGGAGGTGACGTTCGAGGAGCTCGGCGGCGCCACCACGCACGCGACGAAATCGGGCATCGCGCACCTGACCGCACCGGACGAGCAGGCCGCGCTCGACGACGCGCGCTACCTGCTGAGCTTCTTCCCGCAGAACAACAAGGAACCGACGCCGTACGACCCTCCGGCCGACCCGGTCGACCGCGAGGCGCCCGAGCTCGACGAGCTGATCCCGGACGAGGCCACGAAGCCGTACGACATCAAGCGCGTGATCGAGGCGGTCGTGGACGACGGCGACTTCCTGGAGCTGCAGCCGCATTTCGCGGACAACATCGTCTGCGGGCTTGCGCGGCTCGGCGGCTGGAGCGTCGGCGTCGTCGGCAACCAGCCGAAGGCGCTCGCGGGCGTGCTCGACATCGACGCGTCGAACAAGGCCGCGCGCTTCGTGCGCACGTGCGACGCGTTCAACATCCCGGTCGTCACGTTCGTCGACGTGCCGGGCTTCCTGCCGGGCACGGCACAGGAGTGGGGCGGGATCATCCGCCACGGCGCGAAGCTGCTCTACGCGTACTGCGAGGCGACCGTCCCGAAGCTGACCGTGATCACGCGCAAGGCGTACGGCGGGGCCTACGACGTCATGAGCTCGAAGCACATCCGCGCGGACTTCAACTTCGCATGGCCGACCGCCGAAGTCGCGGTGATGGGCCCCGAGGGCGCGGTCAACATCATCTTCCGGCGCGAGCTCGCTGAGGCGGAGGACCCCGACGCGCGCCGCGCCGAGCTGATCGCGGACTACAAGGAGCGCTTCGCGAATCCGTACGCCGCTGCCGAGCGCGGATACGTCGACGACGTGATCGAACCGCGGCGCACGCGCCCCGTCCTCGTCGAGGCGCTGCGCACCGCGATCACGAAGCGAGAGCCGCGCCCACCGCGCAAGCACGGCAACATCCCGCTCTAACGTCCTGAGC
>DASXTR010000130.1:0-48487 GCA_036505325.1 Gaiellaceae bacterium
CTGACCCCCAGCGCGTTGCGCGAGGTCGTCTCGCGCCGCGCCGAGGCGGCGGCGTACCGCTCCCTAGCCCGGCTTCGTCGTTCTGAACGCGAGGAAGAGCGGAGGATCGGTCTCGCCGGGCTCCTCGAGCCGCTCGACGGCGAAGCCACTCCGGACGATCGCGTTGACGAGGTCGGCCAACGGTAGGTGGTTGATGCCGACGCGCGCTCGAATCTTCGTGCTGCTCGCGTCGGGTGGGAGCCGCTGCCAACCCGCGTTCCTGTAGCCCGGGCGAAGGATCGGCGCCGGATGTTCTCCACGCTCGACGAAGGGCGACCCGAAGCACGGGTGAACGCCGAGGTAGACGAATGTGCCGCCTCCTCGTAGGACACGGTACGCCTCGCCGAAGGCGCCGGCGACGTCGTCGAAGTCCGTGTGCGTGAGGATCGAGATCACTGCGTCGAACTCCCCGTGCGCGAACGGAAGCGCACGCGCGTCCGTGTGGACGAGCTCCGCGAGATGCCCGACGTGCTGCCGGGCGACCTCGAGCTGATCGGCCGAGAGATCCGCTCCGACAACGGACCAACCGGCTTCGACGAGGAACGGGACCGCACGGCCCGTTCCGCAGCCGAGATCGAGGCATCGTCCGGGGCCGCTCCCGAGCAGCCGAACAGCCGAGCGGCGCGCCTCCGAGAAGACGTCGCCCGAGGCGAACGACTCGTACCAGTCCGTCTGCCCGTCGTAGCGCGCGCTGGAGATGCGTGAGTGTACGCGCTAGCCCACGGGCGCGGACATGTCCGCGAGGATCTCGCCGCCGGTGAGCCCGCGGTTGTAGACGCGCACGTCGTCGAGGGCGCCCGCGAACCACTCTCCCCAGACGGAGTTGCCGCCGAGCCGCAGCGGGTTCGTGGACGCGGTGACCGAGCCGCCCGCGTTCTTCGTCGCGACCAGCGCGCCGTTCACGTACAGGCGGAGGGCTGAGCCGTTGTAGACCCCGGCGAGGTGCGTCCACGTGTTCAGCTGAAGCGGGGCGGGTCCCTTGAGGAGCACTTCGGCGCCGTTCCAGTAGTGCACGCTCGGGCGTCCGTTGTCGGTCGCCGCGTACAGCGCATACGCCAGGTTCTTCCCGCGCTCCTTGAGCAGCACCGTCCGGAACACGTTTCCGAGCGCCGACGGGTTGACCCACGCCTCGAGCGTGAACCCCGTCGGGAGGCCGAGGAGCGTCGAGCTCGCGACGTTGACGCGCGCGTTCGTTCCGTTGAGGGAGAGGCCGCCGTTGTCGTGGCCCGCGCCGAGAAGTGCGTTCTCGAGCGTGCCGGTGTTCCCGTTCCCCGACGAATCGGCGACGGTCGTGCCGATCGGATCCCCGAAGCCCCACGCGGCGACGAGGCCCGTGCCGGGTGCCGGGGCGGGCGCGTTCGACACCGACGCCGAGACGATCTGCGACATCCCGAGGTTGCCCGCGCTGTCGCGCGCGACGGCGTCGAACGTGTGCAAGCCGTCTCCGAGCGTCGTCGTGTCGAGCAGAGCGCTGAACGGCGCCGACGTGTCCTCCAGTCCGACGGGGTCGCCGTCGACCATGAACTGGACGCCCTTCGTGGTCACGTTGTCGCTGGCCGTCGCGGTCAGCGTGACGACACCCGAGATCGTGCTGCTCGCCGCCGGCGCCGTGAGCGTGATGCTCGGCGCGGTCGTGTCGGCAGTGACCGATGCGGTCGCCTGGTTCGACGCCGGCGACGTGTTGTTCGCGCTGTCGAACGCCTTCACGACGTAGTAGTACGTCCCGCCCGGCAGTGGCTTGTCCGTGTAGCTCGTCGTCGTGACGCGCGCGATGCGGTTCGCCGTGGCCGGCGTGAAGCCGGAGGTCGTGCTGCGGAAGACGTCGTACTTGATCGGCCCGAAGTCGTCGGTCGACGCGTTCCACGTCACGGTCGCCTGGCCGATGCCGCCGGTCGCGACAAGGGAGCCCGGCGCAGTCGGCGGCGTGGTGTCGACCGTCACGAGCGCGCTCGCGACGTTGGACGGCGCGCCCCGGTTGCCGGCATCGTCTTCCGCCCTGACGATGTAGTAGTAGGTCCCCGCGGCCGGGATCTCCATGTCGACGTACGTGAGCTGGGTCGTCTGCGCGATCCGGGTCGAGAACGTCGGCGCGAAGCCGGGCGTCGTGCCGCGGAAGACGTCATAGGTCGTGACGCCGACGTCGTCCGTCGCGGCCGGCCAGCTCAGCGCCGCCTGGGCGAGCGAGCCGGCGGCGGTGAGCGTCGTGGCGCTCGGCGGCGTGATGTCGCCGAGCGGCGTCCCGGCCGGCAGCACCTCGATCGCCCCCAGCTCGGGCTCGTCCGCGGCGCCCGCGATCGAGCTCAGGTCGAGCACGCCGTCGCGGACGACGACGTTGCGAACGAGCTTCCGAAGTGCGTACTCGGGTCCGACCTCCGAGCAGATGTCGAGGTTCGAGATGTCCGGCGACGCGGGTGTGTCGGCGATGTCCATCGAGAAGACGCGCATCCCCTCGCAGCCCGGCGCCGTCCGGCCGAAGTAGAGCTCTGCGAAGTAGAGGCGCACGTCGTACGTGCCGCTCGTGACCGGGACGGAGTACGAGAAGTTGCCGTGGCGCTCGCTCTGGTAGAGCGCCATGTCGTCCGTGCCGCTGATCTTGTTGCCGGATGTGTAGAGGGTGCCGCCGGTGAAGCTGACGTCCGCCTTGAAGAGCAACCCGCCATTCGTCGTGTAGTTGCCGTCGCCGACGTTGATGCGGACCGCCGCGCCGAGAGCGGTCGTGAACGTCGAGAGCACGGGCTGGCCGAACGGCGCGCCGTCGCTCGCGCGCACCGATCCCGCGCTGCGCACTGTGTAGCCGGTCGACGCGAGGAGCGTCGCCCCCGGAGTGAGCGTCGCGGTGCGCGTCGGGGCGTCGTACGAGACCGCGGCCGGGACGGCCGGCCCGCCGGCCTCGGTCAGCGTCAGCGTCGCTGCGGTGATCGACGCGGCGTCCATGTCGCGCGAGAACGTCATGCTCACGAGCGTCGTCGTGCTCACGCCGGCCGCGCCCGCCGACGGCGACTGTGCGATCACCGTCGGCGGGCCCAGACCGGTCCTGAAGGTCCAGCTGACAGCACCCGCCAGCGGCGTGCCGGCGGCGCCGCGGACGTCCGTCGAGATCTGCGCGGTGAACGTCGTCAGCTCGTCGAGTGGGCTCGTCGGCGTGAGGACGATGCTCTTCGCGGCCGCGTCGTACGCGACCGCGGCCGGCACCAGAGTCCCGTTGCTCCGCCGCAGCGTGACCGTGGAGCCGGTCACGGTCGCGGGATCCAGTGCACGGCTCGCGGTCGCGGACACCGTCGCGTCGACGAACACGCCAGTGGCGCCGTTCGCCGGCGCGGCCGCAGAGAGCGTCGGTGCCGCAGGCGTTCCGTCGTCGAGAACCTCGACGTCGACGAAGTAGTTGCTGGACGAGAAGGTCTGCGTCGGGAACGTCCCGGCCGCGTCGGCGAAGACGCCGTTGGCGCCGTCCGCGACCGCGTGGAGGATCCCCGAGTCGGTCGGCGCCGACAGGCCGTTGACCGTCTGGACGAAACTCGCGTTGATTCCGACCGACGCGACGTACGTCGTGCCCGGCGCGAGCCCGATCGGGGTCGCGAGCGGCTGCTCCTGCCGGCCGGACGCGGTCTCCCCGGTGAAGACGACGCTCGCGAGCAGGATCCCGTCCGCGGTCCACAGGCTCCCGACGTGGCTCCCGGTCTCGGCCGCGTCCTTGTAGAACGAGAGCGCGGTGAGCCGGCCGGGCGTGTCGACGTTGAACTTCACGCCGAACTCGAGCGACCACGGACCGCCCGGACGGCCGTTCGCCGTCGAGAGACCCGTGGCCACCGGCGCGAGCCCCGGCGGCAGCAGCATGCACGGGCAGGCCGCGGTGAAGCTCCACGTCACGTCGTCTCCGAGCGTGATCCCGTCGGCGGCCTCGATCGAGGCCGCGAGGCGCGCCGTGTACGTCTTTCCGCCCACGAGCGGCGCCGTCGGCGTCAGCGTCGCTGTGCGCGTGGCGGCGTCGTAGGAGACGGTCGCCGGGACGCCCGCGCCGTTGACGAGCGTGAACCTCGAGCCCGTGATCGTCGCCGCGTTCAGGTCGCGCGAGAACGTCGCGCTCACGGTCGTGCCCACCGGGACGCCCGTCGAGCCCGGAGCGGGAACCCGTGTCAGCACCGTCGGCGGGACGTTCTGCGTCGAGAACCGCCAGACGACGGGCGCGGCGAACGGCGTGCCGTCGGCGCTGTGGACGCCGGTCGAGATACGCGCCGCGTAGGCCGCCGCGGTTTCGAGCGGCACGGTGGGTGTGAGCGTGATCTTGCGCGCGCCGGCGTCGTAGGCCACGGCGACCGGGACCGGCGTGCCGTCGGCACGCTCGAGGGACACCGTCGAGGGCGCCACGGTTGTCGGGTCGAGGTCCCGCGTGACGAAAGCGGAGATGGCGCTCTCGTTCGGCACGCCGGTTGCATGGTTCGCCGGGTCGACCGACTCGAGTGTCGGCGCGGCCGGCGTCCCGTCGTCGAGCACGACGACGTCGACGAAGTAGTTGCTCGACAGGAAGCTCTGTGTCGGGAACGACTCGGCGGCGTCGGCGAACACGGCGTTCTCGCCGAGCACGGAGTGGAGCGGGCCGGAGCCGATGGGCGTATTGAGTCCGCCGAGCGTCTGCACGAACGCGTTGTTGACGCCGACGGACGCGACGTACGTGACGCCCGCCGCGAGGGCGATGGGAGTGGGCAGCGCCTGCTCCTGCCGGCCGGACGCCGTCTCGGCTGCGAACGGCACGCCGGCTAGGAGAATGCCGTCTGCTGTCCAGAGACGGCCGACGTGCGTGCCCGTCTCGGCGCCGTCCTTGTAGAACGCGACCGCCGACAGCTGCGCGGGCGCGTCCAGCGTGAACTTGACCCCGAGCTCGAGCGTGAACGGCCCGCCGCCCGAGCGCCCGTTCGCGGTCGAGAGGCCGGTCTGGGTCGGCACGAGGTCGCTCGCGAGGAGCTGGCACGGGCAAGGTGCGGCAGCCGCCGGCGACGCGAATCCCGCCGCAGCAACGACGGCGACGGCTACCGCCCCCGCAAGCCCGAGGGCCGTTCTCGGGCCGATTCCCCCCCGGCTAGACCCCGCCGGATGGCCACTCATCGTGTAGCGATCATCTAGTGGCGGCCGACGGCGTGAAAGGCCAGACTTTTCCTCCCCGATCGGTCAGGCTTGCAATCCGTCCGAGGGTTGTCTTCGTAGCATGTTCTCCGGCCGTAGAATCGACCCCATCGACGTCCTGAGGCTTCCCTCGCTGCTGGCGGAGCTCCCGACGGAGCGCACTCGGCTGCTGGACAACCTCGGCCGCATCCGTCGCGAGATCGGACCGGTGACGCCCGAGCTCTCGGACTCGCTCGCCGACCACATGAACATCCGGCGCGGCGAGGTGCACGAGGTCGTGAGCTTCTACTCGTTCCTGCAGGTGCCGACGACCGCGGTGCGCGTCTGCACCGGGCCGGTCTGCGACTGCCTCGGCGGGCGCGAGCTGCTCGCGCGCGAGCAGGAGCACGCCGTCGAGGGCGCGCCTGCGCTCGAGGTGCCGTGCCTCGGCCACTGCGACCTCGCGCCGGTGCTGATGCGCGGCGACGCCGTCGAGCCGGCGCTCGTTCACCGGACGAACACCGGGAGCTCGCTCGGCCTCGAGCAGGCCGACCAGACCCTCGCCGACTACGAGCGCCGGGGCGGACTGGCCGTGCTCCGCGACCTGCCTCCCGTAGATCGGATCGTCGCTGAGCTGAAAGGTTCGGATCTCGTCGGCTACGGCGGCGCGGGCTTCCCGACCGGCGTCAAGTGGGAAGCCGTCGCGCGCGAGCCGGGGCCGCGGTACGTCGTCGTCAACGCGGACGAGGGCGAGCCCGGCACGATCAAGGACCGGTACGTGATGGAGCTGCGGCCTCACCTCCTCGTCGAGGCGACGCTGATCGCCATGCGTTTCGTCGAGGCGCGCGAAGGCTTCGTCTACATCCGCGAGGAGTACGCCTTCGCGCGCGCGCGGCTCGCAGACGCGATCGACGAGTTCCGGCGCGCAGGACTCCTCGGCGGCGCGTCCCTCGAGCTCGTCGTCGGCGCGGGTGCGTACATCGCCGGCGAGGAGACGGCGATGCTCGAGTCGATGGAAGGCCGCCGGGCGATGCCGCGCCTGAAGCCGCCGTTCCCGAGCCAGGTCGGCTACCTCGGTTACCCGACGCTGATCAACAACGTCGAGACGCTCGCGCACATCCCCGCGATCCTGCGCGACGGCGGCGAGGCCTGGCCGCGCGTGCGGCTGTGGTCGGTGACGGGTGCCGTCCGCGAGCCCGGCTGCTACGAGGCGCCCCTCGACGTGACCGCACGGCAGCTCATCGACGACTACGCAGGCGGCGCGACGGACGAGATCGGCGCGCTCGTCCCCGGCGGCGCCGCAAGTGGGATCCTTCCGCCGAGCGCGCTCGAAGTGCCGCTCACGCGCGATGCGCTGGGCGAGTGGGGCGCAGGCCCGGGATCGGCCGCGCTGCAGGTGTTCCCGGCGGCCTACTCGCCGCTCCGCCTGCTCGCCGAGACGATGCGCTTCTTCGCCGAGGAGTCGTGCCAGAAATGCACGCCGTGCCGGATCGGCAACCGCGGGATGCACCACGTCCTCGCGGAGCTCGCGCACGGCGAGGCGGCCATGCCGCGGTGGCAGGTCGAGGAGTGGCTCGACGCGATGGCGAAGACGTCGATCTGCGGCCTCGGCCAGGCGTCGCCGTACCCGATGCGCAGCGCCTTCCGCTACTGGCCGGAGAAGTTCGCGCCCCTCGGGGAGGCGGTCGAGGCTTGACCGAGTACGTCGAGTTCACGCTGGACGGCAAGACGGCGAGCGCGCCGGAGGGCGAGCTGCTCGTGCATGCGGCGGCGCGCCACGGCGTCTTCATCCCGACGCTCTGCCACGACGACAAGCTGGCGCCGTACGGTGGCTGCCGGATGTGCGTCGTCGGCGTCGAAGGCGCACCGCGGCCGTTGCCCGCCTGTGCAACACATGTCGCCGCGGGGATGGTCGTGTCGACCAACTCGGCGGTGCCGCAGCTCCAGAAGACGCTGACGGAGATGCTGCTGTCCGAGCACCTGAACCCGAGCCCCGGCGGCCGCCCGAACGAGCTACTCGACTACGCGCAGGAGCTCGACGCGAAAGCGCCGTTCGTCCTCCCGGACGCGAAGCGGAAGGAGTACGACGACCGCAACCGGCTGATGGGGTACGACCCCGACGCGTGCATCCTCTGCAATCGCTGCGTCCGCTACACGCAGGAGGTCATGCAGTGCTCCGCGCTGTCGCTCGAGGGGCGCGGGCCGGAGGCGCGGATCGTCCCCACGTGGGAGCGCTCGTGGCTCGACACGGAGTGCGAGCTCTGCGGCGGCTGCCTCTCCGTCTGCCCGACGGGCGCGATCTACGAGAAGTTCGTCGAGGGCGCGCCGGCCGGCCACGAGCGGAAGCTCGAGAAGGTCAAGACGACGTGCACGTTCTGCGGCGTCGGCTGCCAGGTCGACCTGAACGTCGATCCGGAGACGAAGCGCATCGTCAAGGTCACGTCCGACCCGAAGTACGTCTCGAACGACGGCAACCTGTGCGTCAAGGGGCGCTTCGCGTTCAACTTCGTCCACCACCCCGACCGCCTCACCGAGCCGCTCGTGCGCGGCGAGGACGGCGAGCTGCGCCCCGCGACGTGGGAGCACGCGCTCGAGGTCGCGGCGACGGGCCTGAAGGAGGTGAAGGACCGGCATGGCCCGCAGTCGATCGGCGTCCTCGCCTCGGCGCGCCTCACGATGGAGGAGAACTTCCTGATCCAGAAGCTCGCGCGCACCGCTCTCGGCACGCACTCGGTCCACAGCTGCGAGGCCACCTGACACGCACCGACCCTTTACGGCCTGGTCAGGTCGTTCGGCAGAGGAGCAAGCACCAACTCGATCCCGGAGATCGACCACGCGAAGTTCCTGTTCGTGATCGGGTCGAACACGACCGAGGCGCATCCCGTGCTCGCGCTGCGGATGAAGAAGGCGGTGCGGAACGGGGCCACCCTCGTCGTCGCCGACCCGCGCAGAATCTGGCTGACGAAGATCGCGAAGCGCCATCTGCAGCTGCGCCCTGGCACGGATGTGTGGCTGCTGAACGCGATGATGCACGCGATCCTCGAGGCGGGGCTGCAGAACGACGCGTACATCGTCGAGCACACCGAAGGGTTCGACGCGGTCGCCGAGGTCGTCTCGCGCTACTCGCCCGAGGCGGCCGAGGAGATCACCGGCGTTCCCGCCGACGCGATCCGCGCGACCGCGCTCGAGTACGCGCGCGAGCGGCATGCCGCAATCTTCTACACGCTCGGGATCACCGAGCACTCGACCGCCATCGACAACATCTGGTCGCTCTCGAACCTCGTGCTCATGACCGGGCACCTCGGTTACGAGTCGACCGGCCTGAATGCGCTGCGCGGCCAGAACAACGTGCAGGGGTTGAACGACGCCGGCGCGAACCCGTCGTACTTCCCCGGCTACCAGGCCATCGACGAGGAGACGACGCGTAAGTTCTCCGAGGCGTGGGGCGTCGACCTGCCGACGATCCCCGGCTACCGCCTCGACCAGATGATGTCCGGCCTGCACGACCGGCGGATCCGTGCCTTCTACCTGATCGGCGAGAACCCGGCGCACACGGAGCCGAACGCACACCACGTCGAGGAAGGGCTCGCGCACCTCGACTTCCTCGTCGTGCAGGACATCTTCCTGAACGACATGGCGCGGAAGTTCGCCGACGTCGTCCTGCCTGCATCGAGCTTCGCGGAGAAGGACGGCACGTTCACGAACACCGAGCGGCGCGTGAACCGGGTACGGAAGGCCGTCCCGCTGCCGGGGCAGGCGCGCGAGGACTGGCGGATCGTCGTCGACCTGGCGCGCGCACTCGGCGCCGACTGGCCCGAGTACCGCACGGCGGAGGACGCGTGGAACGAGTTCGCCGACCTCTCGCCGAACTGGTACGGGATCCGCTACGACCGCATCGAGGACGTCGGACTGCAGTGGCCGTGCACGGACCGCGACCATCCCGGGTCCGCGTACCTCCATTCGCCGCACCCGGCACGGCCGAACGGCAAGGGCAAGCTCTTCCCGGTCGAGTACCAGCCGCCGATCGAAGAGCCCGACGACGAGTACCCGCTGATCCTGTCGACCGGCCGCACGCTCTACCACTACAACTCGGCGGGGATGACGATGCGCGAGGACGGGATCCTCGACAAGCAGGAGGAGCCGTTCTTCGAGATTTCGCTCGAGGACGCGGCGGCGCTTGGTCTCGCGGACGGCGACCCGGCGCGCCTCGTCTCGCGCCGGGGGTCGCTCGAGGCGCGCGCGGTGATCGGCGAGCGCGTCTACCCGGGCCTCGTCTGGATGGCGCTCCACTTCGCGCAGGCGAAGGTGAACTGGCTCACGAACGACGTCGGCGACTCGCTGATCGGGATCCCCGAGTACAAGGTCTGCGCGGTGCGCGTCGAGCGTGCGCCGTGACGCTCGCGGCGGACGTCGTAGAGCCGCTCTTGACCGGCCGCTTCGGGCGGCCGTACCTCTACCGGGAGACGTGCGAGTCGACGCAGGCGCTCCTCGACGCGTCGCAGCCGGAGGGCGCCGTCGCGGTGTGCGAGGAGCAGACGTCGGGTCGCGGCCGCCTCGGACGCCGCTGGGAGGCACCGCGGGGCAGCGCGATTCTCAGCTCGACGCTCCTGCGCCCGCCCGCGGACCGGCGCATCGCCGAGCTCGCGCTCGTGGGCGGCGTCGCCGCGGCGAACACCGTCGAAGCGGCGCTCGAGCTCTCGGCGCAGATCAAGTGGCCGAACGACGTGCTGGTGAACCGCCGCAAGGTCGCAGGCGTGCTCGCGGAGGCGCGCGACAGCGTCGTCGTGCTCGGGATCGGGATCAACGTCAATCAGACCCGCGACGAGCTGCCCGCCGACACGCATCCTGCGGCGGCCTCTCTGCGCACGACGGACGGCGTCGAGCGCGAGCGGGCGCCCATCCTCGCGCGCCTGCTCGCTGAGCTGGAGGGCCAGTACGCGCGGTGGCTCGACGGCGGCCTGGCCGCGCTGTACATCGACATCGGCTCGCGCGACTTCCTGCGGCAGCGCCACGTCACCGTCGACGGCGCGTCGGGCATAGCCGTCGGCATCGACCGCGACGGGCGGCTGGAGATCGACGTCGGCGGTGAGCGCCGCATCGTCGAGAGCGGCGAGGTGACCTACGAGCGCTGACCAGGACCCGGGCATCCCGGGCGAGCGCGCCCCGCGCGAGCAGCCGCCGGAGCCGGATCCCGAACCACTCCCCGGCGAGGACCCGGCCGCAGCCCCAGAGGACCCGGACCAGGAAGGCCACCGGACGGTGACTCCCGCCCCCGCGCCCGACGCCGCGTAGCCCCTGCCGTTCGGCCGTGTCCTCACTCCGGAGTGCCGCCATGTCCCGTTCGGCCATGTCCTCACTCCGGAGCGCGGTGGGCCCGGCGGCCGGTCGTCACCGTTTGCGCGCGAGCCGCTCGCGCTGCGGGATCACCGTGTAGCGCGGGTCGCGCGCGGACTGGAAGCCGGCGCGGAAGACCGACCAGTCGCGCCGCCGGAGACGGCGAGCACCCACGAGCCGACGCTCATCGGCGAGGCGACCTTGACCACGCGCAGCATCTTCAGGAAGCGTTCCGGAGGCCCGAGGTCCGAGATCAGCAGCGCCGGGGAGACCACGTCCGCGGCCGCGCCGACGAAGAGACTGCGCGACGTGGTCGGCGTCGTCGATGCGCGGCGTCAGCGTGCGGGAGCGCGGCGACTGGACGGCCCTGCCGAGCCCGAGCGCGTCGCCCTCACGGAGCTGCCGGACGACCGGCCAGGACGCGCGGAGCTTCGTCAACCCCACGCGGCGCGTTCTTCCTTGCGCGGGCAGGGCAAAACATATCGTAGAGCGATTTATTCGTTCAGGCGTGCGACCATCTCGGCGAGCTGCATGCGCTCCGGCCCGAGCGCGTCGTACACGCCTGCGAGCCGTTGCTCGCCCTCCGGCGTCAGCCGCAGGTGCACGACGCGTCCG
This sequence comes from Gaiellaceae bacterium, assembly GCA_036505325.1. Lineage (GTDB taxonomy): Bacteria > Actinomycetota > Thermoleophilia > Gaiellales > Gaiellaceae > PALSA-600. The sequence goes on from DASXTR010000130.1 coordinate 11,086, forward strand.
TCGACGGGCGACGGCGAGCGCGCGACCAGGCCGGCCTCCTCGGCGCGCTGCACGAGCTCGGTCACGGCGCTCTGCGTGAGCTGGAGCCGGTCGACGAGCGCGGAGACGGTCGACATCGCGCCGTCGGCGCCGGCGATCATCAGCAGGAGCAGGTACTGGCGCGGCGTGAGCCCGAACGTGCGCGCGGCCTCCTCGCTCTGGCGGAGGAAGCGCCGCAGCTCCGCGCGGAAGTTCGCGGCGGTCACGTAGTCGCGCTCGGGCACGCGTCTGATCCTGACACGTTTTTCCGCGGACTCCGATGGAAGAACGCGGTCCGTGCGCCGCGCCCTCTCGCTGCTCGCGTGGTTCGCGGTCCTCGAGGGGCTGTGGGCGGTCTTCGTCGGGACCCGGCAGGGCATAGAGCTGGTTGCGGGTCTCATCGCGGCCGCCGCCGGCGCGACTCTCGCGGAGCTGCTGCGCTCGCTCGGCCTCGAGGCGTACCGGATCGACCTGCGTCTCGTTGCGGACGCCTGGAAGCTGCCTGTCAACGTCGTGTTCGACTTCGGCGTCCTCACGTGGGTGCTCGCGCGGTCCCTCGCTCGTGGACGCCGTGTGCGCGGAGAGTGGGTGACGGTCCCGTCCCGCACCGTCGGAGGCTGGCAGCGCGCGTTCGGAGCGATCGCCGGCACGGCGTCGCCGAACGCGATCGTGGTCGACGTCGACGGTGAGCGCGCACTGCTGCACGCGCTCGAGCCGAATGTCCACACAGCCAAGTCGGTGCCGTGAACGAGTGGCTCTGGGCGGCGACGGCGCTGCTCGCGCTGCTCGTTCCGCTCGGCGGCGTTGCGCTCGTCGCCCCACGGCTCGACGCGCTCGTCGCGGTGGAGGCCGCCGGTTCCGTCCTCACGCTCGCGCTCGTCTGCCTCGCCCAGGGGTTCGAGCGCAGCGCGTACACCGTGCTCGGCCTCGTCGCGGCGGCCCTCACGTTCGCCGGCGGGCTCGTGTTCCTCCGCTTCTTCGAGCGGGAGCTGGATCCGTGACGGTGGCGATCCTGCTCGTCCTCGCGGTCGCGAGCGAGGTCGTCTGCGTGGTCGGCGTGATCGCGGGCGCGACGGTGTACGACCGCCTGCACTACTCCGGCGCCACGACTGCCGTTGCGCCGTTCCTCGTCTTCGCGGCCGTCGTCGTCGAGGAAGGGACGGCTGGGCCCTCGTGGAACGCGGGCTTCGTCGCCGTCGCGCTGTTCGTGCTCAACGCCGCGCTGTCGCACGCGACCGCGCGCGTCGCGCGGCAGCGCCAGCGCGGAGACGTAAAGCTGTGATCCCGCTGCAGGCGATGTGTCTCGCGCTGGTCGCGCTCGGCGCGCTCGCCGTCGTCGTCGCGCGCGACGTCGTGCGGCAGGCGCTGGTGCTCTCGCTCTACGGCTTCGCGCTCGTCGCGCTCTTCGTCGTCTACCAGGCGCCCGACGTCGCGCTGTCGGCTCTCGCGGTCGGAGGCGTCGCATATCCGCTCGTGCTCGTGGCGGCGATCGCGCGGGTGAACGAGACGCAGCGCCGAAGGAAGCGGTGACGACGCGCGGCCGCACCGCCCTCTTTCTCGCCGGGGCCGGCGGCCTCGGCGCGCTGCTTCTGTGGGGGCTCGCCGGGCTGCCGGACTTCGGGCACTACGCGGGGCCATACGGCGACATCCTCGTCCACGTCGCGAAGCCGCAGCGGAACATCGCCAACGTCGTCACCGGCGTCGTCTTCGACTGGCGCGGGTTCGACACGATGGGAGAGGAGCTGATTCTGTTCGGCGCCGTCGTCGGCGTCGCGATGCTCCTGCGCGAGACGCGCGAGCACGACGTCGCGGACGTCGTGGACGCCGTGCGCAGCGACGCGGTCCGCGCCTCGGGCCTCGTCGCCGTCCCAGTGACGTTCGTGCTCGCACTGTCCGTGATCGCCCACGGCCACCTCACGCCGGGCGGCGGCTTCCAGGGCGGCGTTGTCGCATCGGCGGCGTTCGCGCTCGTGTTCCTGTCGGCGGAGTACCGCGCGTACCACCGCATCGGCGGCACCGCGCTGTGGGACTCCGTCGAGGGCACGGGTGCCGGCGCGTTCGTCGGGCTGGGGCTGCTCGCGCTCGCGCTCGGCCTCGCCTTCCTGGAGAACTTCCTGCCGCTCGGCACCTGGAACACGCTGCTCTCGACCGGGTCGATCCCGCTCCTCAACTGGGCGTCGGGCGTCGCCGTGGCCGCCGGCTTCGTCCTCGTCTACGGCGAGTTCCTGCAGGAGACGATGGCCGTCCGACACGGGAAGGCGAAACCGTGAGCTATCTGCCGTATGCACTCGGCGCCTGGGTGATCCTCGTCGGGCTCTTCGGCATCGTCAGGAGCCGGAACCTGATCCACCTCGCGGTGTGCGTGAGCGTCGTCCAGTCGGGGACGTACGTCCTGCTGCTCGCGATCGGCTACCGGGACGAGGGCACCGCGCCCGTGTTCGCCGACATCCCGCTGTCGCGGAAGACGGTCGACCCGGTCGTCCAGGCGCTCACGCTCACGGACATCGTCGTCGCCGTCTGCGTCTCGGCCCTTCTCCTCACGCTCGCGGTGCACTCGTACCGCCGAACCGGGTCGCTCGACCCGTCGGAGATCGCGGAGCTGAAGGGATGATCTGGATCCCGCTCGTCGTGGCGGTGCCGTTCCTCGGCGCCGCGACGCTCGTCGTCGTCGGGCACGCGCTGCCCCGCCGCGCCTCGGACGTCATCGGGATCGCGGGCGCGGGAACGGCCGTCGTGCTCGCCGCGATCCTGCTCGCACGCGTCGGCGCCGGCACGTCGGTCTACTGGTTCGGCGGGTGGACGCCGCGCGCCGGCAGCTTCCCGCTCGGGATCGCGTTCGCCGTCGACACGTTCGGCGCGACCCTCGCGCTCTTCGTACTCACGCTCGTCCTCGCCGCGCTCGTCTACTCGTGGCGCTACATGGAGGAGACCCACCATCTGTACGAGGTGCTGATGCTCCTCTTCGGCGGCGCGATGGCGGGCTTCGCGCTCAGCGGCGACCTGTTCAACATGTTCGTCCTCTTCGAGCTGATGAGCGTGGCTGCGTTCGCGCTCGCCGCGTACAACGTGGAGGAGACGACTGCGATCCAGGGTGCGTTCAACTTCGCGGTCACGAACACGCTCGGCGCGCTCTTCGTCCTGACGGGGATCGCGCTCGTCTACGGGCGCACGGGATCGTTGAACCTCGCGGAGATCGGACGGCGGCTCGGAAGCGACGGCCGGCACGACGGCCTCGTGATCGTCGCGTTCGGGCTGATCGTGTGCGGGTTCCTCGTCAAGGCGGCGATCGTGCCGTTCCACTTCTGGCTCGCCGATGCATACGCGATCGCGCCTGCGCCCGTCTGCCTCCTGTTCGCTGCGGTCATGAGCGACCTCGGGATCTACGGAATCGCACGCGTCTACTGGGTCGCATTCGACGGCGTGCTCGGTCAGTTCGAGGATCCGCTGCGCGACGTGCTGCTCGGCGTCGGCGCGGTGACCGCGGTGCTCGGAGCCGTCATGGCCGTGCTGCAGCGCCACCTGAAGCGTCTCCTCGCGTATGCGACGATCTCGGATCTCGGCTGCTTCCTGATCGGCGTCGCCCTCCTGACGCCGGACGGTGTCGCGGGGACCGGTGCGTGGGTGGTCGCGCACGGGCTCGCGAAGGGATCGCTCTTCCTCGCCGGCGGCATCCTGCTCGTCACGAAGGGGTCGATCGACGAGATCGTCCTGCACGGCAAGGGTCGGGACCGCCGGTGGAGCGCCCTCGCCTGGGCGGCCGCCGCGCTCGCGCTCGCCGGCCCGCCGTTCCTGGGGACGTGGCCGGGCCACGCGCTCGTCGACGACGCGGCGACGCAGCTCGGCCGGGGCTGGATCCCCGTTCTGCTCGCGGCGGTCACGATCGTTTCCACGGCGGCGATCGTCCGCGCCGGGTTGCGCGTCTTCCTCGGGCTCGGCCCGCGCACGGATCGCCTGCTCTCGCCCGAGCCGGACGAAGCGCCGCCGGCACAGGACGAGCCGCCGAGCCTGGCCCTCATGCAGGCGGTTGCCGTCACGCTCGCCGTCGCGTCGCTCGCGCTCGGTGCGGTGACGAGCCTCGGCGCGCACGCGAAGGAGGCCGCGCACCGCTTCACCGACGGCGACGCTTACCGCGCGCTCGTGCTCGACCACACACCACTTCCGCCGGCGCCGGCCGCGCACTGGGCGACCTCGGCGCAGGGCGTCGTGTGGGGCCTCGTGTGCCTCGCCGGGTCGTTCGCCCTCGCGCTCGGTCTGCTCTACCGGAGCCGCGTCGTCCCCGCGGCCGTGTTCCGGCCGCTCAAGGCCGTGCACAGCGGCCACGTCGGCGACTACGTCGCGTGGCTCACGTTCGGCGTCGCGGTCATCGGCGGAGCGTTCGCGCTAGCGCTGCGCTGAGGGCGTCGAGGTCGCCCTCGTCGTTGTACCCCTGGACGGACACGCGCAGGATCGCCCCGTGCCGCGTCTCGAACACGGGCACCTCGATCCGGTGCTCGTCGTACAGGCGGCGCTTCAGTTCGAGCGGCTCGTCGGTCGGTACGCGGAATCCGAGCATCTGCACGTAGCGGCCCGGATCGGCCAGCGGCTCCAGACCCGCTTGTGACAACTTGTCACAAGCGTTCTCGAGCAACCCTCGGCAACGTTCGCGCACGCGCGGCCAGTCATGCACGTCCTGGAAGTCGAGCGCGGCGGGGATCGCGAGCAGCGCCGACGGGTCGCGCGTTCCCTGCCAGCGGTGGCGCTGGTGGAACGGGCTCGCGTCACCCCAGTCCCACGAGATCACGAGCGGGTCGATCAGGCGCTGCGCCTCCGGGCGCGCGTACAGGAACCCCGAGCCCTTCGGAGCGCAGAGCCATTTGTGGCAGTTCCCCGCGTAGACGTCGGCGCCGAGCGCGACGAGATCCAGCTCGAGCTGCCCGGGTGCGTGCGCGCCGTCGATGATTGAGAGGGCGCCGGCCGCTCGTGCTCTGGTGCACAAGGACGCGACCTCGTTCACGCGGCCGGTCGACCACTCGACGTGGGAGACGAACACCGCCTTCGTCCGCAGGCCCGGCTCGAGGTCGCCCCACTCGCGCTCGACCACGCTCGCGCCGGTCCGGCGGGAGACGTACTCCCAGAGGAGCTTCATGCCGGGGTACTCGTCCGGCGTCGTCAGCACCTCGTCGCCGGCCTCGAGCGCGAGCGATCGCGCGACCGCGTTCACCGCCGACGTCGCGTTCGTCGCGAGCGCGAGATCGTCGCTGGGCACCCGCAGGTGACCGGCGAGCCGCTCGCGCGCGACGTCCAGGAGCGCCGGTAGCCGACGCTCGAGCGCCAGGAACTCGACGGGCTGGCGCTCGAGCTCGCGCTGCCAGCGCTGGTACTCCTCGAACACCGGGCGCGGCGTCGCGCCGAACGACCCGTGGTTCAGGAAGACGACGCCCGGGTCGAGGAGGAAGAGCTCTTTCAGCTGCCCTCAGCTACCGGTTCTACCGCTGCCACGCAGTCTTGAACGTCTTCTGGAGCTCCTCGAAGGAGCGGATCAGCTCGCGGCGCGCCCCGTCGCTCTCCTCGAGCACGCCGTGGAGGCGCCGCTCGCCTTCCTCGGTCAGGCGTACGAACACGACGCGCTGGTCGTCTCCTGAACGCTCGCGCCGCACGAGGCCGGCCTGCTCGGCGCGCGTGACGAGCTCGGTGACGGTGTTCGGCGAGACCTTCAGCCGGTCGGCGAGCGCGGTGAAGCTGAGCCGCTCGCTGCCGTCCGGCGCTCCCTTCACCTGGAGCAGCAGCAGGTACCGCTGCGGCGTGAGGCCCCACCGCCGCGACACCTCCTCGCTCTCGCGCAGGAACTGCCGCAAACCGGCCCGGAACTCGGCGATCTGGATCACGCGCTCGAGCGGCATCGGCGACGCCACCCGCAAGTCGTACCACGACTTTCTTTACCGCGCTTAATCGAGGGTTAACGGCTCGGAACGCCGGGTCAACACCGGACGGCTATAACGGTCGGAGTGCGTAGTCAACGCATCCTCCCCCTCCGCGCCGCCGAGCTGCTGATTACCGCTGCCGCAGGCGGTCTCCTGGCGCTCGGCGGCGCGGCCGCGTTGGGGAAGCTCGGCGACCACACCACGATTCAGCAGGTGTCGCCGCTCGGCAGCGGCGGGTTCACGAGCACCACGCTCGGCTCCGGCGGCCGCGGGCTCACGACCGAGGAGATCTACAAGCGCACGTCGCCCGGCGTCGTGCAGATCACTGCGACGAGCACAGTCAATTCGACGAATCCGTTCGACATCTTCCCGACGCAGCAGACGGAGGAGGCGCTCGGCTCCGGCTTCGTGATCGACAAGGCCGGCCACGTCGTCACGAACTACCACGTGATCGAGGGCGCACAGAAGGTGCAGGTCAGCTTCTCGCAGAACGACCAGATAGACGCGAAGGTGGTCGGCACGGACGCGTCGACCGACCTCGCGGTGCTGCAGATCGACACGCACTCGCGCTCGCTCACACCCCTTCCGCTCGGCGACTCCGACACGGTGCAGGTCGGCGATCCGGTCGTCGCGATCGGCAACCCGTTCGGCTTCGCGCGCACCGCGACCGCTGGAATCGTGAGTGCCGTGCAGCGTTCGATCGAAGCGCCGAACGGCGTCGGCATCGGTCATGCGATCCAGACCGACGCGGCGATCAACCACGGCAACTCGGGCGGCCCGCTCATCGACACCCGCGGCGCGGTGATCGGCGTCAACTCGCAGATCTCGACCGGTAACACCGGCGCCGAGGGCAACGTCGGCATCGGCTTCGCGGTCCCGGTCAACACGGTGAAGACCGTGGCGGCGCAGCTGATCCACGGCGGGAAGGCGCAGCACCCGTACCTCGGGATCGAGGCGCGCCCGATCACCGACGAGCTCGTGCGGCTCTTCAACCTCCCGGTCGAGCGCGGCCTGCTCGTCCAGGACGTGAAGTCCGGGAGCGGGGCCGAGAAGGCCGGGATCAAGGCCGGCGAGACGCCCGTCGTCGTCGAGGGCGACACCTATCAGCTCGGCGGCGACATCATCGTCGGCGCCGACGGCACGCCCGTGACGAGCGAGCCGCAGCTGCGCGACCTGATCGCGCGCAAGAAGCCGGGCGACGAGCTCAAGCTGGAGATCTACCGCGACGGCAAGAAGCAGACCGTCGACATCAAGCTCGGACGGCAACCTCCCTCCCCCAACGGATAGCCGTTCGTGACGGTGGCCGTCTAGCCAGCGCGGCCGCCGAATCAAGGCCGCGGCCCCTCCTGCCTGCCAGGGGCCGCGGCCACTTTTCATCGCAGCGGCGGCGGCCTTTGGGCGCCGTTCTGCCGACGGCGGGGTTGCCGCTACCTTGTTGAACCGTGGAGCGCGGGCAACTGCTGTTCGAGGAGACCCACGTCGTCGAGGAGGAGCTCTGGATCGACGACGACTCCGAGGACTACGAGGGATGGTTCTGCGTGCGCACCGATCCGTTCCCGTGCCCGGCGCCGGGGTGCACGTACGTGGCGACCTTCATGACGGCGGCGCACCTGATCCTCGTCTGGCAGGAGAGCGACGATCCGATGCTCCTCAAGCACGCTGCGCGCGCGCGTGACGTCGGTCGCAACCCGCGCATCGTCGGGTACCGCTCCGAGTACGGGCCGAGTGCGTCGTACTACGCGTGGGTCGCGGCGGGCCGCCCCGTTCACGGCGTGCGCGGCAAGTGATCGAGCACACGTTCGGCGGCCGCGCGCCGCTGACGCTCGGGATCGAGGAGGAGTTGATGATCCTCGACGTGAGCACGCTCGACCAGGTCGCGGCCGTCGACCGGTTCGTTCGCGGCACCGAGGGGCGCGGTCTGCCGGGACTCGTGAAGACGGAGCTCTTCGCATCGGTGTTCGAGCTGAACACGTACCCGTGCGCGACGGCCGCCGAGGCGGAGGATGCGCTCGTCGCGCTGCGCCGCGCAGCCGCCGGGGTCGCCGACGCGGAAGGGCTCGCGATCGCGGCTGCCGGAACGCACCCGTTCGCGCGTCCGGAGGCGCAGCCGATCGTGAAGGAGGAGCGGTACACGTCGTTCGCCGGCTACGGCGGCATCAGCGTCCGGCGCCAGGGTGTCCAGGGGCTCCACGTCCACCTCGCGATGCCGAGCGCGGACGACTGCTGGCGTGCGCTCGAGGGCATGCTGCCGTGGCTTCCCGTCGTGCTCGCGCTGAGCGCGAACTCGCCGTGGTTCGCAGGGGAGCTGACCGGGATGGCGTCGAACCGCGCTCCCGTGCTCGCGGAGCTCCCGCGCGCCGGCGCCCCGCCCGCATTCGGCTCGTACGCGGGCTGGGAGGCCTGGGTCGAGCGGCTCGTCGACCTCGGCGTGACGCAGGACTACACGCGCATCTGGTGGGACGTCCGCCCGCATCCCAAGTTCGGCACGCTCGAGATCCGCATGCCGGACCAGCCCACCGACGTCCACCTCTCGGCCGCCTTCGCCGCGCTGCTCCAGGCCCTTTGTGACAAGTTGTTACAAGGCTCGGACCGCGGCGCGGTCGATCCGGCCCGGCGTGGCGACTACGCGCAGAACCGCTGGGCGGCGGCGCGCTTCGGGCCGCGTGCGGAGCTGATCCATCCCGACGGCGACCGCGTCGGGTTCGCGTCCGAGCTGGGGCGCGAGCTGCTGGACCTCGTCGCGCCGTCCGCGCGTGAGCTCGGAACGGAGGAGCTCCTCGCCCGGATCGACCCGAACGCGTGCGAGGCCGACCTGCAAGTCCAGCCCGACACGCCGTACGAGGCCGCTGCCGACCTCGTCGCGCGATCGATAGCCTGACCGCGATGGCAGTCGTCCGCGAGACGGTCCAGGTGACGGGTGTACGTTGCGAGCGGTGCGTGATGCGCCTCGCGAAGACGCTCGAGGGGCACGCGGGGCTCGAGTTCGCGAACGCGAATCTGATGGGGCAGGTGCAGCTCGAATACGACGACGAGCGCACCTCACGCGATGCGCTCGTCGCAGCTCTCGCCCGCGGCGGCTTCCGCGAGCTGCAGTCCGTGTAGTCGTTCCTACTGGTTGCTGATGGGCCCGGTGGGATCGAGTGCGCTGCGCGACCGCTCGTGCACGGCCGGCGTCGACCCGTCGTCCGCCGTCCCCTCGCGCATCGCGGCGCGCTGGGCGACGTCGCTGTCGTCGGCGGTCTCCGCCGGATCGGTCGGCAGCGTCTCGCCGTAGCCCTCCGTGTCGGGATGCTCGAGCCCCCCGACGAGACCGTAGTGCTCGAGGACCGCGTTGCAGTCCCAGTCGTCCGTCACCTTCGGGCCGTCCGTGAAGACGTCCTTCGTGATCGTCGCGCGGACGACGCCGGCGACGTCGTCCACGTGCGCGAAGGTCTTCGGGATTGCGTGCTTCGCCTTGAAGATGTGACCGTGCTCGACGATCACGCAATCGTCGCGCTCGTCGACGACATGGCCGATCTTGTGATCGTCGCTCGTGACGACCTCATACCCCTGCATCAGTCCTCCCCGGTTGCTCGCCGTACGAACTACCCGCTCGAAAAGAGATGAAAACCGGGAATCGATCGGGCTCCAGAGGCGTTTCAAGTGGGTGCTAGGGTGGCCGCCGGATGAGCGAAGGCACACCGACGACCGCCGAGACCCGGCAGCTCGCGCAGGACGCCAGAAACCGCGTCCGGTTCGAAGAGGAGGCCCTCGAGCTCAGTGACCAGGTGTACCGCGTCGCACGCCGTCTCGTCGGCTCGCGTGAGGAGGCCGAGGACCTGATGCAGGAGGCCTATGCCCGCGCGTTCCGCTCGTGGCGGCAGTACCAGCCCGGGACGAACCTTCGTGCGTGGCTCCTCCGCATCCTCACGAACCTCAACATCGACCGCGGCCGCCGTCAGCAGCGCACGCCGCAGACGACGTCGATCGACGAGGCGGGCGACTACTTCCTCTACAACAAGCTCGAGTCCACGGTTCCCGAGGAGAACCCGGACGAGGAGCGCGTGATCGAGCGCCTGTCGCAGGACTCGGTCGTGGACGCGCTCGCCGACGTCCCGCACGACTTCCGCGACGTGGTCGTCCTCGTCGACATCGGCGAGTTCTCCTACGCAGACGCGGCGCAGATCCTCGACATCCCCGTCGGGACCGTCATGTCACGCCTGCACCGTGGGAGGCGTATCCTGAAGAAGAACCTCGCAGACAAGGCGGTGCCGACGTGATGGACCTCTGCGACAAGTGCGAGGAGCTGATGCAGCCGTACATCGACGGCACCCTCTCCGAGGCGCAGGTGCTGGAGGCGAAGGCGCATCTGGACCGCTGCACGTGGTGCGCGAAGCGCTACCGGTTCGAGGTCGAGTTGCGCCACTTCGTGCGCGTCGCCGTGCAGGAGCCGATGCCGCCGGAGCTGAAGGCCAAGCTCGCGGCGCTCCGCACGCCGCTCCACTAGAACTCGCTATTCGATCGCGCGGCGGGCGCCGGCGATCACGAGCAGCTGGTTCCGCTTCAGGCCCGGAGCGGGCGTCGCCTTGACGTCGAGCTGGCGTGCGAGCCGCAGCCCGACGCCGCGCCCTCCGGGGCCGTAGTAGACCGACGAGCGCTGGTAGTTGAAGCGGTCGGCGGGGCCGACGTGGGCGATCGTGTAGCCCATCCCGCCGATGCGGCTCGCGAGCGTGCGCGTCCACGTGATGTCGCTCCCGTTCAGGACGGTGACGTTCAGCTTCCACGGCGGCGGGAGGTTCGCGTTCGGGATCGCCTCGACCGTACGCGTGCGGTTGAGCTCGAGGTTCGGTACGAACACCATCACGGCGAGCGCGGAGAACAGCGCCGCGAGCGCGCCCACGACGATCAGGCGGACGCGTGCGTTGACGCGGAAGCCGCCCGGCGCGACCGGCAGTCCCGCGAGCCGCCGGGCCTCCCAGCGATCGATTCCGAGCGCCGTCGCGTAGACGACGGCCGCGAGCACGGCCGCGTTCTGCGACGGGAAGCGGTAGAGGCGACCGTCCTCGAGCCACTGGATCTCCTGCTCGCCGAGCCCCGTGCGGTAGGCGACCTGCTTGATCGAGAGGTCGCGCCGCTCGCGGGCCTCGGCGAGAGGCGACGGCTGCGGAACGGTGTCGAGCGGGTGGGCGAGCTCCATGAGCGGTGGTCCCTTCGGCGCGTCGGCTCATTCTCCCTCCAAATCCGCGAAATCGACATCCCCCGGCGGGTCGTAGTCGTCGCAGGGGACGAGGAGAGCCTCGAGCGCGCGGCCGCCTTCGTCGGGCACGCGGTCCCAGACCGCGCGGGCGAGGCAGACGGGGTGGCCGCGGACGCCGCCGTAACTGGCCGCGACGACCGCCGACTCGTTGCGGTGCGCGAGCACGCGCTCGACCGCGCGCGGATCGAGGTCGGGGCCGTCGGCGAGCGCCACGAGCGCGTGGGTTGCCTCGTCCGGCAACGCTCTCAAACCTGCGCGAAGGCTCGCCCCGGGGCCGAGCTCCCAGTCGCGCGCCTCGACGAGCCGCACACCCGCTTGTGACAACTTGTCACTAGCGGGTGGATGCGCCCCCCAGACGACGACGACCCTGCGGTCGACCGGCGAGGCGGCCAGTCGGTCGAGAACCGCCGGCAGGAAGCGCCACTGCTTCGGCGATCCGTACCGCGTCGCCGCCCCGGCCGCGAGGACGACGGCCGCGACCATCAGGAGACCCCGACGGTCGCCTTCTCGATCTCCACCGTCTCGGTCGGCTGCTCGGTCGTCGGGTCGCCCAGCGCGCCGATCCGGTCGACGACGTCGAGGCCCTTCGTCACCTTGCCTACGACCGCGTAGTCCGCCGGCAGGCCGACGTCCTTCCCCGTGACGACGAAGAACTGGCTGCCGCTCGTGCCGGCGGGCTCCGTCTGCGTCTTCGCCATCGCGACGATGCCGTGCCTGTAGCGAGCCGACGCGGGCGGCTTGTCGACGGTCTTGTACCCGGGCCCGCCGGTGCCGGACGCGGTCGGATCGCCGCCCTGGATCACGAAGCCCGGAACGATGCGGTGGAAGAGCGTGTGGTCGAAGTAGCCCCGGCGCGCGAGCGAGACGAGCGAGGCGGTCGTCGCCGGCGCGTTCCTGACGTCCAGCCAGATCGTGAAGTCGCCGCAGTTCGTGTGCAGCGTCAGCTCGTAGGTCTTCGACGCGTCGAGCCGCTTCGTCGGCTTCGGCGCGCTCCGCTCACCCGGCTCGGGCACGGAAACGGTGCGGCAGCCGTTGGCGTCGGTCGAACCGACGCCGGCCGACGCGTTCTTCTTGCCGCCGCCGCAGCCGGCCGCGAGGAGCGCCGCGACGCCGAGAACGGCTAGCGGCAGCCCGCGACGGAGCGCCACAGCGCGGTGACCTTGACGACGTACGCGACGACGCCGGCAGAAGGCGAGCCGCCCGCGCGCTCGACGGCCGTCGGGCCGGCGTTGTAGGCGGCGAGTGCCATGTCGCTCGAGCGGAAGCGGTCGAACATCTGACGGAGGTAGCGCGCGCCCGCGAGGACGTTCGCGCGCGGCTCGTCGATGTCGAGCGCGAGCATCTGGCCGGTCGTCGGCATCAGCTGGAGAACGCCGCGGGCGCCGGACTCGGAGACCACGTCCGGGCGCAGGTTGGACTCGATCTTCGCCACGGCGTACAGGAGGGCGGGCGGAAGGTTGCTGTCGCGGGCCGCATCCTCGAACGCCGGGCGGAGCGCGGTCGGGAACGGGCAGCGCGCCGGCGGGCGACTCACCAGCTGCGGCGCCGCGACGACGACCGGCGGCGCGGCGACGGCGACCGGCGTGCGCGTCACCTTCGTCGACGGCACGATCGTCGCGCCGGCGAATGCCCCCACTGCGACCAGCGCGAGCGCCGCCACCCGACGTTGTGTCTCCCGCCCCATAGGAAGCCCGATCGTATCCAAGACGGGACTGGACGGCCTACCCCGACGAGGGGTGCTTGGCGGCGCTCGATCCGACGCCGGAGGCGGTCGACCGGTTTCCCGAGCAGCTCGCGCGGCGCTTCGAGGCGCTGCCCGTTCGGGTCGAGCCCGACGGGACGCTCGTGCTCGCGTTCGCCGACCCGACGAACCTGCAGGTCGCGGACGACGTCCTCATCGTGCTCGGCGAGCCCCTCCTCATCGGCGAGGTGCGCGACGAGGAGACCGCCGCGACCGCGACACGAGCGGCGATGACCGGCCATCTCGTGCTCACGTCCCTGCACGCGCACAACGCGGCGGCCGCGATCGTGCGCCTGCGCGACATGGGCGTCGAGCCGGGGCTCTTCGCGAGCTCGCTGAACCGCATCGTCGCGCAGCGTCTCGCACGGCGGCTCTGCCTCGCGTGCCGCGAGCCCTACCGGACCGTCGCGGACGAGGTGCACCCGGGACTCGGTGCGGACGACGTGACCCTGTACAGGAGCCGTGGCTGCTCGCTGCGCGTTCTCGCAGGCGTGTGCTCGCTCGAGGAGGTCGCCCGGGTGACCGGCGACCGCCTGCTCTAGCCTGACGCGACGGCGGCGCGGGCCCGCTTCACGAGCGCCTTCGCGAGCTCGACCTTGTACGCCGTTTGCGGCAGCGGGGTCGCCGCGTCGAGGTCGCCCTCCAGCAGCCACGGGATCGGCGCGACGCCGGCGAGCGCGGTCCGCTCCGGGGTCGCGGCGACGCCGACGAGCGGGAACGCCCAGCGCTTGCGGTCCATTGCCTTGAGGTAGACCGAGCGCGGCGCGGCGGGAACGTCGACCTCGAGGATCAGCTCGCCCGGCTCGAGCGTGGTCGTCGCGCGGTCGTCCTCGGTCGGCAGGCGGTAGAGGTCGGCGACGGAGAGCTCGCGTGTCGTCGTGCGGAGCGTCGCGTCCAGCGCGAGCAGCGCGGCGGCCACGTCAGACGGATGCGCCGAGGCGCAGAAGTCGTTGGCGAAGATCGCGTGCTCGCGGTGCTCGCCTTCGCGCGCATGGCAGCGGTCGCCGCCGTGCAACCGGCACGGGAACTTGAGCCGCCAGTACCAGCACCGTGTCGCCTGGAGGAGGTTGCCGCCGAGCGATCCCATATTCCGCAGCTGCGGGCTCGCGGCGAGCCGGCACGCTTCGCGCAGTGCAGCGGGGATCTGCGTCGACGCCTCGAGCTCCGCGAGCGTCGTCCCCGCGCCGATGATTACCGCTTGGTAATTGTTATCACTTGATAACTGTTGCTCGTTGGTAAGCGTCCGGCCCGAGACGCCGCTCGGAACGACGCCGCGGATGTCGACGAGGCGCTCGGTCTCGATGATCCGGTCGCGCAGCAGCGGCACCACCTCGGTGCCGCCGTGGATCGGGACGCCGCCGTCGACAGCGTCGAGGCTAGACGGCCGCAGGAGCTCCACGTCTCTCCCGCTCGCGTGCCTCGCGTAGCGCCCTGAGCATCTCTTCCCTGGAGATCGGCAGCGACCGCACGTCCGCCCCGGTCGCGTCGCGGATCGCGTTCGCGATCGCAGCTGCGACGGGGACGATCGGCGGCTCGCCGAGCCCCTTCGAGCCGAGGTTCGTGAGATGCGCGTCGGGGATGTCGAGCAGCTCGCTGACGATCTCCGGCGCGTCGGCGATCGTCGGCATCCGGTACGCGTCGAGGGTGCGGGTGAGGATCGTGCCCGTCTCGGGATCGACGAGCCGCTGCTCCGAGAGCGTGTGGCCAATGCCCTGGATGATTCCGCCCTCGACCTGCGACTCGGCGCCGAGCGCGTTGATGACGCGGCCGACGTCGTGGATCGCCGCGACGCGCTCGACCCAGATCTCGCCCGTCTCGACGTCGACCGCGACCTCCGCGACCTGGACGCCGAACGTGAGCACCTGCATCCCGGTCGGGTTCGGGCCGCGCGCGCCCTTGCCGAGGATCTGCGCGTCCTCGAGCAGCCCGACGACGTCCTCGAGCGGCCACTTGCCGCCGTCGGAGCAGATCACCGAGCCGTTCTTCACGTCGAGCGTGCGCGTCTCCTTGTCGAAGCGCTGCGCCGCGATCTCGACGACCTGCCGCTTCGCATCCGCTGCGGCCGCGCGCACGGCAGGCCCCATCGACGGGATCGTCGACGAGCCGGCCGAGATTGACGCGTACGGGCCGCGGGCCGAGTCCCCCAGCGACACGGTCACCCAGTCGAGCGGCACGCCGAGCTCCTCGGCCGCGATCTGGGCCATCGCGGTGCGCGAGCCCGTGCCGATGTCCTGCATCGCCGTCACCACGGTCACACGGCCGTCCGAGCCGACGCGCGTCCACGCGTACGACGGCGGGCCGCCGCCGCCGTACCAGATCTGCGAGGCCATCCCCACGCCGCGCTTCACCGTCTCCGTCGAGCGCGCGCGCACCTCGTCGCGTCGCGCCCAGTGCGGCTCGGCGCGGCGGTAGCACTCCATGAGGTTCTTGGAGCTGAACGGCCGGTCGTCGGTCGCGTCGTTCGACGCGTAGTTGCGGCGGCGCAGCTCCAGCGGGTCGAGGTCGAGCTTCGCGGCGAGCTCGTCCATCAGGCATTCGAGGCCGAACGTCCCCTCGACGAAGCCCGGCGCGCGGAACGCCTTCATCGGCGGCGTGTTCACCTTCGCGCCCCAGGTCGTCGTCTTCACGTTCGCGCACGCGTAGAGCATCTGCATCGGGCCTTCGGTCGACGCGTTCCACCCGGACCAGCCGAGCGCGTTCACGAACTCGCCGCCGAGCGCGGTCAGCGTCCCGTCCGACTTCGCCCCGACGGTGAGCCGCTGCACGGTCGAGTTGCGGTTGCCGGCGGCCATGTTCTCCTCGCGGCGGGTGAGCGCGCACCGGACGGGGCGACCCGTCCGCTTCGAGAGCTCGATCGCGATGAAGGTGTAGTCGCCGGGGTCGTTCTTCGAGCCGAAGCCGCCGCCCATGTACTCGCACACGACGCGAACGCGGTCCTGCGGCAGCTCGAGCTCCGACGCGATCTCCTCGCGGACGCCCCAGATGAACTGCGTCGAGATGTAGACGTTCAGCGTGTCGCCCTCCCAGGCGGCAACGGACTGGTGTGTCTCCATCGAGTTGTGGAGCACGGTCTGCGTGCGGTACGTCCCCTCGACGACCACGTCCGCCTCGGCGAGGCCGCGCTCGTAGTCGCCGCGCGAGCGCTCGCGCTTGTCGTGGACCTGCCCGCGGCGCACTGCGTCGTCGGGGTCGACCACGACCTCCAGCTCCTCCCACTCGACGTCGATCGCGGCGACCGCGGTGCGTGCCTGCGCAAGCGTGTCCGCGCACACGGCCGCGACTGCGGCGCCCTGGTAGCCGGGCTCCCCGGTGAGCTGCTCGATGTCGCCCGGCCCGATCGCTGCGCGGACGCCCGGCAGCTCGAGCGCGCGCGAGACGTCGATCCGCTTCACGCGCGCGTGCGCGTGCGGAGACCTCAGTACGGCCGTGTGCAGCATCCCCGGGAGCCGGACGTCGGCGGTGTAGCGCGCCTCTCCGCGCGCCCGCTCGAGTCCGTCGACCCGGGGCGCGCCGCGGCCGACGATCTTCAGCGGCCCGTCGGGCCACTGCTCGAGCGCGTCCTCCTCGACGACGAGCCAGACCTCCTCGTAGCGGCCTTCGACTTCCTTCTCGGTCCGGATCAGTCGCGCCACGTTCGGATCGCCTCCTCGATCTTGGGGTACGCGCCGCAGCGGCAGATGTTGCCCGCCATGCGATGGCGAATCTCCTCGCTCGTCGGCTCCGGGCTCGACTCCACGAGCGCGACCGCCGACACGATCTGGCCGGGCGTGCAGAACCCGCACTGCAGCGCGTCGGCGCGGACGAACGACGCGACCATCGGGTGATCGCGCAGGGCCTCGATCGTCGTCACCTCGGCGCCGTCGAGCTGATGCACGAGCGTGATGCACGAGAGCTTCGGCAAGCCGTCCACGAGCACCGTGCACGCGCCGCAGTGCCCCTCGTTGCACGCGATCTTGGTGCCGGTCAGGCCGAGCTCCTCGCGCAGCGCCTCCGCGAGCGAGGTTCCGACGGGAGCGTCGACCTCGTACGCGCCGCCGTTCACGCGCAGCTCAGGCACCGGCCGTCACCGCCTCCACGTCCGCCAGGTGGATGAGCCGGTAGACGAGCCGCGTCGTCTGCCAGCGCTCGGCCTCGTCGTCGATCGCGGCCGTCCCGCTCCAGACGTCGCGCGCCGCTTCGAGCAGCTCGCGCACGCGATCCATTTCCTCGACGTGGCCGTTGCGCTCCGCACACGTGTTGATCGCCAGGCCGAGCACGCCGAGCGAGTCCGCCTGGCGCGTCCAGAGAAGCGGCGTCGTCATCGACAGGTACTGGTGCACGCGGATGAGCTGCAGCGGCCGCGCAAACGTCTCGCTGCCGACGGGGCGCGTCGGCTCCGGCAGCTCGCGCCCGTCGGCGAGCGCATTCGCAGTGCCGGCGAGCATCGCACGCAGCTGCTGCTCGTCGAACCCCGCCGCCTGGGCCGTCCTGACGCTCAGCCAGAGCGAGGACGGCTGCTGCCCGTACGGGAAGTCGGATGCGTAGACGGCCTGCTCCGGCGGGACGAGCCGGTAGAAGTCGAGGAGGTCGAGCGGGCTCCACGTCGACGTGTCGAACAGCACGCCGCGCCGGCCGGACATGCACGCCGCGAGCTGCGCGAGGTCGGCGATGCCGGCGTGCGCGATGATCAGCGTCGCCTCCGGGTAGCGCTCGACCAGCCTGCGCAGCCCCAACGCGATCGGCGGCAGCCCGCGGCCGCCGTGGATCAGGATCGGCACGCGCCGCTCGGCGGCGATCTCGAACACGGGCGCGAGCCGCTCGTCGGTCGCATCGAACTTCTGCGCCCGCGGATGGAGCTTGATCCCGCGCGCCCCGCGGTCGAGGCACCGCCGCGCCTCCTCGATCGGCGACTCGTTGAGGTCGAGCCGCACGAACGGGATCAGCCGGCCGGCCGAGCGCCCGGCGAACGCGAGCGTCCGGTCGTTCGCCGCGCGGAAGGCCGGGTGCCGGTCGGGCTCGTCCAGGCAGAAGACGAATGCACGCGAGATCCCGTACCGGTCCATGACCGCGCGAAGCTGGTCGTAGTCGCCGACCATGCCGTCGATGTCGTGCCCCAGATGGAGGTGCGCGTCGAAGACGTCCGCATCCGCGGGCAGGACACGGCGCAGCTCCTCGTCGTATCGCGCGAGGAGCTCGTGCGCGCGTGCAAGCACCCCGTCCACCCCAGCAGTCTAGGTAGTCGATGCCGGCTCGCGCCGTGGTTAGAGTCCGGGTATGCCCCATGTCGTCATTTACGCGGACACGTTCCGCTCGCCCGAGCTCCGCCACGAGGTCCCGCTCGGGATCCCGGACCCGTTCCTCTACGTCGAGAAGGACGGGACGAAGCACATCATGATCGGCTCGATGGAGATTTCCCGGCTCGCCGAGCTGGGGCTCTTCGAGCTCCACGTGCCGGAGGAGCTTGGACTCGACGAGCTGCAAGCGAGCGGCAAGACGTGGCCTCAGATCCGCGAGGAGCTGAACCTGCGGACGCTGCGAGAGCTCGGCGTCACGAGCGCGATCGTCCCGTTCACGTTCCCGGTCGGCGTCGCCGACCACTTGCGCGCGAACGGCATCGATCTGCGCACGGATCGCGATTTCTTCGAGGACCGCCGGCGCGTGAAGACGCAGTTCGAGATCGAGGGGATTCGCCGCGCCCAGGCGGCCGCCGAGGCGGGGATGGGCGCCGCGCGCGACCTCCTGCGCCGCGCGCGGGCGAACGGCGAGCACCTGAATGTCGACGGCGAGCCGCTCACGTCGGAGCGTCTGAAGGTCGCAATCTCACAGGAGTTCGTCGCGCACGGCGCTTCCGCCGACGAATTCATCGTCTCGCACGGCGCGCAGGCCGCGATCGGGCACGAGATGGGCTCCGGCCCGATCAGTCCGGGCGAGACCGTCGTGATCGACCTCTGGCCGCGCGACAACGAGTCGTTCTGCTTCGCCGACATGACGCGCACCTTCGTCGTCGGGTCCGTGCCGGACGAGGCCGCCGAATGGCACCGGCTCTGCAAGGAGGCTCTCGACCGCGCGATCGCCGAGGTCAAGGCGGGCGTGGAGGGCAAGTCGGTCTTCGAGGGCACCTGCGAGATCTTCGAGGCCGCCGGTTACCCGACCCAGCGGACGAAGACGCCGGGCGAGCCGCTCGAGGACGGGTTCTTCCACGGCCTTGGCCACGGCGTCGGTCTCGAGGTCCACGAGGCGCCGGGGATGGGGATCGTCTCCGACAAGGCGCTGAGGGCCGGCGACGTCGTCACCGTCGAGCCGGGCCTCTACCGCCCGGGCGTCGGCGGCGTCCGGCTCGAGGATCTCCTCCTCGTGACCGAGAACGGCGCCGAGAACCTCACCTCGTTTCCGTACGACCTCCAGCCGTAGCGTCCGTTCCGGCCATGTCGAGGGTCTGACCCGGGACGACGTAGAGTTGCGGCCGGAAATCTCCGGCGAAAGGGGCGAACGTGACGGACACGGCGCAGGGGCAGGCAATCGAGACGATGCTCCTCGAGGAGCGGCGCTACCCGCCGCCGCCTGAGTTCGCCGCGCAGGCGAACGCGCAGCCGGAGATCTACGAGCAGGACTGGCAGGCGTTCTGGGAGCGCGAGGGCCGCGAGCGCGTCACCTGGTACGAGCCGTTCACCGAGCTCCTGCAGTGGGAGCTTCCGTATGCCAAGTGGTATGTCGGCGGGAAGCTGAACATCGCGTACAACTGCGTCGACCGCCACGTCGAGGCCGGGCGCGGCGACAAGGTCGCCTACTACTGGGAGGGCGAGCCCGAGGGCGACCGCCGCGAGGTCACCTACGCCGATCTGCAGCGCGAGGTCGTCCGCCTCGCGAACGCGCTCAAGGAACTCGGTGTCCGCAAGGGCACCGCGGTCGGGATCTACATGGGGATGGTTCCCGAGACGGCCGTCGCGATGCTCGCGTGCGCCCGGCTCGGCGCGCCGCACACCGTCGTCTTCGGCGGCTTCTCGGCCGACTCGCTCTCCGGCCGGTTGCAGGACATGGAGTGCGAGGTGCTGATCACCCAGGACGAGGCGTGGCGGCGCGGGACGACGGTGCCGCTCAAGAAGACCGCCGATGCCGCACTCGAGGACGCCTCGACCGTGCAGAAGGTCGTCGTCCTCCGGCGCACGGGCGGAGACGTACCGATGACCGAGGGCCGCGACGTGTGGTGGCACGAGGTCGCGACGTCCGACGACCCTTGTGCACCAGAGCACATGGACGCCGAGGACCTGCTCTATCTCCTCTACACGTCGGGCACGACGGCGAAGCCGAAGGGCATCGTCCACACGACCGCCGGCTATCTCGTCGGCGTCGCGACGACGCACCATTACATCTTCGACCTGAAGGCCGACGCGGACGTCTACTGGTGCGCGGCCGA
Source organism: Gaiellaceae bacterium (assembly GCA_036505325.1). GTDB lineage: Bacteria > Actinomycetota > Thermoleophilia > Gaiellales > Gaiellaceae > PALSA-600. The sequence continues at coordinate 31,374 of DASXTR010000130.1, forward strand.
CGTCGGCTGGGTCACCGGCCACAGCTACATCGTCTACGGCCCGCTGTGCAACGGCGCGACGTCGGTGCTCTACGAGGGCACGCCCGACTTCCCGGACAAGAACCGCTGGTGGGACATCGTCGAGCACTACGGCGTGACGATCCTCTACACGGCCCCGACGGCGATCCGCTCGCACATGAAGTGGGGACCGGAGCACGCTGCGAAGCACGATCTCTCGTCGCTACGCCTGCTCGGGTCGGTAGGGGAGCCGATCAACCCGGAGGCGTGGGTGTGGTACCACGAGCACATCGGCGGCGGCCGCTGCCCGATCGTCGACACGTGGTGGCAGACCGAGACCGGGATGATCCTCATCAACCCGTTGCCCGGTGTGACAACACTCAAGCCGGGCTCGGCGACGAAGCCGTTCCCCGGTGTCGACGCGGCCGTCTACAACGAGCAGGGCGAGGAGGTCGGCCCGGGCGGCGGCGGGTACCTCGTGCTGCGCCGGCCGTGGCCGGCCATGCTGCGCGGCCTCTACAAGGAGCACGACCGCTACGTCGAGACGTACTGGTCGAAGTACGGCGACGTCTACTTCGCGGGCGACGGGGCGCGCATCGACGAGGACGGGGACTTCTGGCTCCTCGGCCGCGTCGACGACGTGATGAACGTCGCCGGCCATCGCATCTCGACGATCGAGGTCGAGTCCGCACTCGTCGACCACCGAGACGTCGCCGAGGCCGCGGTCTGCGGGCGCAACGACGCGACGACGGGCCAGGCGATCGTCGCGTTCGTGACCTTGAAGGGCGGCGACGCCGGCTCCGTCGAGAAGCTCGAGGAGCTCCGCAACCACGTCGCGAAGAAGATCGGCCCGATCGCAAAGCCCGCGAACGTCGTCTTCACGCCTGAGCTTCCGAAGACGCGCAGCGGCAAGATCATGCGCCGCCTCCTCAGGGACGTGGCCGAGAACCGTCCGCTCGGCGACACGACCACGCTCGCCGACCCGACGGTCGTGTCGGAGCTGCAGGAGCGCGGTCGCGAGGAGCAGTCGAAGGAGGATTGACCGCCGTGCGCGCGGCGGCCGTCGTCTTCGCAGCTCTCGGTCTCGCCTCCGCGGCAGCGGCGGGCGACAACGGGCTGCTCGCGGCGCAGGCGCGGTATCTGCCGCAGGCGCAGCGCCACTTCTCCGGCGACGCCGACGGCCTCCAGGCGCGCTACGACGCAGCGCGCGACCTCGAGGAGGCGGCGAAGGCCGAGCCGGCGCGGAGCGCGAGCTGCCGGCGTCTGCGGAGCGCGCTGCTCCGTTTCGCGCACGCGCAGGTCGCGATCGCGGAGGCCTCGGACTATCCGGTGAGGCGCGGGCGGCCGTACGTCCTGCCGCATGTGCCGGCGAGCTGCTCGGCCGCCGCCGGTGGATCTGCGCAGACGAGCCATACCTTCCCGAGCCTTCGTCTCGATCCCGCGGCGCGCATTGCGCGGCCGGAGTCCGGAACGGACGTCCGCCTCGAGTCCCGGCTCGCTGCGATCGGGCTCGCGTATCGCGGCTGGGCGGGCTTCTGGGTGCACGACCTCCGCACGGGCCGCACGGCAGGCTGGAACTCCGACGCGTTCTTCGCGGCCGGCTCCGCGGTGAAGCTCGGCCCGCTGCTCGCGGCACTCCCGTCGCCGAGCCTGGTCTACGACGTCGCGCAGATCGGCGCGTGGTCGTCGAACCTCGCGGCGAACCGGATCGTCGAGAAGCTCGGGCTCGCGCGCGTGAACGACGCACTGCGGCGACTCGGGATGTGGTCGAGCACGTATCCGGGGCTCTACCGCGCGGGTACCTCGGCGCGCCGCGACGCGCCGAAACCGCCGCCGCGAACGCACACGCGGCTCACCACCGCCCACGATCTGGGCCGCGCCCTCTACCGGATCCACGCAGCCGCGCTCGGGAATCGGCTCGCGCTGCGCCAGCTGGGTGTCACGCGTGCGCTCGCCCGCGTCGCGCTCGCGCGGCTGCTCGCTTCCCTGCCGCTCGGCGACAACAAGGGCCTTGTCCGCCCCTGGCTGCCGCGCGCGACGATCGCGCAGAAGAACGCGTGGCTCTCGGACCTGCGCACGACGGCCGCGATCGTCTACCGTCCCGCCGGCCCCGTGATCGTGGTCGTCGAGGCCTCGCGGCCGGGGATCACCACGCGCGAGGCGCGGGCGCTCGGCGCGCAGGTCGTGCGGGCGGCCGGCCTTTGATCGACGGCTGAGATACGTGCGCCCCGGCCGGCCGCCTATCCTCGCGCCGATGCGCACCGTCCTCGTCGTTGCCGTCGCCGCGGTGATCGCCGCCGCGTGGGGGGCCGAGGGGCGAGCGACGAAGCGCGCCCCTCCGACGCCGCTCGCGTGCCCGCCTGTGCCGGCCTACCCGGTGCTGCGCCACCTCCCGCACTACCGCCTCGACGCGACCGTCTCCGCGGGCGGCACCGTGACGGGGACGGAGCACGTGCAGTTCCGCGCACCCCGCGCCACCGACCGCATCGTGCTCCGGCTCTGGGCGAACGCGCCCGTCACCCGCGCGGGCGGCGCGAGGCTCACCGCGCGCGTGACGGCGATGCCGCCCGGCTCTCGCGTGCCGGCGTCGAAGGATCCGACGATGCTGACGATCAAGCTGGCGCGCCCACTCGCCCGCAACGCGACCGCCGTCGTCGAGCTCCGCTTCACGCTGAACCTCCCGCGCCCGCTCGGGCTCTACCGGGTCGCGAGCGGGGAAGGATTCGCGCGTCTCGGCTCGTGGTTCCCGTTGCTCGCGCTCGACGCAGGCGGCCGGTGGGCGACCGACCCGCCGTCGACGCTGGCGGCGGAGACGTGGGTCTCCCCGACGGCGGAGTTCGACGTGAGGCTGCGCACCCCGCCGCGGTGGACGGTGGTCGCCACCGGGACATCGCTCGGCAACGGCCGCTGGCATGCCGACTCGGTCCGCGACTTCGCGGTCGCCGCTGGGAAGCTGCAGCGCGTCACCACGGTCGGCCTGGCGCCCAAGCGCGTCCTCGTCACCGCGGTCGCGACCGACGTCGCGACGGCCGCGGCCTTCGCGCACCGCGCAGCGCGGTCGCTCGAGGGGCTCGCCGCGCTCTACGGGCCGTACCCGTGGCCGCGCTACAACGTCGCCGTCTTCGACGACCTCGGCCGCAGCGGGATCGAGTACCCGAACATCGTCTTCCAGGGCTCGGGCGGCCTCGACCGCGCGACCGCGCACGAGGCGGCGCACCAGTGGTTCTATTCGCTCGTCGGCAACAACCAGGCGCGCGACCCGTGGCTCGACGAGAGTCTCGCGTCGTGGGCGATGACGCGCGTAGACCCCGCGACGCGCGGGATCGCCAACGCACCGATCCCGCCGACCGTGCGAGGGAAGCTGACGGCGCCGATGTCGTACTGGGACCAGGACCCGACGGAGTTCTTCGCCGGCGTCTACGCGCAGGGTTACGAGGCGTTCGCGAGCCTCGGCCCGCCGGACGACACCGACTGCGCGCTGCGCCTGTACGTCGCGCGGAACGCCTTCGGGATCGCGACCGTCCAGTCGCTCGTGAACGCACTCGCCGACCGGCTCCCGCCGGAGGCGCTGAAGCGGCTCGCGGCCTACGGCTAGTCGACCTCGACGCGCCCGCGCGCCGCGAGGTCGTGGATCACGTCGGGCTGCATCAGCCTCCACTCGATCGTGAGCCGGCGCTGCGCGCTCCGCGGCACGCGCGCGCGCATCTCGAAGAGGGCGCTGTCGGCCGGGTCGAGCGTGCCCATCGGCCGGCAGTTCAGCGTGAACACGTTCTTGCCCGGTGTGAAGACGATGTCGGGGCACCATGGGAAGCGGAACGGCCGGCGGCCGGTGTTCGTGAGGCGTACGCGGAAGGCGAGCGTTCCGCCGGGCCGCACGCTGTCCGGCAGCTCGAGCTCCGCCTTCAGCGGCCAGCGCGCCCGCCGCGGCTCGCGCCGCGGGGGCGGCGCGAACGCCGTGACGGAGACGAAGGTCCCGGATGCGCACCCGAGCGGCGTCACCTGCACGGGCGGGAAGAACGCCACGAACAGGTGTAGGCGCAGCGGCGGTTGCGGCTTCCCGGCGGTGCGGCAGATCTGGTCGACGAGCACGGTCGCGTCGGCGCTCGCACCCGGGCGGAGCCCGAAGGGCGGGTGCGATCGCGGATAGCCGGGGTCGAACGGCCCGGTGCCCGTGACGACCGAGACCGGGCCGGGCGGACGGGCGGGGACGGTCACGCCGATCGGGTCGTTACGGACGACGCAGGTCCGGGTGCCCCGGTTCTCGATCGCGACGTAGTACGACATCGTGTCGGAGTCGACGCCCTGACCGCCCGCGGTGACGAAGCGCGCCGCGGGCGGGCGGCAGCGCGGCGCCCCGCGCGGGATCGGCGGCACGTTGCGCTCGATCGGGAGCGGCCCGGGCCGCAGGTCGGGACGGAACGCGATCACCCGCTCTCCGCCGCCGCAGCCGCTCGCGACGAGCGCGAGCAGGATCGCGGCGCAGCGTCTCACGGCCGAAGCATCGCGGCCGCCGGTTCAGGATCGGTAAAGGCGCTAGGCGAGCGCCTGGACGAACCGCTCGTCGTCGTCGAACGGCCCGATCACCGCCAGGTGAAGGGCGCCGGAGCCGACGATGTCCTGAGCGACACGCTGCACGTCCTCGGCGGTGACCGCGTCGAGGCCGGCGAGCAGCTCCTCCGGCTCCGCGGCCTTCCCTTCGAGCACCTCGCGGCGGAGTCCGAACAGGATCAGCCCCTGCGGGCTCTCGGTCTGGAGGACGAACCGGCCCTTCGCGAGCGAACGGGCCTTCTCGAGCTCGTCGGGCGGCACGGTCTCCTCGGCCATCCGCCGGAGCTCCTGGACGATCACCTTCACCGCCTCGTCGACGCGCGCGAGGTCGACGCCCGCCTGCGAGAACAGCGAGCCGGCGTCCGTGTAGGAATGGTTGAGGCCGTAGACGTAGTAGGCGAGACCGCGCCGCTCCCGCACCTCGAGGAAGAGGCGCGACGACATCCCGGTGCCGAGCACGGTGGCGAGCATCTGCAGGGCGTAGCGGTCCGGGTGCTCGAGCGGGTAGGAGGGGACGCCGAGGCAGATCTGCGCCTGGTCTGACTCCTTCCGGTGCACGCGGACGTGCGCGCCCGGCGCGCGGTCGATCTCCGCAGGCGGGAGGTTCGCGCGGCCGTCCGCGGTCATGTCGCCGAGCATCCCTTCGAGCGTGGGGATCAGGTCGTCGCCGACCATCCCGGACACGCCGACCACCATCCGGTTCGGCGTGTACCAGTGGCCGACGTAGTCGAGGAACGTGTCGCGCATCGCGGCCCGGATCGTGTCCTTCGTGCCGAGCGTCTCCCAGCCGAGCGGGTTGTCGCCGAAGATCAGCTCCTCGTAGACGGAGCCGATGTAATCGCGCGGCGTGTCGAAGTACATGTTCATCTCCTCGAGGATCACGCCCTTCTCGCGCTCGACCTCGTCGGGGTCGAACTTCGAGTGGCGGATCATGTCGACCAGGACGTCGAGCGCGACGTCGCGGTCGGCGCCTGCACAGCGGACGTAGTACCCGGTGTACTCCTTCGACGTGAAAGCGTTGAACTCGCCGCCGATCCCGTCGACGATCGTCGTGAGTTCGCGCGAGCTCGGGCGCTTCTCGGTGCCCTTGAAGAACATGTGCTCCGAGAAGTGGGCGATTCCGCGATTCGACTGGTTCTCGTAGCGCGAGCCGGCGGCCAGCATCACGAAGCACGCGACCGACTTGGCATGCGGGAGCGGCGCCGTCAGGACGCGGAGCCCGTTCGACAGGGTCTGGCGCTCGAACACGCTCATGCTGCGAGTCTCCTCCTCAGGTCGTCTGACAGTGGCACCGATTTCGCGGCCGCGTAGTCGTACCCCACGAGCACGCTCTTCGCCTCGGCGACGACGCGGCCGTCCGTCGAGATCACGTGCTCCAGGTCGAAGCTCTTCGTCCCGATCCGCGCGCACCGGGTGCGTACCTCGACCTGCTCGCCTGCGCGCAGCTCGGCGCGGAAGTCGATCTCGACGCGCGCCAGGATGAACGGGTCGAGCCCGCCGAGAACGCCGATCCGCGCCTGCTCGAGGTACGTCGAGTACGCCGCGTTGTTGACGTGCCCCATCGGGTCGCAGTCGTTGAAGCGCACGCGCTCGACGTGCACGTAGGGGAACTCCTCCACGGGCGGTGATGCTATAGAGGCTCCTATGCCTGGAGAGACGCGTCGCGCCGTCTACGCCCAGCCGGAGTGGCTGCGGCGCGTTCCCACGGACCGCCGGCTGCCGGAGGGGGCACGTGTCGTCTTCACCGGGTGCGGCACGTCGTTCCATGCGGCGCAGACCGGCGGGTGGGCTGTGCAGGCGCTCGAGGCGGTGCTCGCCCCGCCGGACGCCGACCTCATGGTCTGCGTCTCGCACGAGGGCGGGACCGCGCTGACGCTGGAGGCCGCGCGCGCCTTCCGCGGGCCGAAGTGGCTCGTCACGGGCCGGGCCAACGGCCCGATCGCGGAGCTCGCGGAGGAGGTGATCGTCGCGACGCCGGAGGTCGAGCGGTCGTGGTGCCACACCGCGAGCTACACCTGCGCGGTCATGGCCATTTCCGCCTTGCGCGGCGAGGACGTGTCTTGGCTCCCGGACGCTGTCGCCGACACACTTTCGCATGAGGTAGAGGTAATGGGAGGTAACTCCGGACCGATCCTCGTGGCCGGCGCCGGACGGGAGTGGCCGACGGCGCAGGAGGCCGTCCTGAAGCTGCGCGAAGGCGCTCGGCAGCTCGCGGGAGCCCACCACACCGAACAGCTCCTCCACGGCCACCTGGCCGCCGTCGACGCGTCCGTCCGCGCCTACGTCCTCGAGGGCGAGGGCCGCGCCGCCGAGCGGGCGCGCGACGCGGTCCGCCAGCTCGAGTCCCGCGGCTGCGAGACGACGCTCGTCCCGACGCGCCACCCCGTCGTGGACATCGTCCGCTTCCAGCTCCTGGCGCTCGCACTCGCCGAGGTGCGGGGCGTCGATCCGGACACGATCGGCCGCGAGCGGGGCACCCCGTGGGCCGAGGTCGCCGGCGCCTACCCGGGCACCTAGCCGCAGCTCCCGCGGTCGGCGAGCCGGTACACGAACCGGACCGCCTGCCAGTCGTCGTCGATCGCTGCGCTCTTGTTGTCCACGAGGCCGGCCGCGAGGCCGGCCGCCTGGACTGCTGCGAAGTCGAGGTCGGTTTCGACCTTCGACGCCTTCTTCGGCCACGCGATCCACAGTCCGTCCGCTGCTGCGAGCGTCGCCTTCAACGCGTCGAAACGCCGCTCGAGCTCCGTGAGCGACGTGGTGAACAGCACGACGACCGCCACGCCGGGCTTCGCGCCGAGCTTCTTCGCAAGCGGCGTGCGGGAATAGTCCTTGTGCGTCATCGTCCGCGCGCGTGGCTAGAGGACGCCGAGCAGCGCGTCCACCTCGTCCGCCGTGTTGTAGTGGACGATGCCGACGCGGACGGCGCCGTCGTCGAGGCCGAGCCGCTTCATGATCTCGACCGCGTAGTGGTTGCCGTGCCAGACGGCGAAGCCGCGGTCGGCGAGGCGCGCGGCGGCGTCCGCGGCCGGCAGCTCGTTGTGCGTGATGGCGAACGTCGGCGCGCGGCTCTCCATTGTCGGCGGGCCGTGCAGCCGCCAGACGTCCGGGAGGCCGTCGAGGAACCGTTGTCCGAGCTCTCGCTCGCGCGAGGTGATCCATTCCCAGCCGAGAGCGCCGATGTAGTCCACACAGGCAACAAACCCGGCGAGCAGCTCGTGTGGAAGCGTCCCGGTCTCGAACCGGCTCCCGACCGGAAAGTCGTCGGCCGGACGCACCTTGTACGGGCGCAGGCGCTCGAGCAGGCCGCGCCGGCCGAACGCGAGCCCGAGGTGCGGCCCGTAGAACTTGTAGGGCGAGCAGACGAGGACGTCCACGCCCGTCGAGGCGACGTCGATCGGCCCGTGCGGCGCGTAGTGCACGGCGTCCACCCACGCGAGTGCGCCGGCGTCGTGCGCGAGGCGCGCGATCTCGGCGACCGGCGTGATCGTCCCGACGGCGTTGGACGCCCACGGGAACGCGACGACTCGCGTTCGCTCGGACAGGAGCGAGCGCAGGTGATCGAGGTCCAGGCGGCACTCCCCGTCGATCTCGGAGAAGTGCACCGTGAGGCCCTTGTCGTGCGCGAGTTCGAGCCACGGCGAGATGTTCCCGTCGTGATCGAGCTTCGTGCAGACGACCTCGTCGCCCGCGCGCCAGTCGCGCGCCGCCGCGCGCGAGAGCGCGAAGTTGAGCGTCGTCATGTTCGCGCCGAAGGCGACCTCGTCCGGCGTCGCGTTGAGGAGCTCTGCCGCGGCCGCGCGCGCTTGCGTCACGAGTGCGTTCGACGCACGAGATGTCGGAAACGGTCCGCCGAGGTTCGCGTTCGACTCGCGCAGGTAGGCGGCGATCGCGTCGATGACCGAGTCCGGCACCTGCGTCCCGCCCGGTCCGTCGAAGAACGTGAGCGGCTGCGCCAGCGCGGAGAAGCGCGCGCGAACCTCCTCGACCGTCAGCACCGTCGCCGCCACGCCGCAAACGTACCGTGCGCGACTACCCGCGGACGGAGCAGAACTCGTGCGCCTGGGCGCGCGGGGTTCCGCCGTACAGGTGCGCCGCGGCGGACGCGTCGTCCTTCGTCACGAGGCCGCAGCGCCACGTCCCGGGCGGCGGGGCCGCGCACCGGAACGGGTGATCGCCCTGCAGCATGCTGTTCATCGTCGCGCAGGCGCGGTTCTCGTGGCCGAGGCCGAGAATGTGACCGAGCTCGTGCGCGAAGATCTGCGCCGCGGCGTAGCGCGGCGTTCCGCTCCGGATGTAGACCGTGCCGGACCTGATCCAGCCGTTGACGGTTTGCATCTCGGCCAGCCCGGCCTCGTCCTCGTCGCCGGCATCGAGCCGTGCCCCGACGACGACCTGCGCCTGTGCGCGCGGAACGCGAACGAACCGGACGTGCGCGCCGCTCGCGTTCCAGGCGGCGACCGCCTGCTGCAGGGGCCACTCGAAGTCAGGGGCGATGTTCGCGACGCGAATCGTGCCGCTGTGCCACTGCGTGCCGGTCGTCCGCCACGCTTCCGCGGACGGCACGACGAGGAGCGCGGCGAGCATGATGACGGCAGCGAGGCGCACCCCAACGGAATCGGCCGGACGGCCGCAGACACGTCACCCGACCGAGTGATCGCCTCTCCCGCCCGGTGTCACGAACTCCCGGCCGGACTGTCTCTTCGGGACGTCTCGTGGTGCCTGGCACCGGGGTTGTCCGGAAGGGACAGTGCGCGTTTTTCGTGGTTTGCAGGGAGTTCAGGTCCGGGACAGGGCCGGAACGGACATGGCCGGTTGCACGAGCAGGACATGTCCTTCCCACGTGGGCGGCCATGTCTGGAAGGGCCATCACGAGATGCGCCACTCGTAGTGCGGCTTGACGGTCAGCGTGGCGCCGACGAAGCAGTCGCGCTCGGCCTTCTGGAGCAGGTCTCCGACCTCGTTCGAACGCGGTGACAGCTCGGCGTCGATGCGGCACTCGATCTCGACGAATGCGTAGCGGCCGTCCTCCTCGCGCTTCGTGACCGTCCCCGACGCGAAGCCGGACGCGCGCACCTCGTGCCCGCCACGACGCGCGTGGTAGGTGAGGCTCTCGATCGAGCACTGGACGAGCGCCGCGAGAAGCAAGTGGTCGGGGCTCCATCCCTCGGGCGCCTCGATCTGCCCGCCGCCCGGGATCGTCATCCGCCCGCCGCGGTCGATCTCGACCGCGTAGTCCAAGACCTTCGCCTTGACCGCCGTCACGGGTCGGAACGCTACAGCTCCGTCCGGTCATGGTCCTAGAGTCCGGGGCCGTGAGGCTCAGGCCGCTGACCGAGGCGGAGTGCTACGCGCGCATCTACGGCGAGCGCAACAGCGAACGCGTCAGCGTCGTCCGGCTGCTTCCCGGGCAGTCGCGCGCGGAGGCGGGCGAGCGCCTGCGCAAGCTCTTCGAGGAGAAGCTGGACGCCCACGGGCCCGAGGAAGAGGCCGCGTGAAACCGGTGTGCCCGAGCTGGGTGTCGCGCCGCCGGCACGCGCCGGCCCCAAAGGGCCGCCCCGCACCGCCGCTCCCGAGCGCGTGGGTGTGCACCGCGACGTGGACCCAGCGTGTGCCACGCTGCTGCCCGCGTGGCCGCAAGCACTCCTAGCACTCCGAGCGACGTCCCGGACGTCCTCGCGCCCGGTCTCACATGCGTCTTCTGCGGCATCAACCCCGGCCGCGTCTCGGCCGCCGCCGCCGCGCATTTCGCGAACCCGCGCAACGACTTCTGGCGGCTGCTCCACGACGGCGGGTTCACGCCGCGCCTCTACGAGCCGTCCGAGCAGTTCGACCTGATCGAGCTCGGGTACGGGATCACGAACGCCGCCTACCGGACGACACCCGGCTCGGGGGACCTGCGACGCGGCGACTTCGACGCCGAACGCCTCGAGGGCATCGCCCGCACGCTGCGGCCGCGCGCGATCGCCTTCGTCGGCAAGGAGGCCTATCGGGGCGCGTTCGGCGAGCGTGCCGAGCTCGGCCCGCAGTTGCGCACGCTCGACGAGGGCGTCGGGCTCTTCGTGCTCCCGTCGACCTCGCCGGCGAACGCGGCCGTCCCCTACGCCGAGCGTGTCCGGTGGTTCCGCGCGCTGCGCGAGTGGCTGGAGCCGGTCGACCGGCCCGCCGCACGCGCACTCGTGCTCGACCGCGACGACCGCGTCCTCCTCGTCCGATTCCGCGACGACTTCGGCGAGACGTGGTGGGCGACCCCCGGCGGCGCGCTCGAGGCGGGCGAGTCCGTCGCCGGCGCATTGCGCCGCGAGCTCCGCGAGGAGCTCGGCCTCCACGACTTCGAGCTCGGCGCGGCGCTCTGGACGCGGGACGCCGTCTTCTCGTGGAACCGTCGTCTCCTCCACCAGCGCGAGCGCGTGCACCTCGTCCGGGTCGACGAGCACGAGCCGGCTCCGACGATCGACCTCCGCGCCGAGAACGTCGCCGGTCTCGGCTGGTGGACGCTCGCCGAGCTCGAGACGGCCTCGGAGCGCCTGTCGCCGCGCGAGCTACCGGAGCTCGTTCGGCAGGTGCTGCGCGACGGCCCGCCGCACGAGCCGCTCGAGCTCTAGCAGCCGTATCCGTACTCCTTCGCCTTCCGGCAGAACTCCTCATCGTCGGCTGTGAAGAAGTGGTGCACGCCGTCCGGCTTGCGCACGTAATAGAGGTAGTCGACGGCCGCCGGCGCAGCGGCTGCGCGCATCGACGCCGTGCCCGGATTGCCGATCGGCGTCGGCGGGAGCCCGGTACGCAGGCGCGTGTTGTACGGAGACTCGCTCGCGAGTTGCTTCTTCGTCAGCGGCCGCGTCCCCTGGATGCCGAGCCCGTAGCGGAGCGTGGCGTCGATCGCGAGCGGCATGTCCTGGTCGAGCCGGTTGTAGATGACCGCCGAGACCAGCTTCCGCTCCTCGGGTGCGACCGTCTCGCGCTCGATCATGGACGCGATCTTCAGGACGTCGTACGGCGTGCGGCCGCGCGCCCGCGCCGCGTGCAGGTCGACCTTCGCCCACTCGCGCCCGAAGGCCTCCAGCTGGAGGGCGAGCAGCTCGGACGCGCGCGTCGATGGTCCGAACGCGTACAGCGACGGGAAGAGGAAGCCCTCGATCGACCGCGGCCGGGGCGCGAACTGCACCGGCGGCCGCGCGGCTCGCGCAGCGACCGCGTACGACCTCCCTGTCAGGACCGGCCTGAGCTTCCGCTTCTCGATCGCAATCCGGCGGACGGCCGCGACGCGGTCGGTCATCTGGCGAACGCTCATTCCCTCCGGGAAGCTGATGTGGAGCGTCGGCGCCGGCGCGGCCACGGCGAGCCCGACTGCTGCAACGGCAAGGCGACCCACAGCGGGAGGGTAGCCTCGCGCCGATGGAGGGCGTGCTCGTCGCGGTGCACCTGCTGGCCGCTGCAATCTGGGTCGGGGGCTCGACGGCGCTGATCTTCGTCGGCGTTCCCGCGATCCGGACGCTCGAGGGCGAGGCGCGCGGCCGCGCGCTGCGCGAGCTCGGCCTGCGCTGGCGGCCGCTCGGCTACGGCTCGCTCCTCGTCGCCGCGCTGACGGGCGTGGCGCTTGCCGCGCGCGACTGGGACGACGGCCGCTCGCCGTTCAAGACCGTGCTGTGGGTGAAGGTCGCGCTCGCGGCCGCGCTCGTCGTCGTGAGCTACCTCCACAACTACGTCTACGGCCCCCGCCTGCAGCGCGAGATCCGCGAGCACGGCACGCAGACCACGCGGCCGATGCTCGTCGTCGTCGGCTGGACGAGCTTTGCGCTGACCCTGGCCGTCCCGGTCCTCGGCGTCGCGCTCGCGCGGCTCGCGAGCTGACCGAGGGGGTTCGGGCTCGCGGGCTAGGAGCCGCCGAAGAGTGCGCGCGCCTCGCGCTCGACCTCGTCGTGCGGTACCTCGCGCACGAACTGGGCGAGGCCCCAGCGGTGGCCGAACGGATCCGTGATCTGCCCGTATTTCTCGCCCCAGAACGCGTCTCCGAGCGGCTGCCGCACCTCGGCACCGGCGTCGAGGGCGCGCTGCCACAGCGCCTCGACATCCTCGCTGTAGAGGTGGAGCACGGTCGCGGTGCCGCCGATCGAGAGCGGCGAGAGGACGCCGAAGTCCGGGAACTCGTCGGCGAGCATGACGGGCGAGTCGCCGAACCACAGCTCGACCTGCATCAGCTTCCCGCCGGGAAGCTCGATCCGCCCCCGTTCCTCGGCGCCCAGCGCGCGCACGTACCACGCCGCTGCTTCCGCGGCGCCGCGCACGACGAGGTGCGCCGTGATGGTGTGCCGCCCGTCGGGCTTGTAGCTCATCGCGCCTCGGTGGCGAGCGTAGCTGCAAGGAGCGCGACCAGGGCGCCGATCTGCGCAGCCGGGGCGACCGTCGCCCCGAGCGGCATCGTCGCGAGCGCGAGCACGGCCGCCGCGCCACGAACGTGCACCCGTCCGATCATGAGCTCCCGCCGGAAGAGCACGTCGCCGGCGAGGAACACTGCGACTCCGCCCGCGAGCATCGCGGCGCGCGACCAGCCGGTCGCCGTGAACGGGTGCGTGAAGGCCTGCCGCTCGGCTGCTGCGATGAGGACGATCCCGAGCAGCATCGGCAGGTGCCAGTAGCCGAACCCGAAGAGCGCGCCGTGCGCACGCCGAACGGGCGGCATCGCGGCGAGTGCACGCTCGGCGCGCTCGTCGTCGCCGCCGAAGTAGAGCCACCAGAGGGACGCGCTGAGGGCGAGGCCGAGCGCCGCCACGGCGGCGAGGGCGCCGTCGACCGGCAGGTGCGACGCGCCGATGCCGATCGCGATCACCGACTCGCCGATCGCGACGATCACGACGAGCCCGTGCCGCTCCACGAAGTGCGCCGGGGCGATCTCGAAGGCGCCGATCCCTCTGATGATCGGCGTCATCCACTCGAACGCGAAGGCGAGCGCCCAGAGCACGTACTGGGCCGCACCGCCGACGGCACCGCCGGCGAGGACGACGAGCGCGGAGTTCAGGTTCCAGGGCGCGAGTCGAACGATCGCGCCGACGACGCTCGCGGAGGACGCGCGCATGAAGAACGTCGTGTGGACCGCCACGATGACGAGGTAGGCGAGACCGAACGCGAGGCCGCTGCCGGCGAATGCGTGTGGGATCGCCAGCGCGAGGACGAAGTACCCCGCCATGCCTCCGAGCAGCAGCAGGCGCCGCGCCGTCGTGTCCGCCGCCACCGCGTTCGTCATCCACGCGTACCCGCCGTACATCCAGAAGATCACTCCGAGCATGAGCAGGACCTGCACGAGCGAGCGCATGGTCGGAGCGTGGTAGAGCACCGCGGTCAGCTGCGTGATCGTGAAGACGAAGACGAGGTCGAAGAAGAGCTCGAGCGTCGTGACGCGGCCGGCGCCGCGTTCCGCCTCTAACCCGGCCAACGGTTGGTGATCGGCGTGCGCCTGTCCCTGCCGAACGCCTTGGGCCGCAGCTTCACTCCGGGCGGGGCCTGGCGCCGCTTGTACTCGGCGCGGTCGATCATCGCGAGCGCACGGTCGACGACGTCCGGATCGAAGCCGTCCTGCGACAGCTCCTCGCGCGAGCGGTCGAGCTCGACGTACGCCTCGAGCACCTGGTCGAGCTGTGGGTACGGCGGCAGCGAGTCCTCGTCGAGCTGGTCTGCGCGCAGCTCCGCGCTGGGGGCGCGGTCGATGATCGTCTGCGGGATGAGCTCGCGGCCGGAGCGCTCGTTCAGCCACTTCGAGAGCCGGAAGACGTCCGTCTTGTAGACGTCCTTCAGCAACGCGAAGCCGCCCGCCATGTCGCCGTACAGCGTCGCGTACCCGACCGACAGCTCGGACTTGTTGCCTGTTGCGACAACGAGCCAGCCGAATTTGTTCGAGAGCGCCATCAGCAGCATGCCGCGGATGCGGGCCTGCAGGTTCTCCTCGGTGAGGTCGCTCTCGCGTCCGGTGAAGTGCTCGTGCAGCGTGGTCATGTACGCCTCGAAGATCGGCTCGATCGCGATCTCGCGGAAGTCGATGCCGAGGGTCTCCGCGAGCCGCCGCGCGTCGCCGCGCGTGCCCTCGGACGAGTAGCGCGACGGCATCGAGACGCCGTGCACGCGCTCGGGCCCGAGCGCCTCGACGGCGACCGCGGCCGTCAGCGCAGAGTCGATCCCGCCCGAAAGCCCGATGACGACGTCGCCGAAGTCGTTCTTCGTCACGTAGTCACGCAGTCCCAGCTCGAGCGCGAGCCGCATCTGCTCCAGGTCGTCGAGCTGCGGCGCCGGCTCCGGATGCAACCGGTCGGACTGCTCGCGCGGCGGCTCGAGCTCGATCTCCTCCAGCCGGACGTCGGAACGCTCCCGTGCGAGCGCGCGGCGGCGAACGTCGCGCAGCCGGCGCCCGACCGCGGCGACCGGATCGATGTCGACCACGAGCAGCGCCTCCTCGAACCCCGGCGCGCGCGCGATCAGCTCGCCCTCGTCGTCGAGGACGACGGAGTGGCCGTCGAAGATCAGCTCGTCCTGCCCGCCGACCGCGTTGCACAGCGCCACGAACGACGAATTGTCGCGCGCGCGCACGCGGAGCATCTCCTCGCGCTCGCGGTCCTTGCCGACGTGGAACGGCGATGCGGAGATGTTCGCGATCAGCTGCGCACCCCCCAGCGCCAGGTCGGTCGCGGGCGGGCCCGGCTGCCAGAGGTCCTCGCAGATCGTCGGGCCGACGAGCACCTCGCCGAACCGGAGCAGGAAGAGGTCGCGCCCGGGGGCGAAGTACCGGTCCTCGTCGAACACGCCGTAGTTCGGCAGGTATCGCTTGCGGTACACGCAGCGGATCTCGCCGTGCGCGAGGACGTAGCACGCGTTGTAGAGGTCGGTGTCCAGATGGGGTGCGCCGACGAGCGCGGTGATTCCGCGCGTCGCCTTCGCGATCTCGTCCACGCTCCGCCGTGCGGCGCGCACGAAGCCCGGCCGCAACAGCAGGTCCTCCGGCGGGTAGCCGGTGACGACGAGTTCGGGGAAGAGAACGAGATCCGACTTCGCGTCGCGCGCCTCGTCGAGTCGCGCCAGCACGCGGTCGCGGTTGCCGTCGAGATCACCGACGACGCTATTGATCTGGGCGAGCGCGAGTCTCATCGTCAGTTTTCGCCTCTCGGTCGAAAACTCTACCACGCGACGCATGAACCACCCTGCGCCACTGAAAGTAGATCGCGACCGCGACGAGGAAGAGCATGAACGAGGCCCACCCGATCGCGGGCGAGTCCGCCTTCTTGCCGACGACGCTCGTCACGGCCGCGGCGGCCAGCACTAGGATCAGGGTGACGCGAAGGCGGGTCGCGCTCATACGTTGAGGAGTATGGAGATCGTCATCGACCCGCGGTTCCGCGGCCCCGACGCGTCGGGCAACGGCGGCTACTCGTGCGGACTGCTCGCCCGGGAGATCGGCGCGCCGGCGGAGGTCACGCTGCGTCTGCCGCCGCCGCTCGCGCGGCCGCTCGAGTTCGACGGCGAGCAGCTTCTGGACGGCGACGACGTCGTCGCCGAGGTCCGCCACGCCGCGCTCGAGCTCGAGCTGCCCGCGCCCGTGACGTTCGCCGAGGCGGAGGAGGCGCAGTCGCCGGACCTCGAGTCGCCCTTCCCGCACTGCTTCGTGTGCGGGCACGCACGCGCACCGGGCGACGGGCTGCGCATCTTCGCCGGGCGAGTCGACGGCCGTGACGTCGTGGCGGCGCCGTGGACGCCGCGCGAGGGCGAGATCGGACCGGAGTTCGTCTGGGCGGCGCTCGACTGCCCCGGCGCGTACGCGACGGGCGCGATGGGCCGCGGGACGGTCGTCCTCGGACGGCTCGGCGCGCGTGTCGACCGCATCCCGCACCCCGGCGAGCGCTGCATCGTGATGGGCTGGCCGCTCGGCGCCGAGGGTCGCAAGCACTACGCGGGCACGGCGCTGTACACGGCCGAGGGAGAGCTGCTCGGCGTGGCGCGCGCGACCTGGGTTGAACCGCGAGCCTAGCTAGTAGGACTTTGTTAGGTCGTTGAAGGGACCTCGGCTCGTGCCGCGAACGGTGTCCGTGTTAGCGGTCATCGTTGGAGGAGGAGACGAGTGGGATCTGCAACGGTCGAGATGTCTGCGAGCGAGCCGCGCGAGCGGCTGCTCGCGTTTGTCGATGAGGTCGTGCGGCCGCTGCCGCATGTTCGTCAGCGTGAGAACGCGCTGTTGTATGTGCGCGGATTGATCGAGCAGGGCGGGCGCAAGAGCTTGCAGCCGACGTTGTTTCGGTTGCGGGAGACGCCGGCCTGCTACGAGTCGATGCAGCAGTTTCTTGCCGACTCGCCTTGGGAGCCGGAGCTGCTGGTGCGCGCCTGCGCGGAGCGGGTTGCGCCCGAGCTTGGCCTGGTGGCCTGGGTCGTCGACGACACCGGGATCGCCAAGGACGGCAAGCACTCGCCGGGGGTGAAGCGCCAGTACTCGGGCACGCTGGGCAAGATCGGTAACTGTCAGATCACGGTCAGCGTGCATGCCGTCGGCGCGCGCGGCACGCTGCTGGGCTGGCGCCTGTATCTGCCCGCGGAGTGGT
>DASXTR010000131.1:0-3477 GCA_036505325.1 Gaiellaceae bacterium
CGCAGATAATGACGACGTGTCCGTCAGAGCCCGGCAACTCGTCGGCAGAGAAGCGGAGCTCGGAGCCATCGTCCGAGTGCTCGACGCGCGCGAGGAGCTTCCGAACGCCGCCGTGCTGACAGGCGAGGCCGGGATCGGGAAGACGTCACTCTGGCTGGCCGGCGTCGATGCCGCGGCGGGCCGCGGGTACCGAATCCTGTCGTCGCGACCTTCGGAGGCCGAGACGGGGTCGTCCTTCGTCGGTGTGACGGACCTCCTCGGCAACGCCGCGGCCGACGTGTTGCCCGAGCTGCCGCCGATCCAGCAGCGTGCGCTCGAGGCCGCGTTGCTGCTCGGCGGGCCGGAGGCGTTCGCAGACGACCGCGCGGTCGCCGCGGCGTTCCTCGGCGCGCTGCGACTGCTCGCCGCGGACGCTCCCGTCTGCCTCGCGGTCGACGACGTCCAGTGGCTGGACGCCGCGTCGCGCGCGGCACTCCAGTCTGCACTCTCGCGCCTCGACGGGGAGCCGGTCGCCGCGCTGCTGGCGGTCCGCGGCCACGCTCCACCGTGGCTTCGCCGCGCCGTCCCCGAGGACCGGCTGCGAACCGTCGACGTCGGCGGCTTGAGCGTCGGCGCGCTCCACGAGTTGCTACGCGTCCGCCTGGACGCGACGTTCCCGCGTCCGACCCTGATCAGAATCTGGGAGACCTCGCGCGGCAACCCTTTCTTCGCGCTCGAGGTTGCATCCGCCCTTCAGCGCAGAGGCGGGACACTTGCGCCCGGCGAGGAGCTCCCGATTCCCTCCGACCTCGACGAGCTCCTCCACGCGCGCATCGACGACCTCGGCCCCGCGGCGCTCGAGGTCGTTCGCGTCGTCGCGGCGCTCGCGGACCCCACCGTCGTCGTCGTCGCAGAGGCGCTCGGCGACGCTCCGTTCGAGGCCGGGCTCGCGGAGGCGCTCGCGGCGAGGGTTCTCGAGCTCGACGGTGAGCGCGTGCGATTCACGCATCCGCTGCTGGCGTCTGCGGTCGCCGCACGCCAGACGCCGGCGCGCCGCCGGTCGCTACACGCACGGCTCGCCGAGGTCGTTCCGTCCTCCGAGCAACGAGCCCGCCACCTCGCGCTGGCCACGGCCGAGCCCGACACCGACGTCGCCGCGGCCCTCGAAGATGCCGCGCGAACGGCACATGCGCGCGGCGCGCCGGCGGCCGCCGCCGAACTCGCCGAGCAGGCGCTTCGCCTCACGCCTCCGTCGAGTCCGGATGACGCTCGCCGGCGCCTGTTCAGCGCGGCCGACATGCACAACCGCGCCGGTGACGGCGCTCGAGCGGCGGCCTTGCTCGAGGAGGCGCGTGCCGTGGCGGCGCCGGGCAATGAGCGCGCAACGATCGTGGCGCATCTGGCCGGCGTCGAGGCAAGCCCGCAAGACGCCGTCGCTCTCTACCGCGAGGCTCTGTCGGAAGCCGAGGGCGACGATGCGCTCCAGGCCACGATCCACCTCGGCATCGCCGCGCTGATGCGTTGGAGCGAAGGGATCGAGCGCGGCGTCGGTCACGGAGAGCTCGCCGTGCGCGCCGCCTCGCGTGTCGGCGACGCTGTCCTCCGTTGCCGCGCGCTCGCGGCTTACGGCCTCATGCACTTCAACGCCGGACGCGGCATCCCGGTCGCTGAGATGGAAGAGGCGCTCTCGCTCGAGCGATCGCTCTCGGCGTGGCCGCTCGACGACGGTCCGACGGCCGTCTTCGGTTGGCAGCTCCTCTGGTCGGCGGATCTCGACCGCGCGCGCGAGCTGTTCCAGGAGGTCCTCGATGTCGTGAGGGCGCGGAACGACGCGGCGCGAGAGGCGGAGGCGCTCTGGTTCCTGAGCCTGGTCGAGTGCCGGGCGGCGAACTGGGACGAGGCGGACCCGTACACGACCGCCTCGTTGGACCTCTGGACGCAGCTCGGCCGCATGCTTCCGCCGTATGAGTTTCCGGCTGCCGTCAGTGCTGCGCACCGCGGCCGGATCGCCGACGCGCGCGCGCGGTCGCAGCGCGCATTGGCCCGGGCGGAAGCCGAGGGCATCGGCATCGGCCAGTCGGGCCACAGCTGGGTGCTCGGCTTCGTCGAGCTGTCGCTCGGAGACGCCGACGCGGCGCTCGTTCACTTGCGACGTTCGCACGAGCTTCGCAACGCCTTCATGCTCGACCCGGCAGAGCGCCTGGAGCTCGGTGACCTGCTCGAAGCGCTGATCGCCGTCGGCGACCTCGGCGAGGCCGAGGAGATTCTGGCGACCTGGCAGGAGCGCGCCGACGCGCTCGACCGAGCGTGGGCGCTCGCGATCCTCGCGCGGAGCCGCGGGCTCCTGCTCGCGGCGCGCGGCGATTTCGAGGGCGCGTTTCCGAGCTTCGAGCGCGCGCTCGCCGAACACGCTCGCAGCACGGATCCGTTCCAGCGCGCGCGCACGCTGCTTGCGCTCGGCAAGACACAGCGGCGCGCGAAGCGGCGGGCCGCCGCGCGCACGACCCTCGAAGAGGCGCTCGCGGCGTTCGAGCGGCTCGGCGCGCCGCTCTGGGCCGACCAGGCGCGGGCCGAGCTGGCGCGCATCGGCGGCCGCGCGCCGGCGCGCGGCGACCTGACGGAAGCCGAGCGCCGGATCGCCGAGCTCGTCGCGGAGGGCCGCACCAACCGCGAGGTGGCAGCTGCGCTTTTCCTCACCGACCACTCCGTCGAGACGGCGCTGACGCGCGTGTACCGGAAGCTCGGCGTGCGGTCGCGCTCCGAGCTCGCGCGCCTGTTGTCGGCAAAGACCTGAGGTTTCCAGCTTTCGCCGCCGGCCGCGCTCCGCGAGCTTGTCGGCAAGCGACGAAGGGAGCCAACGTGAAGAAGCTCATCGGCGGTGCGGGGTTCCTCGCGGTGCTCGTGATCGCGGCGACGGCGCTGGCGACGCCCATCGTGGGGGTGACCAGCACGGTCTTCGCGGTCGGGGCGTTCGACGAGATCCACGCCAAGACGCTCACGCCGCACTGGCAGGCCCGCATCGACACCAAGGGCGCCACCGACGTCCACGTCCTCGAGAACAGGATCGTGCCGGGCGGAACGTTCGGCTGGCACTCGCATCCCGGGCCGAGCATCGTGGTCGTCAAGTCCGGTGTGCTGACGCTCTACCACGGAGACGATCCGACCTGCACACCACACCTCGTCGCGGCAGGGTCAGGCTTTATCGACGACGGCGGCGACGTCCACGTCGTCCGCAACGAGGGCAGCGTCGATGCCGTCGTCTATGTGACCTCGCTCGTCCCCAAGGGCGCGGGCCGGCGGATCGACGAGCCGAGTCCCGGCAACTGCCCCTTCTAGGCACCCCTTCGGGGTAGCGCCTCGGAGCATGCGCTGATGAGCGGGCGGCTCGGTGACGGGCCGCCCGCTCCTCCGAGTGACATACCCGATCCGCACAATCCGATCGAAGGAGGAGTAATGCTTGCGCAACGCTGTAGAGAGCTCCGCACCACGCTGCAGAGA
>DASXTR010000132.1:0-16144 GCA_036505325.1 Gaiellaceae bacterium
TCGGCAGCGCGCCCTTGTCGATGAACTGCCAGATCGTCACGACGAGGTCCGACGTCGCGACCATCACGAGCACGCCGGGCCACCAGGCGCAGAAGCCGGCGAAGAAGCCCCAGAACGGACCGAGCGCCTTCTGCGTCCAGACGTAGAGCGACCCCTCCTGCGGGAACATCTGGCCGAGCTGCGCCGTGACGAACGCGCCCGGGATCAGGAACAGGACGAAGCCGAGGATCCAGTAGGTGAATGCGGTGGGCCCGGCCGGCTGGATCACCGAGGCCTGGACGATGAAGAGCACGATCGCCAGGAAGATGATCGACATGTCCAGCGAGCTCAGGACCCTCGGGAGCATGCCCGGAGCGATACGCTCCGAGATCATCGCGCGGTCATCCGCTTCGGCAGCCATACCAACCACCTCCCACGAGTCGAAAGCGCGAAGATACTCCCTAGAGACCGGGGTCGACCAGGAGGTGCGCGAGGAGCTCCGCGCGCACCGGAATCGACGCGAGCTCGACGTGCTCGTCGCGGGCGTGGGCGCCCCCGCCCTGCGCCCCGAGCCCGTCGAGGACCGGTACGCCGACCGCGCCGACGAGGTTGCCGTCGGAGCCGCCGGCGGCCGACGTCTCGTGCAGGCCGAGGCCGAGCGCGCGCCCGTGCTCGCGCGCCTGCGCGAACAGCGCGGCTGCGCCCGGCGAGCGTTCGAGCGGCGGCCGCGTCCACCCGCCCTCGAGTCGCACCTCGGTGCCGCGTGTGGTCGGCCGCAGCGCGGCGAGCTCCGCCTCGATCAGGTCGCGGTCGGCGGTGCTCGGGACGCGTACGTCGAACTCCGCGACCGCCTCGGCCGCGACGACGTTCTCGGCCGTGCCGCCGCGGATGACGCCGACGTTCACCGTCACCCCGCCGGACGGATCGCCGAGCCGCTTCAGCTCGAGGATCTGGCGGGCGAGCTCGTCGATCGCGCTCGCCCCGTGGGACGGCTCGGCGGCGTGGGCGGCCCGGCCCGTGACGTGGAGGCGGAAGCGGCCGATCCCCTTCCGCGCCGTCTTCAGGTTCCCCGCGGCGTTCGGCGGCTCGACCACGAACGCCGCGGCCGCGTCCGCCGCTGCCTCCTCGAGGAACGACTTCCCGGTCACGCTGCCCTTCTCCTCGTCGGCGGTCAGGAACACGCGGAGTGCACGCCGGCGCTCGCCCGCGAGGCGGACAGCCTCGACGAGGAGCACGAGCGATGCCTTCATGTCGTAGACGCCCGGGCCGTACGCCCGCGCGCCGTCGACGCGGAACGGCATCGATGCGAGCGTGCCGACCGGCCAGACGGTATCGGTGTGGCCAAGCAGGAGCAGCGGTGCGCCGTCCCCGTCGAACTCCGCGCGCAGGTGCTCGCCCGGCAGGAGCTCGACGCGCCCGCCGAGCGCCTCCAGCTCGCGTGTCATGCGCTCCGCAACCGCACGGACCCCCGGCGAGTAGGTCGGCGACTCGATCTCGACCAGCTCCCGCAGAAGGTCGAGCGTTCGCATCGCGACGCGAGTGTACGCCGTCCGTTAGCGTCTCCGGCATGGAGCAGACGCAGACGGCCGCGCGGCCGGGCGCCCGTACGAAGCCGCCCTTCCGCGCCGACCACGTCGGGTCGCTGCTCCGTCCGCCGCAGCTCCTGAAGGCGCGCGACGAGTTCGCCGCCGGCGGGATCGACGCGGCCGGGCTGCGCGGCGCAGAGGACGAGGCGATCCGCGAGATCGTGCGCAGGCAGGAAGAGGTCGGGCTGCAGTCCGCGACCGACGGCGAGTTCCGCCGCGCGTCGTGGCACATGGACTTCATCTACCAGCTCGACGGCATCACGAAGGAAGCCGGGCACATCTCGGTCAAGTTCCACAATCCGCAGGGCGACATCGAGTTCACGCCGGCCGCACTGCACGTCGACGGCAAGCTCGGCGTGTCGAAGACGATCTTCGGCGACGACTTCCGCTTCTTGCAGCAGACGACGACGAACGTGCCGAAGCTGACGATCCCGTCGCCGTCGATGGTGCACTACCGCGGCGGCAAGGCGGCGATCGACCCCGACATCTATCCCGACCTCGACTCGTTCTGGGCCGATCTCGTCGCGGCGTACCGCGAGCAGGTGCGCCGGGTCGGCGAGCTCGGCTGCACGTACCTCCAGTTCGACGACACGAGCCTCGCGTACATGAACGACCCGCACCAGCGCGAGTACATCGCGTCGATCGGGGGCGACCCGGAGCACCAGCACGTCGAGTACATCCACCACATCAACGAGGCGCTCGCGGGGCGGCCCGAGGGGATGAGCGTCACGACGCACATGTGCCGCGGAAACTTCCGGTCCTCATGGGCGGCCGAGGGGAGCTACGACTTCGTCGCCGAGGCGCTCTTCCACGAGCTCGAGGTCGACGGCTTCTTCATGGAGTGGGACGACGAGCGCTCGGGCGGCTTCGAGCCGCTGCGCCTCCTGCCGAAGGGCGAGAAGCAGGTCGTGCTCGGTCTCGTCACGACGAAGCGCGGCGAGCTCGAGTCGCGCGACGAGTTGCTCCGGCGCATCGAGGAGGCATCTCGGTACGCGCCGCTCGAGCAGCTGTGCCTCTCGCCGCAATGCGGCTTCTCGTCGACCGTCGAGGGCAACGAGCTGACGCACGACGAGCAGTGGGCGAAGCTGCGGCTCATCGTCGAGGTCGCGCAGGAAGTGTGGGGCTGACGGTTCGCGACGCGACGCTGGACTTCCTCCGGCGCCGCGACCTGACCTCGATCTTCTCGAACCCCGGGTCGACCGAGGTTCCGTTCCTCAGCGACTTGCCTGACGACCTGCGCTTCGTGCTGGGGTTGCACGAGGGCGCGGTGGTCTCGATGGCCTCCGGGTACGCGCTCGCGCGACGGCGGCCGTCGTTCGTGCTCCTGCACACGACGGCCGGGTTCGGGAATGCGGTCAACGCGATCTCGACCGCGCGCGTGAACCGCACGCCGCTCGTGATCGTCGTCGGCCAGCAGGACCGGCGGCACATCCAGTTCGAGCCGTTCCTCGCGGGAAAGCTACGCGGCCTCGCCGGCGACTATCCGGTCTGGTTCGAGGAGCCGGCGCGCGCGCAGAACGTCGTCGGGGCGCTCGAGCGCGCGTACCACGAGGCGGAGACGCGGCGCGGCCCTGCGGTCGTCGTCGTGCCGATGGGCGACTGGCTCGAGCCGGCCGGCGAGCCGCACGAGGTGGCCGCGCCCGCACGCGTGCTCCGCCCGGCGACGTTCGACGAGGAGGCCGTCGGCGCGCTCGCGGACCTGCTCGAGCGCGCCGAGCGGCCCGCGCTCGTCGCGGGGGCGCGCATGGACACGGAAGAGAAGTGGGCCGCGCTCGTCACACTCGCCGAGAGCCTCGGCGCGCCGGTCTACCAGGAGGCGTTCAGCGGCCAGGCCGGGTTCCCGCAGGATCACCGGCAGTGGGCGGGGCTGCTGCCGTTCGACCGGCCGCGCCTGCGCGAGACGCTCGCACCGTACGACCTCGTGCTCGCGGTCGGCGCGCCGGTCCTCCGCCAGAGCCCTTACCACGAGGGGCCGTTCGCGTTGCGCGCGCGGTTCGCCGTCGTCACCGACGATCCCGACGAGGCGCATCGGAGCGCAGTCGATCTCGCCGTGCTCGCGTCGCCGGCCGCGGTCTGCAGCGCGCTAGCCGCGCGCGTGACACGGCCCGCCTCGACGCAGTTCACGCGGCCGCGGTGGCCGGACCCCGCGCCCGGCAAGGCTGGCGAGGTCCTGCGAGCGCTGGGCGAGCGCGTCCCAGAGGACGTCGTCCTGGTCGAGGAGTGCCCGTCGAACCAGGTCGAGCTGACCTACCGCATCCCCGCCCGCCGGCCGCTCGGCTTCGTCAGCGCGGCGATGGGCGGCCTCGGGTGGGGCCTCTCGGCTGCGATCGGGCTGCGCATGGGGCTCCCGAACCGCCCGGTGGTCGCCGTAGTCGGCGACGGCTCGACGCTCTTCGGGATCCACGGCCTCTGGACCGCCGCGCACTACCGCGTCGGCGTGCTCTTCGTCGTGCTGAAGAACGGTGGGTACCGGATCATGGATCAGCTCGCCGCAGGCGCAGGCGGCGCGGGCCCGTGGCCGTCCTTCGGCGAGGTCGACATTGCCGCGATCGCCCGCGGCTTCGGCTGCGACGCCCGGCGCGTCGACGTGGCCGATGCAGCAGCGGCACTCCGTGAGGTGGTCCCGACGCTGCGCGACCGCGATACGCCGCTCCTGCTCGAGATCGACGTCGAGCCTGACTGACGGCCATATGGCACAATATGGTGATGGCTCGGCGCCAGACGCTCATCCAACTCGACGACGCACGCCTCGCAGCACTGGACCAGCGGGCTTCCGTTTCGGGCCGCTCCCGATCCGACTTGATCCGCGAGGCCGTCGATCTCCTACTCGGAAACGGCGACGAAGGTGCCGTCGACGCCGCGATCGTCTCCGGCTACGAGCGCCGCCCTGCGCCGGAGCCGGACGCGTGGACGCGCCAGGGTGCAGTCGCGGCCATTCGGGCGGAGCCCTGGTAGCGCGCGGCGAGGTGTGGTGGGTGGAGCACCCGGACGCAGGCCGGCGCCCGTTTCTCGTCCTGACGCGGCAGGCGGCGATCCCCGTTCTGCATTCGGTGCTCGCCGTTCCCGCGACGCGGACGATCCGCGAGATCCCGACCGAGGTCGTGCTCGATCAGAGGGACGGCATGCCGGAGGACTGCGCCCTGTCGCTCGACAACGTGACGACGATGCCCAAAGAGCTCTTCCGCGAGCGGATCACGCGATTGTCTGTCGAACGGATGACCGACGTGTGTCGCGCGCTCTCGCTCGCGTCGGGCTGCGCCTGAAGCGCCTGAACTCGCAGTACCGGAGGCCATGCACCCGAGCACGAGCGTTGTCATCGTGCTCGGGTGCACAAGCGTTTCTTCGCTAGACCACCTTGAACGTCCGCGAGATGCGGCCGTTGCTGTACCTGTATGTGCCCTTCTTGAGCGTGAGCGTCCACGTGCTGCGGCCGGTGCCCTTCACGCTCGTGCTCTTCTTCACGCCGGGGCCGACCAGCCGAAACGCGGCCGTCTTCGACGCGTCGGTCACGACGAACGTGTACTTGCCGGCCGCGAGCTGCGTCACGACCTTGCCGTCGAGCCGCAACGTCACGAAGTTCGCCCCCAGGGTCGCCTGGAGGTTCTTGCCGCTCGAGATGCTGCTCGGGACGAGCTTCGCGAAGTTCGGCAACGTCGAGATGACGCCGAACTCTTTCGTGTACTTCGCGAGCTGGATCAGCTTCGAGCGGTCGACGAGCGGGCTCCAGATCGGCAGCCGGACGTTCTGCGTCGCGGGTGGAAGGAGCGCGCGGATCTCGTCCGAGTGCGCCTGCGCGTACGTGAGCGACTCGTTGATCGCCGCGCGGAACTTCGCCGCCAGGTCAGGGTTCTTCGTCGCCCAGTCGTCCAGTGCGACATAGCCGCCGATCGGCCAGAACCGGCCGAGCACCGGCCCCGGCGCCATCACGATGCGCGCGCCGTCGATGTTGAGCGCCTGGGACAGGAACGGCTCGGGCGTCCAGATTGCGTCCACCTGCCCGTTGTTGAGCGCCGTCCGCATCGACGGGAACGGCAGCGCGAGCAGCTTGATCGACGTCGGATCGACGCCGACCTTCTTGAGCGCCGCCTTGATCATCACCTCGCCGACGCCCTTGAGCGCGTTCACCGCGATGGTCTTGCCGGCCAGGTCGGCCGGTGTGCGGATCGAGCTCGATCCCTTCACGAGGATGTTCTGCCAGTTGTCGGCTTCCGAGGTCCCTTCGACCTCGCTCGCGGACACCAGCGTGACCGGGATCCCCTGCGTGCGGGCGATGAACATCGGCACGAAGCCGAGGTAGCCGATCTCGCCGTTGTGGTTCGCAAGCGCGAGCACGACGTCGTTGCCGCTCTGCAGAGTGTTCTTCTTGATCTCGATGCCCTGCTTCTCGAAGAAGCCCTTCTTGATTCCGAGGTCCATCGGCAATGCGTTCGCGATCGGCAGTGTGTCGACAGTGATCGTCGTGAGCTTCGTCGTGCGCGTCTTGCCCGGCGCGCTCGATGCCGTGCCGCCGGCGAGCGCGCACACCAGCGCCACGATCCCGAGCACCTGACCAACTCGATTCATCTCTCGTCCTCTCTCGTGGTCTCGCCTGCTAAGGGGCCGCTTGTCGGCCCCGACCATAAGAGGGTGCCGGGCTCCGCCCGGCGCCCGCTTCCCTCGGGGGCGTCAGCCCCCGGAGTTGCGCCCGTAAGTATGAGCGCGTCCGGCGCCGCCTGCTCCCGCTTGATCAGGCGGTACACGTGCGCCCTGAGCTGCGTGAACTCCGGCAGCTCCTTCGTCGCGATCTGGTCGCGCGGGCTCGGCAGGTCGACCGCCACGACCTCCTTCACCTCGGTCGGCGAGTGGGTGAGCACGATCACGCGGTCCGAGAGGTAGACGGACTCGTCGATGTCGTGCGTGACGAAGAGGATCGTGATCCCGTACCGCTCCCGCACGCGCAGGATCAGGTCCTCGAGATCGCCGCGCGTCTGCGCGTCGACGGACGCGAACGGCTCGTCCATCAGCAGCACCTGCGGCTGGTAGGCGAGCGCACGGGCGATCGCGACCCGCTGCTGCATCCCGCCGGAGAGCTGCCACGGGTAGCGGTCGATGACCCGCGTGAGGCCGACCGCCTCGAGCGACTCCTCCACGAGCCGCGCGCGCTCGCTGCGCGACAGGCGCTTGTGCCGCAGCGGCAGCAGCACGTTGCTCCGCACCGACGCCCACGGCATCAGCGACCGGCTGTACTCCTGGAAGACGAGCGCCATCTCCTCCGGCGGCGCCGTCACGCGCCTCCCGCGCAGGACGACGTCGCCGCGGCTCGGGCGGAGCAGCCCCGCGACGCACTTCAGCAGCGTCGTCTTCCCGCACCCCGACGGGCCGACGACGCAGACGAACTCGCCCTCCTCGAGCGTGAAGCTCACGTCGCCGACGGCGTGCGTCGCCTTCTCGCCGGCGCCGTAGGTCTTACCGAGGTGGTTGACCGCGAGCATTAGATGGTCGATACCCCGATCTCGCCCGCCCGGCTGCGCGATCTGGCCGGTCTGGGCCGCGGACGCACCCGCACCGGCCGCGCGGCGGCCGCCGCGGGCGCGTCCGCTGCACGCCGTCGCACCGCCACCGATGGCGCTGCCCTCGCCGGCGGCACGCCGCCGCGCCCCAGCGCGACCAGCTCACGCCCCCGGACGACCGATCTCGTGGCATCCACCATCAGACGGGGGTCGCCATCCGCCAGCCGCGGTGCCATGCGAGCAGGCGCCGCTCGACGAGGATGAAGAGCACGTTGAGGAGGTAGCCGAGCACGCCGATCAGGACGATCGCCGCCCACATCGGCGCGAGCTGGAACGTGTTCTTCGAGATCAGCAGCACGTAGCCGACGCCGCTCGTCGACGAGAAGTACTCCGAGAGGACCATCGTGATCACGGCCAGCGAGAGACTCGTGCGCATCCCGGCCGAGATCTGCGGCAGCGCCGCGGGGAGGACGAGCCGCCGGATCCGCTCCCGCCGTGGGACGCCGTACGAGCGCGCCGTCTCGATCAGCGTCGGGTCGATGCCGCGCACCCCGTCGATCGTGTTCAGCAACACGGGGAAGACGCAGAAGAACGCGATGAACGCGACCTTCTGGCGGTTCCCGATCGAGTGGAGCAGGAGCACCGAGATCGGCAGCAGCGCCGGCGGCGGCATCGCGCGCCAGAACTCGATGTGCGGCATCGCCGCCTTGCGCGCGAGCGGCGACAGCCCGAGCGGGAGGCCGAGCGCGACGCCGACGACGACGGCGATCCCGAACCCGAGGCCGATCCGCTCGAGGCTCGGCACGACGTTCGTCCCGAACTGCGAGAAGAGCCACATGTCCTGGAACGTGTGCAGGATCGTCGAGAGCCGCGGGAACTTCGGGTTGTGCGCCTGGACCGTCCAGAGCTGCCACGCGACGAGGATCGCGACCGGCACCGCGACCTCCGAAGCGACCTTCAGCGCGCGATACGTCCCCCGCGTCATGCAGCGGCCGGCCGTTGCGAGGGGTGCCAGCGCAGTGCGCGCCGCTCGAGCTGCGTCATCGCGATGTGGATCGCGACGCCGAGGAAGCCGGTCGCAAGCGCGAGCGCGTAGAGCTGGGTCTCGAGACCGAACGACGACGCGATGTTGACCGCCTGGCCGAGCCCCGGTGTGCCCATGAAGAGCTCGGCGGTGAACGCGAGGATCAGCGAGACGGTCGAGGAGATCCGCAGCCCGGTGGCGATGTACGGCACCGAGCTCGGCAGCGTGATCCGGACTAGCCGCTCGAGCGGCCGGACGCCGAAAGAGCGGGCCGTCTCGAGCGCCAGGGGATCGACGTCGCGCACGCCGTACATCGTCTGCACGAGCAGCGGCCAGAACGCCCCGAACGTGGCGAGGAAGATCTCGCTCCTCAGGTTCGTCCCGAGCGTGAGGAAGAGGAGCGGAATCAGGGCGGCCGACGGGATCGGCCGCAGGAACTCGATCGGGACGCGGAACGCGCTTGCCGCGAACGGGCTCGAGCCGAGCGCGATGCCGATCGGCACGGCCAGCGCGGTCGCGAGTCCGAGCCCGATCGCCCAGCCGCGCACGGTGTGGAGGAACGCGGACCAGAAGTCGCCGGTCTGGACGAGCGCCCAGAGCTCGCGGACGGTCGAGCTCATCGAGGGCAGGTCGCGCTCCGAGATCAGGCCGGTCCGCGTCACGAGCTCCCACAGCGCGAGCGCCGCCGCGATCGAGAGGACGGGCACGAGGGCGTCCGCCAGGCGCGCGCCGCGCAGGCGCACCGCGACCTCCCCGGTAGCCGCCATGGCCGATGTATACAACACCTGTCGAAACGAACAGGAGGCGAGATGAGCACCGTGACCGAGGCCCGCGAGGCGCAGCAGTTCATCGCGGGCGAGTGGACCGGCGCCTCGGGGGGCGACACCTTCGAGGACCGCGATCCGTTCACCGGCGACGTCGTCGCGCGCGTCGCGGCCGGTGGGCGCGAGGACGCCCGTCGCGCGATCGACGCGGCCGCGGCCGCGTTTCCGGCGTGGTCGCAGACGCCGCCGGCCGAACGGCAGCGGATCTTCCTGAAGGCCGCCGAGGTGCTGGAGAGTCGCGCCGAGGACGTGGGCTCGTGGCTGACGCGCGAGACGGGCTGCACGTTCGGCTTCGCGATGTTCCAGCTCCATTTCGTGCCGGGGCTCTTCCGGCAGGCGGCTGCGATGCCGTACATGCCGATGGGGGAGGTCATCCCGTCCGACACCGGCGCATTCGCGATGGGCCTCCGGCGCCCGGTCGGCGTCGTCGGCGCGATCGCGCCGTGGAACGCCGCGCTCATCCTGTCGGCGCGGTCGATCGCGGCGCCGCTCGCGCTGGGCAACACCGTCGTCCTGAAGCCGTCGGAGCTCTCGCCGTACGTCGGCGGCCTGCTCTGGGGCGAGATCTTCTCCGAGGCCGGGCTGCCCGCCGGCGTCCTGAACGTCGTCACGCACGCGCCGGGCGAGGCGGGGCCCATCGGCGACGCGCTCGTCGAGGACCCGCGCGTGCGGGTGATCAACTTCACCGGCTCGACCGATACGGGACGGCGGCTGGCCGAGGCCGCAGGCCGGCACCTGAAGCGGCTCGTGCTCGAGCTCGGCGGCTACAACCCGCTGATCGTCCTCCGCGACGCCGACCTCGAGTACGCCGTCAACGCGACCGCCTTCGGCGCGTTCCTCCACCAGGGCCAGATCTGCATGTCGGCGCGCAGGATCATCGTCGAACGGCCGATCGCAGAGGAGTTCACGGCGCGCCTCGCCGAGAAGACGAAGGGCCTGAAGGTCGGCGATCCGAAGGAACAGGACACGATCATCGGGCCGCTGATCAACGAGAGCGCGCTGCAGATGGTGAAGGAGCGCGTGGACGACGCGGTGGCGAAGGGTGCGAAGGTGCTCGCCGGCGGCGCTGCGCAGGGATCCTGCTACGAGCCGACGCTTCTCTCCGACGTGCCCGAGGACTCCGACTTCGCGCGGCGCGAGACATTCGGCCCGGTCGCCGCGATCGAGGTCGTCGACGACGCCGACCAGGCCGTCGAGCGGGCGAACGCGACGACGTACGGCCTCGCGTCGGGGATCCTCACGAGCGACAACGACAAGGGGTTCTCGCTCGCGCAACGGATCCAGGCCGGCATCGTGCACGTCAACGACCAGCCCGTCGGCGACGAGCCGCAGATGCCGTTCGGCGGCGTCAAGGCGAGCGGCCTCGGCCGCTTCGGCGGCACCGCCGCTCTGAACGAGTTCACCGAGCTGCACTGGATCACCGTCCAGAGCGGCCCGCACCCGTTCCCGTTCTGACCCCGACTCCGGAGTGGGGACATGGCCGAATTGGCCATGCCCTCACTCCGGAGTGCGTGGCCTACCTGCGGAAGCCGCGGCCGCCGCCGTGGCCGAAGCCGCCGAGGCTCGACTGCTTGTAGCCGGGCAGCGTTGCGCTGTTGACCTGCGACTTCAGGTCGGCCGCCTGCGTCGCGTCGATGTCGCCGTCTGCGAGGGCGTCGTCGATCTGCGCGAGGATCAGCGCCTTTCGAGCGGCACGGAAGCCGTCGTTGAGCGCCGTCGTGCCGATGCCGAGCTCCTTCGCCACGGTGCTCGCCCGGCTGAGCGAGTACGCGACGTTGAGATTGTCGGCCGCCTCGTCCTTCAGGTCGGCGGCCTCGGCCGCATCGATGTCCTCGTCCGCGAGAGCCTCAGCGATGCGCGCGTTGGCCGATGCGAGGATCGCCGTCTTCAGCTTGGCGCTCGTCACGTTCAGCTGCTTCGCAGCCGCGTTGACGAGCTTCGTCGTGCTCACCGCGCCGAGATGCTTGCCGCTCCCGCCACCGCCGTGGGCGGCGGCCGGCCCCGCGCCCGCCGCGACCGCGACCGCGGCGGCGAGCGTCAGCGTGAGCACGACCTTCGTGAGCGTCTTCGTCATCCGATCTCCTCTCGATCGACGTCTCGCGCTCATGCAAACAGCCGTGGCTGAGAAACCGCTGTGAACTCCGTAAGCATTTCGCTCTCTTAGGTGCTTCTTACCGCGGTCACAGGCGGCTCTCAGCGTCGGCGGCTTGTCTGCGGCACATGACCACTCAACTGAAGAAGTCGATCGCCGTCGGCGTCGCGACCGTCATGATCGCCGCTCTCGCCGTCGTCTTCGTCGTCGGCCGCGGCGGCGGCTCGACGGCGTCGGCGGCGGGACAGGGGCTGCAGAACGGCGGCGCGCCGCCCTCGTCCGGCGGGTTCGCGGACTTCGAGGCGTGCATGGCGAAGAGCGGCGTGACGCTGACACGCGGAAAGCGCCCGGACTTCCGCAACGCGAAGGTGCAGCAGGCGCTGCAGGCGTGCCGGCAGCTCAGGCCGGGGCCGCCGTCCGGTCGGAACGGACCGCTGCCGGGCGGTGCGCTCCCGGACGGCACGACGCCCCCGCGACCGGTCGCCCCCTCGACGCAGAACGGCCAGACGGCCCCGACGACGTGAAGGACGTGCTTCGTTACGCGGACGTCGTCCTCGACGAGGGCCGCCACGAGGTGTACCGCGGCGGCGTGCCGGTCCGCCTGACGCGGACCGAGTTCGCGCTGCTGCGGTACTTCCTCCTCAACCCGCGGCGTGTGCTCTCGAGGACGCAGATCCTCGAAGAGGTCTGGCGCCGCGACTTCGACGGCAACCCGAACGTCGTCGAGACGTACGTCAGCTACCTGCGGCGAAAGCTTGCGGTCGGCGGGCCGCCGCTGATCAAGACGGTCCGGCAGGCCGGCTACATGCTGGACGGAACGAACGGATGAACGCGAACCGGCAGACGGTCGAGATCGTCGTCCCCGTCCACGACGAGGAGGCGGCGCTCGAGCCGAACGTCGAGCTCCTGCTCGACTACCTCGAGCGCGAGTTCCCGTTCCGCTACCGCGTCGCGATCGCGGACAACGCGAGCCGCGACTTCACGCCCGAGGTCGCGGCGCTGCTCGCGGGCCGCCATCCGGAGGTGAGCGTCCTGCGCCTCGAGCGGAAAGGGCGAGGACTCGCGCTCCGGACCGCGTGGCTCGCGAGCGGCGCCGACGTCGTGTCGTACATGGACGTCGATCTGTCGACGAACCTCGAGAGCTTCCTTCCGCTCGTCGCGCCGATTCTCTCCGGGCACAGCGAGGTCGCGATCGGCACGCGCCTTGCGCACCACGCGCACGTGCGCCGGCGGGTGAAGCGGGAGGTGCTGTCGCGCGGCTACAACGCGCTCATCCACGCCGGCTTCCGGGCCGGGTTCTCGGATGCGCAATGCGGCTTCAAGGCCGTCCGCGCCGACGTCGCGCGCCGCCTGCTGCCGCTCGTCGAAGACGACGGCTGGTTCTTCGACACCGAGCTCCTGCTGCTCGCCGAGCGGAACGGCCTGCGCATCCACGAGGTGCCGGTCGACTGGATCGAGGACCTCGACTCGCGGGTCGATCTGCTCCCTACGATCGCCGGCGACGTGCGCGGGCTGTGGCGCGTCCGGAGGTCGTTCTGGCGCGGCCGCGGCCGCGCACCCGTGGCGGTGGCAGCATGACGGCGCTCGCCGCACCGCTCGTCGCCGTCCGCCGGCTCGCGCTGACGTGGCATCACGCGGCGCTCGCGGGAGTGCTCGCGCTCTCTGCGGTGCTCGACCTCCACAAGCTGAGCCAGAACGGCTACGCGAACACGTACTACGCGGGCGCCGTCCGCAGCATGCTGGCGAGCTGGCACAACTTCTTCTTCGTCTCGTTCGACGCGGGCGGCCTCGTCTCGGTCGACAAGCCGCCGCTCGCGCTATGGGTGCAGGCGGCGAGTGCGAAGCTGTTCGGCTACTCGTCGCTGTCGCTGCTCGTGCCGGAGGCGCTCGCCGGAGTTGCCGCGGTCGGGCTGTTGTACCTCCTCGTCGCCCGGTTCTTCGGCCGCGTTGCGGGCCTTGTCGCCGCACTCGCGCTGGCGGTCTCGCCCGTGTCGGTCGCGGTCAACCGCGACAACAACCCCGACGCGCTCTTCGCGCTGTTACTCGTCGCGGCCGCGTACGTCGGGGCGCGGGCGGTGGAGTCGGGGCGGCTGCGCACGCTCCTGTTGAGCGCCGTGTTGGTCGGGCTCGCGTTCAACACGAAGATGCTCGCGGCCGCGATCGTCGTGCCCGCGCTCGGGCTCGCCTACCTGTGCTTTGGGCCGCTCGGTCTCGGCCGGCGGCTTTGGCAGCTCGCGCTCACCGCCGTCGTCATGGTCGTCGTGTCGGGGGCGTGGATCGCCGCGGTGGAGCTGACGCCTGCGTCGGACCGGCCGTACGTCGGGTCCACGACGGACAACAGTGCGCTCAGCCTCGCGTTCGGCTACAACGGCCTCGGCCGGGTCACCGGCCAGGAGGGCGGGACGTCACGTGGCGGCGGGCTCGGCGGTGCGTTCTCGGGCACGCCGGGGTTCTGGCGGCTCCTGAACGACTCGCTCGGCGACCAGGGCGCGTGGCTGCTGCCGCTGGCACTCGTCGGGGGCGTCTCGCTCGCTCTCGCGCTGCGCCGCAGAAGCGAGCGCGGCGCGCTGATCGTCCTCGGCGGCTGGTTCCTCACCGCCGCGGTGATCTTCAGCTACTCGAGCGGGATCATCCACACGTATTACCTCTCCGCGCTGGCGCCGGCGACGGCGGCTCTCGCCGGTGCCGGCGCGGTGTCGCTGTGGCGCGACGTGCGCCGCGGCTCGTGGCGCGTCGCGCTGCCGCTGGCGGCGCTCGCGCTGTCCGGTTGGGTCGAGCTCGACCTTTTGCGCCGGACCGGCTACGAGTCGTGGCTGCAGGGCGTCGTCGCGGTCGGCGTCGTCGCTGCGCTCGCAGTAGTCGCCGCGCTCGCTGTGCCGGATGCGGTCGCCGGTCGCGCGCGGAGGCTGGTCGCGACCGCCGCGGTCGTCGTCGGCGTGGGCGCGCTCCTCGTCGCGCCGACCGCGTGGTCGGCGACGACGTGGAAGGCGGCGGTTAACGGCGTCTTCCCGGGCGCCGGCCCGACCTTCGTCTCGGGATCGGGCTTCGGGCGCGGCCGGCCGGGCGGGTTCGGCGGCAACGCGTCGGGCATCGAGAGCGCGCTCGCGTACGTGAAGGCGCACGGTGCGACGTCGCGCTTCGCGCTCATCGTCTCGAGCGAGACCGAGGCTGCGACGTACGTCATTCGCGGCGAGTCGGTCGCCTCGATGGGCGGCTTCACCGGGCGCGAGACCGTGCTGACGGACGACTACCTGGCCTCGCTGATCCGCTCGGGCGACGCGCGATACTTCCTGCTCGGGAGCGGCGGCGGCTTCGGCCCGATGGGGCGGAACAACGCAGCGGCGTCGACGGTCGAGACCTACTGCACGGCCGTCCCGTCCGCGTCGGTCTCGAGCGGCACGCTCTACGACTGCGCAGGCAAGGCGGACGCGATCGGGAATGCGAGGTGAGCTCGCGCGGTTCCTGCTCGTGGGCGTCGCGAACACGGCGCTCAGCTTCGGCGCCTACGCGGCGCTGACCGCGGCCGCCGCGCCGCCCGCATTGGCCGCGGCGGCCGCGTTTCTCGCCGGCGCCGCGAACGGCTATGTCCTGAACGGCCGCTGGACGTTCCGCGCGCCCGGTGTGCTGGGCCGCTACCTCGTCGTGCAGCTCGGCGGCGCGGCGGCGGCGTCGGCGGAGATGTGGCTGCTCGCAGGTATACGGCATTTCCTCGCGTACGCGCTCACGACGGCCTGCGTCACGAGCGCGACGTTCGTCGCCCTGCGCCGGTGGACGTTCGGGAATGGACCGCCGTCCCGTGGTGTCTCTCTCCGCAGCAGGCAAATCCGCCTGACCACAGCAGCGAAGGAGACTCGATCGCCATGGACAGCAGCACGACGACAGAAGGGCGCGTCCCGAGCACGCGCCTGATTCGCCTCCTGGCCGTCATGGCCGTGTTGACGGTGGCCGCCCTTGGGGTTTCGGCCGCAGCCGGGGCCCAGGACGACCTCCCGATCGACAGCGACCCGGTGATCAGGACGGCGCCGAACCTGACCATCAGCGGCTCGATCGCGGTCGCCAGCCTGACGGAGTGGGAGCTCCGCTACACGGTCTCGAACCGCGGTAACGCGGCGGCGCCTGCGTTCCGCGTCGCGGTGCAGGACAACGGAACGAACGCGCTGATCAGGAGCACGGCGCACGCCGCGCTCGACGCGGGCGCGTCGCGCTCGGAGACCTTCCGCATTCCCCGGACGGGCTGCTACCTGCCCGTGCGCTTCACGGCCGACTCGACCCGCGTCGTCCTCGAGTCGTCGGAGTCCGACAACGACCGCGTGGCGGTCGGCCTCCTCACCCCGGACTGCCCGACCCAGCCGAAGTACCAGGTGAAGGCCGTCTCGTTCCACGCGAACGACGAGACCGGCATCGAC
Organism: Gaiellaceae bacterium; assembly: GCA_036505325.1. Classification (GTDB taxonomy): domain Bacteria; phylum Actinomycetota; class Thermoleophilia; order Gaiellales; family Gaiellaceae; genus PALSA-600. Next base: position 15,401 of record DASXTR010000132.1, read on the forward strand.
TGGCTCGGCTCCGACGAGCCCTTCTGGATCTTCAGCGCGGAGGGACTGCCCGGGACCGCGCTGACGACGGCCAGCCACGTCTTCGGCGACATCGACACGGGCGACACCGCGTTCTTCGGCTCCTCGGAGGGCTGCCTCTACCTCTCGTGCGCCGGCGGCGCTGCGCCGAACGGCATCGGCGTCAGCATCCAGGCGTGGGAGAAGGACCTCGGCTACGTGAACGAGACGGTGGCCGACCTCGCCCTCGGCTTCCACAAGATCGGCGGCGTGCTCGACGGGAACGGCGGCATGATCGACTGGATCGGGAAGGCGTTCACGACGATGGGCGACACCGTGGACTACATCGACAGTTGGGCCGCGGACGACCTGCTCGGGTCGCAGACCTTCGCGTTCTCGCGGGTGTACCTCGCGACCCGGCTGCCCGCAGTCGGCGGGTCGTTCACCGACACGCGCGTCTACAGCGACAGCGGCGAGTACACGATGACCTTGAAGGTCACCCGCGTCGGCTAACGGGGTCGACTCATCTGCCGCGGAGGGCATGGCGGTGCGTTGGCGCCGCCACCCTCGCGCTTGACGTGGGCCGTGCGATCTGTAGAGTCCGCGCTGTAATCGTTCTCAGTAATCGTTTGCAGCTCAGGTGACGGACACTGTCGACGGCGGCTCGGCCCCTACTCTCGCGGAGGTGGCTCGGCTTGCGAACGTCTCGGTGGCGTCGGCCTCGCGCGCGCTGAACGGGATCCGCAC
>DASXTR010000133.1:0-2121 GCA_036505325.1 Gaiellaceae bacterium
CGAGCGCGGGTTGTGGCGAAGGACGAGGTCGAGGCAGCCGGAGGGCGCCTCGAGGGCCGGCTCGGCGCGATGCTCGTCGCAACCTTTGGTGCACCGCTCGCGCAGGAAGACCACGCAGAGCGTGCCCTGGACGCCGCGCTATCCGTGCGCCGCCGAATCGAGGAGACGTTCGAGCACGTCCTCGGTGTCCGGATCGCGGTCGAGACGGGTGAGGCACTCGTCGGCGAGGTGACGACCGGCGCTGCGGTCGCGCGCGTGATGGAGCTGGAACAGGGTGCGGCGCGAGGCGAGATACTCGCGGGCGAACGAACTGTGGCGGCGACCCGCGCGACGTTTGAGTTCAGCGCGCGACGGAAGCTCGGTCGGTCACTCGTGCGCAAATGGGCGGTCCGCGCGCACGCACGCCGGCAGACACCGTTCGTCGGGCGCGAGCGCGAGCTCGAGGTCCTGCGCGCCGGGTACCGCAGCGCCGTCGAGCGCGGACGTGCAGGTCTGGTAGCGATCGTCGGCGAGGCCGGAATCGGGAAGTCGCGGCTCGTGACCGAGTTCTGCGACCGGCTCGCTCACGAGCACGATAAGCCGCTGCTCTTCTCCGGACGCTGCCTGCCAACCGGCCGGGCAACGGTCTACGGCCCGTTCGCGGACATCCTCCGCCAGCACCTCGGGCTCCGCGAGACGGCCGCGCCCGTCGCCGCACTCGAACCGCTCGGCGCCCGCCGCATCCTGGGACTGACGCTGGGGCTCGACGTCGCGCCGCAGCTCCACCCGCTCATCGCCCGCGACCAGCTTCACGAGGCCTGGGTCGATCTGCTCGAGGAGCTCGCCACGACGCGCCCGGCGGTGCTTGCGATCGAGGACGTCCACTGGGCCGAGGAGCCGCTCTTCGACTTGCTCGCGCGTGTCGGCGCTCAGGTGCGGGCGCCGCTGCTCGTGGTGAGCACGGCGCGGCCGGAGGCGCGGCCCCCGGGTGACCTGATCCGGCTCGAGCCGCTGTCGGATGAGCAAGTTGAAGAGATCCTCGGCAACATCGGCGAGGACGCGCGGCGCTTCGTCATCGGCCGCGCGGAGGGCAACCCGTTCTTCGCCGAAGAGCTGCTCGCGATCGCGCACGAGACCCCGGCCCCGACGCCCGACTCGGTGCAAGCGGTGCTCGCCGCGCGCATCGACCGGCTTCCGCCGGCCGAGAAGGCCGCCCTCCAAGCCGCAGCCGTGCTTGGGCGGCAATTCTCGAGTGGTGCCTTGCGCCAGCTGCTCGACGCTCCTCGACTGGACTTCGCGCTGCTGGAAGAGCGGGAGCTCCTGCGACGGTGCGAGACGTCGTCGCTACGAGGCGACTCCGAATTCGTCTTCAAGCACGGGCTGACGCGGGAGGTCGCCTACGCGAGCGTGCCGAAGCCACGACGCGCACGGCTTCACGCCCGGGCCGCCGACTGGCTCGAGCACGCCGTCGAGGCGCCCGAGCCGTACGCATCCGTGCTGGCGCACCACTACTACGAGGCGGCGCGGCCCGACGACGCCGACCTCGCCTGGGACGACGGTGAGGATCTCGCGCGGCTGCGGGAGAAGGCATTGACGTGGCTTCGCATCGGTGCGACGCGCGCGATCAGCCGCTACGAGCTCGACCAAGCGCTCGCCCAGCTCCAGAACGCCCTCACCATCGCGCCGAGCGACGACGTGCGCTGCGAGCTCTGGCGGCTGCTCGGACGGGCGCACGCCCTGCGTTACGACGGCGAGGCGTTCTGGGCTGCACTCGAGCGCGCGATCGAGCACGCGGCAGACGACCACACGCGCGGCGAGCTCTACGCCGCGCTCGCCTTCGAAACGCACAACCGCGCCGGCATGTGGCCGCACCGTCCCTCGGAAGAGCTCGTCGACCGCTGGATCGAGCAGGCGCTCAGGCTCGCCGAGCCCGGAGGCGCTGCGCTCGCTCGTGCGCTGGTCGCCCTCGCCTTCAGCGATCCCAGCAACGCAGGGGTACCCGCCGAGCAGGCGGTGGCGATCGCGGAGCGCCTGAACGATCCCGCGCTGCTGGCCGCTGCCTGGGACGCGCAGCGGGTCGCTGCGCTCGGCGCCGCCGACTGGGAACAGGAGCTCCGCTGGGCGGAGCGGCGCCTCGAGCTG
>DASXTR010000134.1:0-22117 GCA_036505325.1 Gaiellaceae bacterium
CCGGCGCCCACGCCGCCGTCTGCAGCACCGACTCGCTGCGGTCGCGCACGACGGCGCGGCCGTGCGTCCCGTCGGCGTCGACGACGTAGATACCGCTGGTGCCGCGGGTGTGCAGGATCTTCGTCCCGTCGGGCGACCAGCGCGGGCTGTCGCCCCTGACCGGAAGCTCGTGGGCGCAGTTCCCGTCGGCGTCGGCGGTCACGAGCGCGCCGCCGTGGGCGAAGAGCAGCGTGCCCGATGCGGCGACCGCAAGCGCGACGAACGGCTCGAGCATGCGTTTCTCGTTACCCGGTACACTCGATTGCGAGCCTCCGGGCTCTCCCATGACGGACTTCTAGGTCGACCACACCCGCTTCTCGCCCCTCTCGACCAGGAGGTCCGCCCGTGCCGGGCTCACTTGCGGCACACGACATCACGAAGGCCTACGGCGCCGTCACGGTGCTCGAGCGCGTGTCGCTGCGCGTCGGGCCAGGCGACCGCGTGGGCATCGTCGGCCCGAACGGGATCGGCAAGTCCACGCTGCTGCGCATCCTCGCGGGCCTCGACGAGCCCGACGCGGGCCGCATCACGAGCGCCGGCGCCGTCGGCTACCTCCCCCAGGAGACCGACACACGTCCGGGCGAGACGCTCGGGGCCTACCTCGCGCGCCGCACCGGCGTCGGGTCGGCGGAGGCGGGAATGGACGCGCTCGCCGCGCGACTCCACGACGAGCCGGACGCCGCCCACGCGTACACCGACGCGCTCGAGCGCTTCCTCGCGCTCGGCGGCGAGGACTTCGCGGGACGGGCCCGGGCGGCCGCGGCCGACGTCGGGCTCGCAGGGCGGCTGGACGACGAGCTCGCCGCGATGTCGGGCGGCGAGGCGGCGCGCGCCGCGCTCGCGGCGATCCTGCTCGCGCGCTTCGACGTCTTCCTCCTCGACGAGCCGACGAACAACCTCGACTTCGCCGGCCTCGCGCGGCTCGAGCGGTTCCTCCACGAGCTCGAGGCGGGCGTCGTGCTCGTCTCGCACGACCGCGCCTTCCTCGACCGGACCGTGACGCGCGTCGTCGAGATCGAGGCCGAGACGCGACACGTGCGCGAGTACGCGGGGACGTGGAGCGACTACGAGCATGCACGCCGGCTTGCTCGCGCGCAGCACGAGCGGGCGTTCGCGCACTACGTCGAGGAGCGCGAGCGCTTCGGCGCGCTCCTCAACGACCGCCGCAACCAGGCGCGCGCCGGGGGCGACATGGCCGACCGCCGCGGAACGCATGCCCTGATGACGAAGGTCCGCCAGGCCGAGCGACGGCTCGAGAAGATGGAGAAGGTCGACAAGCCGTGGTCGCCGTGGCGGCTGCAGCTCTCGCTTCCGTCCGGCGCACGCGCGGGCGACGTGGTCGCCGAGCTCGCCGGCGTGGTCGTGGAGCGCGGCACGTTCCGCCTCGGTCCGATCGACCTCGATCTCCGCTGGGGCGACAGGCTCGCGATCGTCGGCGCGAACGGCGCGGGCAAGACGACGCTGCTGCGCGTACTCCTCGGCGACCTCCCGCCGGCGCGCGGCACCCGGCGGATCGGCGCCTCGGTGCGCCTCGGCGAGCTCGACCAGGGCCGCGAGATGTTCGCGAGCGGCGAGCCGCTGCTCGACGTCTTCGCGCGCGCGAGCGCGCTGCCGCCCGCAGAGGCGCGAACGCTGCTCGCGAAGTTCGCGCTCGGCGCGGACGACGTCGTGCGCGCCGCGGACACGCTCTCGCCGGGCGAGCGCACGCGCGCCTCGCTCGGGCTCCTGTCGGCGCGGGGCGTGAACTGCCTCGTCCTGGACGAGCCCACGAACCACCTCGACCTCGAGGCGATCGAGGAGCTCGAGACCGCCCTGGAGGATTACACCGGGACCCTGGTCGTGGTGAGCCACGACCGCCGGTTCCTCGACAGGCTCGCGATCACGAATACGCTTTCCGTTTAGTGGCCGAGCTCCTGCTGCTCTTCGACGTCGACGGGACGTTGTTCGTCTCGCACGACCCGCTGCTCGGGCAGGCGATGGTGCAGGCGCTGCGCGAGCTGACCGGCGCCGACCTCCCGGACGATGCCGTGGAGAAGGTCGAGCACGCCGGCCGTACCGCGCGCGACATCGCACGCTCGATCCTCCGCCGCTTTGGCGTCACAGCCGTCCCGGACCTGCGCGAGTGGTGCCGCCTCACGGAGGAGAAGTACCTGGAGCTGCTCGAGGACGCGGACACGTCGGGTTGGCAGACGGCCGAGGGCGCGGCCGATGCCCTCGAGCGGCTCGCGTCGGAGCATCGCCTCGCCCTGCTCACCGGAAACCCCGAGCGCGTGGCGCGCACGCGGCTCGAGAAGCTCGGGCTCGCCTCGTTCTTCCCCACCGGACAGGGCGCGTTCGGATGCGAGAGCGAGGACCGAGTCGATCTCATCCGCCGCGCCCGCGAGCGCGCGTCCGACTGGCCGGCCGAGCAGACCGTCGCGATCGAGAACTCGCCGTTCGCCGAGATGGCGGCGCGCGCCGCCGGCGTGCGGTCGATCCGAGTCGTCCAGGGCGGCGACGTCCACTCGATGCAGGGGCTCGCCGCCGAGCTCGTGACGGCGCGAGAGCCCGAAGGCCCGGTCGTCGCGGACATGACGCCCGACCACTGGGAGGCCGTCGCCGCGATCTACGCGGAGGGCCTCGAGGCCGGTACCTTCGAGACCGAGGTGCCGACCTGGGAGGCGTGGGACGCCGCGCACCTCCCCGCGCCGCGACTCGTCGCCAAGCTCGGCGACAGGGTTCGCGGCTGGGCTGCTGTCTCGCCGTATTCGCCGCGGCCCGTCTACGCAGGCGTCGTCGAGAACTCGGTCTACGTCGCCTCGGACGCGCGCGAGCAGGGCGTCGGGCGCCTCCTCCTCACCGAGCTCGTGCGCCGCGCCGAGGAAGCCGGCATCTGGACGATCCAGGCCGGGTGCTTCCCGGAGAACCGCGCGTCGATCGCGCTGCACGAGTCGTGCGGGTTCCGCGTCGTCGGCACCCGCGAGCGGATCGGGAAGCGCGACGGCAAGTGGCGCGACGTCGTGATCCTCGAGCGCCGCTCGCCGCAGATCGACTAGGACTACAGCTGCTCCTTGAGCGCCTCCAGCGCCGCCCAGCGCGGATCGCCGCGTTCTTCCTCGTGCTCGTGCGGCTCGTCGTTCAGGTCCGTGCCGCACACCGGGCAGAGGCCGGCGCAGTCGGGGCGGCAGAGGATCTTGTCGGGCAGCGCGAGCGCGACGGCGTCGCGCGCCCAGCCGGAGACGTCGAGGCGGTCGTCGACGACGTACGGCGTGGTCAGCTCGTCGTCCTCCGGGGCCGACGCCTGGTACTCGCGCACGCGGATGGGCACGTCGAGGACGGCGTCCCCGAGGCAGCGGTAGCACGGGCCGTGGAGCCGCGCCGTGAAGGCGAGCGAGAACACCGTGCCCGTGTTGGCACGTGTGACTACGAACTCCGCCGGGATCTTCTCGGGGACCGGCACGTAGCGCTGGCCGCCGAACGCGAACGCGGGTAGCTCGACCTCGAGCTCGTCGCGGTACTCCTCGCCCGGACGGAGCTTCACCTGGCGCAGGCTGAAGCTCGTCATGGACCCCAGGGTACCCGCCGTAAGGGTTCTGTTAGAGCGGGTTTGGGCGGTGCCGGGGTCCGGGCACGTGGTCGTTTAGCGCACGAAAACTCGCACTACGAACAAAGGAGCCGTATGAACCGCCGCGTTCTCGGAGCCGCCGGTGCCACGGCGCTCCTCGTCCTCGCAATCGCCCTGTTCGCCACGATCGGCACCGCCGCATCGGGCAGCGCATCCGCCGCGCAGTACGCGCCCGCGAACAGCGCACCGCCGACGATCTCCGGCACGCCGCAGGAGGGCAGCACCCTCACTTCGAGCACGGGACAGTGGTCGAGCACGTCTGCGATCGCCTACAGCTTCCAGTGGCAGCGCTGCGACAGCGCCGGTGCGAACTGCGCCGACATCGCGGGTGCGACGAGCCAGTCGTACGTCGTGCAGACCGCCGACGTCGGCAAGACGCTGCGCTCGGTCGTCACCGCGTCGAACGCCGACGGCGTCAGCAAGGCGAACTCCGCGCCGACAAGCGTCGTGACGTCGAAGTCGACGCAGACGACGTCCGGCTCGACCGTCGACGCGTCGGCCGTCGTGCCGCCGTCGCGGCTCGTGATCGACGCCCTGCGTTTCACGCCCGGCCGCATCACATCGCGCAACCCGGTGCAGCTGCGGGTGCACATCGCGACGACCGAAGGCAAGGTCGTCCGCGGCGCCCTGGTCTACGTCACCGCGATCCCCTTCGGCCGCATCAACCAGCCCGCCGAGGTCTCGACCGACGCGAACGGTTGGGCGACCCTCAGCCTGCAGCCGACGCTCCGGCTGCCGCTCCGCGACGGGTACCTACTGACGATCTTCATCCGCGCGCGCAAGGCAGGGGACTCCGTCCTCGCCGGCGTGTCCTCGCGGCGCCTCGTGAGCGCGCGCGTGGGCTCGCCCGCTTCGTAGCGGCGGATCAGCCGCCGAGCGGGTTGAGGCGCCGCGCCTCGTCACCTGCTCGGCGGCTGCCCGTCGCCTCGTGGAGGTCGTGCCAGAGGCGCCAGCGCCGGCTGTCCTTCGCGATCGCGGCTCTGAGCGTCGCGGCTGCCCGGCGCCTGTCGCCCGCCGCGAGTTGCGCCTCGCCGCGCACCTCGAGCGGTCGCGAGCTCCACGGCTCGACACGTGCCGCGCGGCGAGTGAGGCTCTCCGCGCGCGGGAAGTCGCCGGCGTGGGCGGCGTCGCGCGCGCGGGCGAGCGAGATCTGCGCGACGCCCGACAGGACCCCGAGCCCGCCCAGCGCGAGCGCGGCTGTTGCGAGCGCCGCGCGGCGCCGGTAACCGACCGCTGCCTGCCGGTCGGGAAGGAGCGCGATCCCGACCGCGAGGCCGGCGACGGTGAGCATGGGGAGCTCGCGATCCCAGTCGAGTGCCTGGTGGATCACGAACGCGGCGTAGGCCGCGAGCGCGAGCCGGTCACGCGGCCGCGTGAGGAGCGGGGTCGCGAGCAGCCCTGCCAGCAGCGCCAGCCCGATCACGCCCTGCTCGCCGAGCGTCTCGAGATAGACGGAGTGCGCGTCGTGCGCCTCGTGCGCCGCGGGCCTCCGCTCGAGCCACCAGATCTCCCACGTGCCGGCCCCGGTGCCGCCGATCGGTGCTGCACGCGCCTCGTGGACGGCCACCGGGAAGTACTCGCCGCGCCGCGTCTCTCCCACCCAGGCAAGCGCGATGGCGACCGCGACCGCGGGCGCGACCAGCGCGGGCCGCCGAAGCGCGCCGACGATCGCGGCCAGCCCGAGCGCGAGCCATGCTCCGCGTGAGTGGGAGAGCACGAGGGCGGGCACCAGCACGGCGAGCGCCGGCCACGTCGCGCGCTCGCGCAGCGCGAGTGGCACGCCGATCGCGGTGAGCGCCCCGATCCCGTTCGCATACCCGACGGGCTCGGCGCCGCCCGCGACGAGATTCCACGCTGCAGTCAGCGCCGCCGCGGCGACGACGCCGCGCAGCATCCACGTGCGGTCGCGCGCGAGGAGCAGTGCGAGCGCTGCAGCGACGACGACGAGCGCGCGCTCGGCTTCGAGCAGCGACGACGTCACGCTTTCGGACCACCAGGCGGTGAGGGCCGTCCAACCGACGATGGCGCATGCGAGCGCGAGCAGCAGTTCGCCCCGCTGCGGGAAGGCGGGCGACCGGTCGAGCACGAGCAGCAGGACCGCCGCCCAGGACAGGGCCACGACGGCCGGTCCCCAGGACTGTGGAAAGAATCCGCCGTTCGCCACGGCGAGGCCGCCGACGGCACCGAACGAGATCAGTCCGGCGGGGACCGAACCTGTGCCTGTGTGGACGGAGGGGTACCTAGCCATCACTCAGGAGCACGCGTTTTCGAGGCCAGCGGTGGCCGGCTAGTTACCCCTCCAGCACTGATGCTGGAACGAGCCACACACCCCGTTCAGGCAGGGCCGAGGGTGCCGCGTGCAGACGGGACGCGGCTTAGTAGGCCGAGCCGTCGTCGTCGCCGAGACCGACCGGGCCGATGCCGGCGACGACCGTCTCCTGCGAGCGGTCGTGCAACCGTTCACGGCCGCGCCGTACTGCCGTCAGGAACTTGTCGAGGTTCGTCTCGAGCGTGGCGAGGATCCCGTCGGCCCAGTCCTCCATCTCGAGCCGCGTCTCGCGCGCGTGGCGACGGGCCTCATCGATGATCTCCTGCGCCTGACGCTCCGCGAGCTTCACGATCTCCGTCTGCGAAGCCTCGCGGACGGCCTGCTCGCGCGCCTCCTGCAAGAGGCGGTCCTGCTCGCGCTTCGCCTCGGCCAGCATCTCCTGGCGCTCCTTGACGATCCAGCGAGCCTGCTTGATCTCCTCCGGGATCGTCGCGCGCATCTGGTCGAGGATGTCGTAGATCTCCTCGCGGTCGATCCGAACCTGGTCGGTGAGCGGCACGGCCTTCGCGTTGTGCACGAGGTCGTCGAGCTTGTCGATGAGAACGAGGACGTCCATGTTGTGACAGCTTACTCCTGGGCGCTCAGTGGGGTTCCGCCCCGACCGTCCGGGAACATCTCCTTGAGACGCCGGGCGACCGCGGCCGGAACCAGTTCCTCGACGTTTCCACCGAAGGACGCGATCTCCTTCACGCCGCTCGAGGAAACGAAGCTGACCTGTGGGCTCGCCATCACGTAGACGGTCTCGATATCGGGGGCGAGGTGGCGGTTCAACTGGTTCATCTGGAACTCCCACTCGAAGTCGGAGACGACGCGCAGGCCCTTGACGATCACCTTGGCGTCCCAGCGGCGCGCGAAGTCGACGACGAGCTCCGAGAAGACGTCGACCTCCACGTTGTCGACACCGGTGAGGGCGTCGCGGAGGAACTGCACACGTTCGTCCACGTCGAACATCGGCTGCTTGTGCTGCGGCGCGCCGACGACGCCGACGACGACGCGGTCGAACGTCCCGGCGGCGCGGGTGATCACGTCGATGTGCCCGTTGGTCACGGGGTCGTAGGAGCCGGGGCAGATGGCGGTGATCAATGCTCGAAGAGCGTAATGCGCGCCGAACCGTACTTGCGCGAGGTGCGAGTCTCGAGGCCTTCGATCTCCGGCTGGGTCTTCGCGCCGGTCTCGTAGACGACGAGGCCGTCGTCGGCGAGGACTCGCTTCAGGTAAGGGGCCAGCCGCTCGTGGTCGCGAAAGTCGTACGGCGGGTCGAGGATCACGAGATCGTATTTGCCGCGCTCGGCCGAGAGCACGCGCAGGGCGTCGCTGCAGAGGACCGTAGCCTGCAGCCGCAGCTTGTCGAGGTTCGCGTTGATCACGCGGCACGCGTCGCGGTCGGACTCGACGAAGACCGCGCTCGAGGCGCCGCGCGAGAGCGCCTCAAGTCCCATCGCGCCGGAGCCGGCGTAGAGGTCGAGCACGGTCGCACCGTCGACGGGCCCGATGAGGTTGAACGTATTCTCGCGCACGCGGTCCGACGTCGGCCGCGTCGTCCTGCCCTTCGGTGCGTCGATCCGGTGGCCCTTCCGTGAGCCCGCGATGATCCTCACGGCCGCGCAGCGTAGACCGCCGGTGGGTGGTCGACGCCGCGCGGGCGCGGGGACGTGCTAGATCGGCAGGCGGATATACGTGCCGCCGGACGGCTGGAACCTCGCCCCGACCGAATCACGGATCAGCAACGGACCGGCTTCCTGCCGGTGCGAGAAGAGGAGCGGGTCTGTCACGCCAGCGCGGCGGGATCCGTCTGGGCGAGCAGGCGGTCGGCATCGTCCTGCCACGGGCCGTCCTCGTCGACGAGGCTCCGGGCGAGCTCTCGCGCATGTTCGAGGAGGTCGCGATCTGCGCGGAGGCGCGTGAAGCGAAGGTCCGACAGACCCGACTGGCGGATGCCGAGCAGCTGACCCTCGCCTCGCAGCTCGAGGTCCTTCTCCGCCAGCTCGAACCCGTCGGTGGTGTCGACGAGCGCCTGGAGGCGCGCCTGGGCGGCGTCGGTCAGCTCCTCCTTCGGGCGAGAGATCAGCAGGCAGTAGCTCTGTTCGGCGCCGCGGCCGACGCGGCCGCGCAGCTGGTGCAGCTGCGCGAGGCCGAAGCGGTCGGCCTCCTGCACGATCATGATCGTCGCGTTCGGGACATCGACGCCGACCTCGATCACGGTCGTCGACACGAGCACGTCGAGCTCACGCTCCTTGAACTGCCGCATCACCTCGCGCCGGTCGGCCGTCTTCAGCTTCCCGTGCATGAGACCCACGCGGTAGTCCCGTAGCTCGGCGCGGCGCAGGCGCTCCGCCTCCGCCTCGGCCGCGCGCGCGAGCCGCGTCTCCGACTGCTCGATGAGCGGGCACACGACGTACGCCTGCCGACCCTGGTCGAGGTGCGCGCGCAGCCGCTCGTACGCGGCCGACGAGCGCTCGGCGCCGACCCAGGCCGTGCGGATCGGCTTCCGGTTCGCGGGCGGCTTCGCGATCTCCGACACGGCGAGGTCGCCGTAGACTGTCAGTGCGAGCGTGCGCGGGATCGGGGTCGCGGTCATGTGCAGGACGTGCGGAGCGCGACCCTCCGCCAGCGCCTTGCGCTGTTCGACGCCGAAGCGGTGCTGCTCGTCGACGACCGCGACCGCGAGGTCCGCGAACTCGACATCGCGCTGGATGAGGGCGTGCGTGCCGACGACGATCTGCGCTGCGCCGGACGCGACCTCGGAACGCGTGCGCTTGCCGCCGACGGCGCTCGTCAGCAGCACGACACGCACGCCGAGCTCGGAGCAGATCCCTTCGATGGTCAGGAAGTGCTGCTCCGCGAGCGTCTCGGTCGGCGCCATCAGCGCGCCCTGTCGTCCGGCTTCGACCGCGCGGAGGAGCGCGTACAGCGCGACGACGGTCTTGCCGGAGCCGACGTCGCCCTGCAGGAGCCGCTGCATCGGCGTCTCGCGCGCGAGGTCGTTGTCCAGATCGGCAACAGCACCATCCTGGTGCTCCGTGAGCGTGAACGGAAGCGCGTCGCGGTAACGTTCGATCAGCTCCCCGGGCGCGCCGAGCGGCGTGGCCACGGCGTCGTCGTCGCGAGACCGCAGGACTGCGAGCTGCAGCGTCAGCAGCTCGTCCAGCGCGAGCCGGCGGCGTCCCCGCTCGGCTTCCTCGAGCGTCTCGGGGAAGTGCACTGCCGCGAGCGCGTCGCGCCGGATCGGCAGCTCGAGGTCGGCCGGCAGCGAGTCGAGGACGTCGCGGGCGTGCGCGGTGAGCGCGGCGCGTGCGAGCTCGCGCAGGCGCGTCGACGGCACCTCCTCGCTCGCCGGGTACACCGGGGCGAAATCCGCGGTGGCCCGGGCCTCGCCGAGGTCGTACGACTTGACGTCGAAGCCGTACTTGCCGAGCCGGCCGCGCAGGCGCACGTGCGTCCCGGGCTTCAGCTTGTCGGCGAGCCAGGGCTGGTTGAACCACGACGCCGAGATCACACCCGAGTCGTCGCGCACGTGCGCGGTGACGAGCGAGCGCCGCCCGCCCAGCCTGCGCGAGCGCACGTCCTGCACGACGCCGGCGATCGCGACTTCCTCGTCGCCCCACAGCTCGGAGATCGCGATCTCGTCGGCGGCTGACTCGTACCGCCGCGGGCGGTGGAACAGGACGTCGCCGACCGTGAGCAGGCCGAGCTTGCGGAGCCGCTTCGCGAACGCCGGCCCGACGCCCGGGAGCGTGTCCACGCCGAGTGCGAGGCGCTCGGGACGGCCCCACGCGCGGGCGCGCGGCCACGTCCGCTCCGGAACCACGTCGCCGAAACCCGCGTGCATACGGGTCATCGTCGCCAACGAGACCGAGTATAGGACCGGGACCGGCGGGAACCGTACAGTTCGTGTCGATGGATACGTGGCGTGATGTTTCGGCGGGCTCCGCCGATCATGCGGGTAGCCGGTAGACCCCGGAGGACTACCAGGACGCCATGAAGAACCTGCCCCTGATCGTGGTTCTCGCGCTCGCCGCGCTCGGCGTCGCGCTCGCGCCGGCGGCGGCCGCTCCGGAGGCGCCGCTCCTCGGAGTCGTGTTCGACGGCGGGCAGGGTCACCTCGCGCGACTCGATCCCGAGACGCTGCAGCCGCTGCGGACGAGCAAGTTCCTGACGAACGGCTACGCCGTCGGGCCGGTACTCTCGCCGGACGGTACGAAGGTCGCGCTCGGCAGCACGTCGTTTCTAGGCGCGCGGATCGTCGACCTCGACACCCTCGCGTCTGAGGTCGACCTGCGCGCGACCGGCGAATCCGGCACGCACGTCGCCGCGACGGCGTGGCCCGTGCCAGACCGGCTGCTCCTCACGGCGACGAGATGCTGTCCGGCGACCGCCGTTCTGGCGGCGCTCGACCCACAGGCGAAGCGCGTCCTGAGCGTGCGCAGGCTGCGGGGAACGCCGGTCGCAGCCGCACGGACGACGACGGGACTGGCGATCCTCGTCGCGCCCGCGGCGGGGATCGGCGCTGCAAGGCTGGTGCTCTTCGACCCTGCCCGGCTGCGCGTCGTGCCGCTGACCGTGCGCGCCGGACGCAACCTTCCGCCCCAGGCGCATCCGAACGGGATGACGATCGGCAAGCAGCTGCTGCCGGGCCTCGCCGTCGACGCGGCCGGCGGGCGCGCGTACGTTCTCACCGGCTCGACCGGGGCGGTCGAGATCGACCTCGCGACCGGCCGAGCGCGCCCGCACACCCTTGCACGCCGCACCGTCGCAAAGGCGCTCGATGGGCCGCGCCTCGACGCGCGCTGGCTCGGCAACGGGCTCGTCGCACTCACCGGGACGATCGATCACGTGCAGGCGAAGGACAACACGCTCGACTACCAGGCGGCGCCGGCGGGCCTCACGCTTGTCGACGTGCGCACGTGGAAGGCGCGTGTCGTCGACCGCGACGCGACCACGATCGTCGTCGCCGGTGAGACCCTCCTCGCGCGCGGCTACGCACAGCGGCCGCCGACGTCGATCCGCGCGTTCGACCTGACGGGCCGGCCGCGCTTCGAGCTCACCGATGTCGACCCGAACGCCTGGCTCCAGGCGGCGGGCGACCGTGCGTACGTCGGAAACCGCGTGCTCGAGCTCCCGTCCGGCCGGCTCCTGCGCCGGCTTGCGCCGGGCCCGCGCGTCTCGCTGCTGCCGACCGACGGCTCACAGTTCCCGCTCTGAGCTGTACGCTCCCGCGCCGTGAAGGCGGTCCTCCTCACGCGCGAGTATCCGCCCGACGTCTACGGCGGCGCCGGCGTGCACGTCGAGTACCTCGCGCGCGAGCTCGCGAAGCGCATCGATCTCGAGGTGCGCTGCTTCGGCGCGGAGCGCGACGGCGCGAGGGCGTTCCGGCCGTGGGACGCGCTCGTGGACGCGAACCCGGCGCTGCAGACGCTGTCGGTCGACCTCGCAATGGCGGCCGGCGACGGCGGCGCGAGCCTCTTCCACTCGCACACGTGGTATGCGAACTTCGCCGGCCACCTCGCGAAGCTCCTGCACGGTCTGCCCCACGTCGTCACGAGCCACAGCCTCGAGCCGTTGCGGCCGTGGAAGGCCGACCAGCTCGGCAGCGGCGGCTACGCGATCTCGAGCTTCTGCGAGCGCACCGCGGTCGAGAACGCCGATGCCGTCATCGCGGTGTCGAACGCGATGCGCGCGGATGTGCTGCGCGCGTACCCGGCCGTCGATCCCGCCAGGACGACGGTGATCTACAACGGGATCGACACCGAGCAGTACAAGCCCGACCCGCGGACGGATGCGCTCGAGAGGCACGGCGTCGACCCCGGCCTGCCGACGGTGCTCTTCGTCGGGAGGATCACGCGTCAGAAGGGGATCGTGCACCTGCTCGACGCGGGGCTCGAGATCGACCCGGACGCGCAGCTCGTCTTCGCCGCGGGCGCGCCGGACGAGCCGGAGATCGAGCGCGCGACGCGCGAGCGCGCCGAGCGGCTGCGCGCGCAGCGCAACGTCGTGTGGATCGAGGAGATGCTGCCGAAGCAGGAGGTCGTTCAGCTTCTGACGCACGCGACCGTCTTCACCGTGCCGTCGATCTACGAGCCGCTCGGGATCGTGAACCTCGAGGCGATGGCGAGCGAGACCGCCGTGGTCGCGTCTGCCGTCGGCGGCATCCCCGAAGTCGTCGTCGACGGCGAGACCGGCCTCCTCGTCCCGGTCGAGCTCGGACCTGACGGAGACCCCGTGGATCCGAAGCGGTTCGCGTCGGATTTCGCCGTGCGCGTGAACGAGCTGCTCGCAGACCCCGCGCGCGCCGAGGCGATGGGCGAGGCGGGCCGCCGGCGGGCCGTCGAGAAGTTCAGCTGGGGGGCGGTCGCCGACGAGACGGTCGCGCTCTACGGGCGACTCGCCGCCTGAGCGGACGTCCCGGGCCGTGACACTCTCGTCACGAATACGTGACGGTTTCACAACGGTGCCTGGCACCGGGACATGTCCGGTTTGTCCCCGACCGTTTGCAGGAAATTGGCGCTTTGCAGCAACGTTCGCACGTCTGCCTCAACGGTGCCTGGCACCGCGGGTTGTCCGGAATGGACAGTGCGAGCGGGGTCTTGTACCGCAGGCTCGCGTGATCAGCGCGAGCTCCACGACGCACTTCCGAGCGCGACGCTGCGCGCGATCCTGCGCGCTGCGGAGGCGGTGACGTCGGTCACGAGGAGCTGTCCGATACCGAAGTCCTCCACCGGGTCGAAGCGCTCGAACAGGATGCGGCGTCCGTCGGGCGACCAGCCTGCCGGCGCATCCGCCGAGTCGCGCGTGTGCGTGAGGACGCGTAGTTCGGTGCCGTCAGGACGGGCCGTCGCGAGGGTCCGGCCGTGGCGGAAGGCGATGCGCCCACCGTCCGGGGACCACAACGGGTCGACGTCCTCAGGCCCTGGAGTCACGTGCCCGACACTGTTTCCGTCTGCGCTCACGACCGCGATCGTGCGTGTTGCCGCGGTCGTCGAGACGTACGCGATCCGGCGGCCGCCGGGCGACCAGCTCGGGGTGAGTCCGCAGCCGTGGGTCACTGCGTTCGTCGCTCCTGCAAGCTGCAGAACCGCGACCTGCGGGCAACCGGCCCAGGCCGAGCCCGCAGGGACGAGGGTGGCAGCGAGACGCTTCGAATCGGGCGCCCACGAGAGATCGCCAAACGAGGCGGCGTCGTCGGCGATCCTGCGCAGGCCGGTGCCGTCGAGGTGGACCGCGTAGACGGCGGCGCCGGTGGAGTCGGTTCTGACGAAGGCGATCCACTTGCCGTTCGGAGACACCGCGGGATCGCTGTCGGCGCCGGCCGTCACATGCTGCCAGCGGCCTCCGCGCGCCGAGACGACGAGCAGGCCGCGGCCGAGGCCGAACACGAGCCGGCGCGCGTCTGACGACCAGACCGGCCCCAAGAACGCACGGTGGCGGGCCGTCACGACGACACGCCGGCCGCCGCCGTCCGGCCGGACCGTGACGAGCTGCGACACGTCGCCGGCCGGCGTGGCATAAGCGATCGTGCCAGGTTCGCCCTCGCGCAGCGAGGTGAACGCGACGGCCGCGAGGATCGCCGGCAGCCCGAGTGCCGCTCGCGAGCGCATCGCTACTCGGCGTCGTCGAACCAAAAGAAGCCGACCGTCCCCGGGCCGGCGTGGGTGCCGACGACGGCGCCGAGCGTCGTCGCGATCTCGACGGTGGCGTGGGGGCGCACGTGCGCGACGAGCTCTTCGAGCGCGCGCAGGCGCTCGGGCGCGGCCGCGTGCGCGATCCCGACCTTCAGGGTCGGCGAGTCGGTCGACTCCGCCTCGAACGTCGCGCGGAACTCCTGGAACGCCTTCTGGTTGCCGCGCACGCGCTTGAGCGGCACGACTTCGCCGTCGCGGATCGTGAGGATCGGCTTCACTTGGAGCAGGTTGCCGGCGAACGCGGCGGCGCGGCCGATGCGGCCGCCCTTCGCGAGGTACTCGAGCGTGTTCACCGTGAAGAGGAGCTTGTGCTCGCGGCCGTACCGTGCGACGAACGCGTCGACCTCGTCGTCGGTCGTCCCGCGCTCGAGCCGCCGCTGGATCCCCAGCGCGAGCATGGCGAGCGACGCCGACACGGTGCGCGTGTCGATGACGCGCACCTGCTCGCCGCCGAGCATTCCGGCGGCGGTCTGCGCACTGCCGGCCGTGCCGGAGAGCGACGACGCGATGTGCAGCGACAGGATCCGCTCGAAGTGCGGGGCGAGCTCTTCGTAGGCCGCGAGGAAGTCGCCGGGCGTGGGCTGGGACGTCGTCGGCAGCTCCGCCGCCGACTGCAGCCGTTCGTAGAACTCGTCCGGGCCGAGCTCGACGTAGTCGCGGTAGCTCTCCTCGCCGAAGCGCACGTACAGCGGGACGACGCGCCAGTTCGGGAAGCGCTGCGGCGCCTCCGGGAAGTCCGCCGTCGAGTCGATGACGATCGCCGTGTTCTCGGCCGTGAGGTTCACGCGGGGGCTTCCGCCGCGCCGAGGATCGCGCTCACGATGTCGTCGAGGTCCTCGTCCTTCGTGATGCACGCGACGGCGCCCGCGGCGAGCAGCTGCTCGACCTCCTTGCGCGAGACGGACGCGGTGAGGCACACGACACGCGACGACGGCGACGCGCGCAGCACCGCCTCGGTCGCCTGCGCGCCGTTCAGGCCGGGCATGCGGTAGTCCATCAGCACGACGTCGGGCCTCAGCAGCGCGCACGTCTCGGGCGCTTCGTTGCCGGTGGCGACGGCGGCGACCACCTCGATCTCGGGCCGCAGCCCGAGCAGGAGCTCGAGCGTCTCGCGGAACATCTGGTTGTCCTCGACGAGCACGACTCGGATCGGGGGGGCCACGCTGCGGAGCTTACGAGACTCACCTGTTGACCCCGGGCGAAGCGAGGCGCACAATCGAGGGGAGGGACCTTTTGCCTGCCGCAGCCGACGACCGCCGTCCGTCGCGCGTCCTGCGCCGCGCCCTGCACTGGTGGCGCGCGCGCAGCCGCCGAACGCGCCTGGGCCTGATCCTGGGCGCGGCGACGGTCGCCGTCATGATCCCGATCGCGACGACGCAGCTCGACTTCGAGAGCGCAGGCGCGTCCGGCGACGTCCCGGCCCAGAGCACGCCCGACCTGAAGACCCGTCTCGAGCTCGCCCGGCGCTACGCGCCCGTGCTGCGGCTCGACTCGAAGGAGCTGTTCGTCCCGATCTCGGCCGTCCAATACCTCGCGGCGACCGACCTGATGTCGGTGGTCGGCCGCCTCAAGAGCGTCCTGCTTCGCTCGCCGCTGCTCGACGGCCTGAACCGGGACGACGACTGCCTGACCGCGGAGCCGGCGTGCTCGCTGTTCCTCGACGTGCGGGGCGCGAACCCGCCGCTCTCGCGGCCGAGCGCCTACGGGAAGATCCAGCGCGGCCTGATGAGGCTCGGCGTGAAGCCCGTCGTCTACGCGCACGTCACGCAGTACGAGGACGCGGGCGACTACGCCGTCCAGTACTGGTTCCTGTACCTCTACAACTACCGCCTCAACGACCACGAGTCGGACTGGGAGCAGATCACGATCCATCTCGACAAGGACAAGCAGCCGATCGAGGCGTTCTACTCGTCGCACGCGTCGGGCCAGAAGCGCCTCTGGTCGGCGATGGAGAAGGTCGGGACGCACCCCGTCGACTACGCCGCGCGCGGCTCGCACGCGAACTACTTCACCCGCGGGTCGCATCCGGTGACGATTCTGTGCACTCCGCTGCGCAAGCGGCTCAACGTCTGCGTGAAGAAGCGGACGGTGCTCGATTTCGCGAGCGGGACGCGCGTACTGCACTCGGGCCGCGACTACCGGATCCGCGAGCTGATCGGGCCGGCGTTCGTCGGCGGCTGGGGCTCCGGGAACTACGTCGCCGGCAAGAAGACGAAGGACGTCGTGAGCGACCCGCGGCTCCGGCCGGCCTGGGACGACCCGCTCAGCCGGTTCGACCGGGCGAGGCTGATCGCGAAGCTGTAGCGGCCGCGCTCCAGTTCTCGAGCATCCACTCGGCCGAGCGGTCGGCAACCGCCGCGATCGTCAGAGACGGGTTCGGCCCGACCGGACCCGGCAGCACCGACCCGTCGGCGATCGAGAGCCCTGCGTGGCCGAAGACCTGGCCGTGCTGGTCGGCGACGCCCTCCTCCGGCCCGCGTCCCATCGGCAGGCCGCCGACCGGATGGACGGTGATCACGCGCTTGAAGTACCAGAGCGGCTGGTCGACGAACTTCGCGCCGGTCGCCTCGGCGATCTGCTGCATCGAGCGCTTCACGCTGTCGTAGTACGCACGCGAGCTCTTCATCGACCACGAGTTCTGCAGGTAGCCGTCGTCCAGGTACAGCCTGCCGTCCGGGACGTCGCGCCCCATGCCGAGCAGCGGAAGCGACCGCGACGACTTGACGCTGTCGCCGAGGAGGTTCCAGAACTCGGCGCTCAGGTTCGAGACGGGCTTCCGCGTCAGCCGGTCGCGCAGCCTGCGCCACACGAACCGCGCGGCGCGGCGGAGCTCGCCGTGCGCGTCGGTCATCTCCTGCAGCCAGCTCACGAACGTCGGATAGCCGCCGTCCTCGATGTAGTAGCCGCGTCCGTGCTCGCCCTCGTAGCGCAGCGCGGACGTGATGACTGCGCCGATCGCGGGATCGAACCGCCGCGTCTCTTCGCCGCGCGGCGCCAGGAAACCGAGCAGGTCGCCGTTGCCGCACCAGCGCGTCCCCACCGCGGGCGAGAGCCCCGGGAACGCGTCGCGGTTGCGCAGCAGCAGGAACGTCGAGCCGAACGAGCCCGCCGACAGGACGAGCCGGTCGCACGTGATCGTCTCGAGCGGCAGCCCGCCGGTGTCCGTCTCGCGGCCCTCGTGCTCTACGAGGTGGCGGACGTAGCGCACCTCGAAGCCGCCGCCGGCGCGCGGCGCGAAGCTCCGCACCTCGCAGCGCGTGCGGATGTCGCCGCCCTGCTCGGCGAAGCGCGAAAGGTAGTTGAGGTCGAGCGTGTTCTTCGCGCCGAAGTTGCAGCCGACGTTGCACTCGCCCACGAGGCGGCAGGTGTAGAGCTTCACGCCGTGCAGGTTCGCGTCGTCGTCGATCCGCTCGCCGGGCTCCGGCGCGCGGCCCCGGTTGCCGAACGTCACCGCGAGGTTCGGCAGCTGCCACTCGACGCCGAGCTTCTCGCCCGCCTCCCGCATCGCCTGCGTCTTCGCCGTCGACGCGTAGGGCTCGTGCTCGAACGGATAGCGCTGCGGCTTCATCATCCGCTCGACGTTGTCGTAGTGCGGGTCGAGGTCGGCGCGCGTGACCGGCCAGCTCTCGCCCTCCTCGTGCACGAACCACGCCTCGTCCTTCCGGAGCAGGACGTTCGCGTAGATGATCGAGCCGCCGCCGAGGCAGCTCGAGACGAGCGACTCGATCCCCTTGAAGCTCCAGATGTCGAAGAACCCGTGCAGGCCCTTGCTCGGGTCCCAGAAGTTGCGCGCGACCTCGCGCGGCTGGCGCGGGAACGTCCCGGGCGGCCACGCCTTGCCGCGCTCGAGCACGACGACCTGCTTGCCTCCCTCCTGCAGCCGGTAGGCCGTGACCGACCCGCCGAAGCCGGAGCCGACGACGACGGCGTCGACGTGCTCGGGGGTGCTCACCCGTGGAACCAGCCGCGCGAGAAGAGCTTCGTCTTGCCGCTCTCGCGCAGCGCCTCGGCGGCCTTGCGCTCGTCCATCCACTCCGGGTACGGGACCTGCGGCGGCGGGCCCGTGCGCGCGAGCTGCGGCGCGTGCGAGCGGATCGCCGTCTCGGCCATCAGGTAGCCGTGGTTCTGGAGCACGCCTCGCTCGCCGTCCGAGAAGACGTCGAGGTCGATCCGGATCGGCGCGATCGAGTCGCGGACGAACGTCCTCGAATAGGCGGGACGGGACGGCTTCGGATACTCCTCCGCGCTGCCGGCGATGCTCCAGTACGCGCCGTCGAGCACGCCGGCGAGGAAGTTCGAGATCAGCCAGCGCTTCCGCACGTCCGTCGCCTGCTCGAGGAGGATCGCGGCGAAGCGCAGCTGGCTCCAGATCGAGCCGAAGCCCGGATCCGGCCTGAGCGACGGCGCCGCGTCCGATACGAGCACCGTCTCGTGGTCCTGCCACACGGGCTCGACCCCGAGGTTGTCGTACATCCCGCCGTCCGAGAGGGCGAGCTTGCCCCGGAGCTTCGAGACGTCGTCGCCTTCGTAGGTGCCGCCGGCGAGGCGCTCGCGGAAGGTCATCGGCGAGAACGCTCCCGGAAGGCACGACGAAGAGGCGGCTGCGCGAGCGATCGTGAAGTCGCCGAAGTCGCGGTGACCGCTCGGCTCGGCGCCGAAGCGCCGCGGCCCCGAGTCGAACGTCCACTGCGCCCGGAACACCATCTCGCTCGAGCAGAAGACGAAGCGGGGCCGCTCCGGGAGGTCGGCGAGCCGCGCGCGGCCGGTAGGGCCGTCCGCCAGCCGCTCGGCAAGCGCGTCGATCTGCACGTCCCGCTTGAGGACGTTCCAGGGCAGGAAGGCCTTGAGGATCGACCGCGTGCGGATGTTGTGCCGCGTCAGCTCCTCGAGCGGCTTCGCCACCTCGGCCTCCCAGTCGTCCACCGGCTCGCCGGGGCGCGACCACGCGTCCGGCTTGCGCGCGGCGTAGGCCGCGATCACCGACGCGAGGATGCTGCCGCCGGAGACCGACGTGAGCGTCGAGACCTGCGACAGCACGCCGAGCTCGTTCAGCCGCCGCGTCGCGCCGAGATGGTACAGCGCGGCGCGGTAGCCGCCGCCCGAGAGGCAGAGCGCGACGCCCTGCCGCTGCTCGCGCGGGAGCGGCAGGTGCGGCGACCGGAAGCCGTGCTCGACCTGGACGCTCAATGCGTGACCGCCGGCTCCGCGGCGGGCTCCGAGACGAACGGCGGTGGATCGTAGACGGACATGATCTGGGCGATCATCTCCTCTCGCGAGTCGTAGCGGCGCTGGTCGTAGCAGCCGAGCGGATTCTCGATCACGTTGTAGAGGCAGAGGTTGCAGAACGTGCACGGCCGCGGCGCTCGGTCGTGCCCCTCCGCGAAGAGGAGCGGAAGGTCGTTGTTCGCGACGAGCGGGCGTCCGATCGTGACCGCGTCGCAGTCGCCGCGCTCTATCGCTCCGCGGATCACGGACGCCGTCTGGAAGCCGCCGGTGACGAGCACCGGGATCGAGACGACCTCCTTGATCCGGCGCGCGTCGGCGAGGTTGAAGCCCTCGACCGAGTCCGGCGGGCGCGACCAGCGCTTCGCCATCAGCCGCCCGATGATCGGCGTGCGGTAGAGGAGGTAGTTGCGGAAGGCGTGCACGCCGCTCGAGATCATCCCGTCGTAGCCGGCGATCACGGCGTCGAGCGGCATGTCGCCCGCGGGGTTGACGGGGTGCGGGAACGTCGAGCCGGCGGAGACGTGGATCGCGTCGGCGCCCGCCGCCTCGATCCACCGCGCGACGAGCACCGAGTCCTCGATCGTGTTCCCCTTGCCGATCCACGGCAGGAACGCGTTCGCGTACTCGGTCGCGCTGAGCTTCACCTGCAGGTGGAAGTCGTCGCCGACCTCCGTCCGGATCGCACGGATCGTCTCGAGCAGGAACCGCGCGCGGTTCTCGAGCGGCCCGCCGTAGTCGTCGCTGCGGTCGTTGATCGCCGACGACAGGAACTGCGTGAAGATGTAGCCGTTCGCCCCGTGGATCTCGACGCCGTCGAGGCCCGCCTCGCGTGCGCGCCGCGCGCCGTCGGCGAACCGCTGCGCGATCTGCCGCAGCTGCTCCGGCGTCGCACGCTCGCAGCGGAACCCGTGCAGCGGGTCGGGCTTGTCGGTCGACGAGAGCCCCTTCGGGTAGGTGATGCCCTGGATGTCGCGCTGCCGGCCGCCGTAGGCGAGCTGGAGGATGTACTTGCAGTCGTGCTCGTGCACCTCCTCGCCGAGCTGTCGCCAGAACGGGATCGTCTCGTCGCGGTCGATCGCCGCGTAGTTCGGGACGATGAAGCCGCGCGGGTCGACGCCGCACCACGACGAGACGATCGCGCCGACGCCGCCGCGCGCGAACTTCAGCTCCCAGTTGATCCTGGCGCGCGTGCCGGAGCCGTCGTAGTTGTCGAACCGGCCCGCGATGTTGGAGCGCAGGAGCCGGTTCTTCACCTCGAGGTTGCGGAACCGGAGCGGCTCGAACAGAAGATCGGTCACGGTGCCGGCGCCTTCGTCGCGGACTTCGACTCGGCGTACTCCGGCGGGTCGTAGACGCTCATGATGTCGCGCACCATCTCGTCGTGCGAGGAGTAGCGGCTGGGCTCGTAGCAGCCGAGCGGGTTCTCGACCTGGTTGATGAGGCACTTGTTCGTGTACTGGCACGGATTCGACGGCCGGTCGTGGCCCTCGGCCCAGAGCTTCACGAGGTCGTTGTTCGCGATCAGCGGGCGGCCGATCGTGACGCCGTCGCAGGCGCCGCTCTCGATGGCGGCCGCGACGATCGAGTGCGTCTGGAAGCCGCCGGTGACGACGACCGGCACGCTCACGGCGTTCTTGACCGCACGCGCGTCCTCGATGTTGATGCCTTCGATGCGGCCGTCCGTCGCCTTCTTCGCGGCCTTCTCCCACTGGTGCTTGAAGAGGTTGTTCAGCCCGGGCGTCCTGAAGATCAGGTAGTTGCGCCACGTGTGCTTCCCGCTCGAGATCATCGTGTCGTAGCCGCGGATCGTGTCCTCGATCGGGAACTCGCCGGCCGGGTTGCGCGGGTGCGGGAACGACGCGCCGGAGGAGACGTGGAAGCCGTCGACGCCGGCCTCCTCGAGCCACTTGCAGACCTGGACCGACTCCTCGATCGTGTTGCCCTTCGCGGCCCACGGGAAGAGCTCCTTGTTGTACTCGACGGCGCTGATCTTGAACTGCATGTGGAAGTCGTCGCCGACCTCCGCGCGGATCGCGCGCACGATGTCGACCGAGAACCGCGCGCGGTTCTCGAGCGATCCGCCGTACTCGTCGTCGCGGTCGTTGATCGCCGACGACAGGAACTGCGTGATCAGGTAACCGTTGCAGCCGTGGATCTCGATCCCGTCCGCGCCGGCCTCGCGCGCGCGGCGTGCGCCCTGCGCGAACGCCTCGACGATCTCCGCGATGTCGCCCTTCGTCATGCGGATGCACTCGAGGCCGTGGATCGGCTCGGGCTTGTCCGTCGAGCTCCAGCCCTTCTCGTAGACGATCCCGCCGATGTCGCGCTGGCGGCCCGAGAACGCGAGCTGGACGAGGTACCTGCAGTCGTGCTCGTGCACCTCGTCGACGAGCTCGCGCCAGAACGGGATCGTCTCGTCGCGGTCGATGTGCGCGTAGTTCGGCACGATGATCCCGCGCGGGTGCACGGGCGCGTTGGACGAGATGATCGCGCCGACGCCGCCGCGTGCGAACTTCAGGTCCCAGTTGATGTGGACGCGCGTGCCGGTGCCGTCGTAGTTGTTGAAGCGGCCGGCGAGGCTCGAGCGCATCACGCGGTTCTTGACGGTGAGGTGGCGGAACTCGAGCGGGGTGAAGACGATGCTCTCGCTCATGCGACCACCTCGTGGGCCGGCATCGGCGGTGCATAGGGCTCGTAGACGGACATGATCTGGCGCACCATTTCCTCCCGGGACTCGAAGCGGCGCTGGTCATAGCACCCGAGCGGTGTCTCGATGAACGTGAACAGGCACTTGTTGCAGTAGGAGCAGGGCTTCTCCGCGCGGTCCTGTCCGTCGGCGAAGGCGATCGGCAGGTCCGGGTTCGCGACGAGCGTGCGGCCCATCGTCACGCCGTCGCAGTCGCCGCGCTCGATCGCCCCGCGGATCACGGAGGCGGTCTGGAAGCCGCCGGTGACGAGCACCGGAACCTTCACCGCGCCCTTGAGCGCGCGCGCGTCCGGGAGGTTGATCCCCTCGGGCCCGCCCGCCTTGCGCTGCGGCTTCTCCCAGTGGCGCTTCCAGAGCCAGTTGAGGCCCGGCGTGCGGAAGATGAGGAAGTTCCGGAACGTGTACTTCCCCTCCGAGATGAGGCTGTCGTAGGTCTTGATCATGTCCTTGACCGGAAACTCCCCCGCGGGGTTGCGCGGGTGCGGGAACTCGCCGCCGGCGCTGACGTGGAAGAAGTCGACGCCGGCCTCCTC
>DASXTR010000135.1:0-4682 GCA_036505325.1 Gaiellaceae bacterium
ATCGTCGGACTCTTCTGCAAGTCGCCCGAGCTCGAGCCGCGCCTCGGGGAGTACCTCGGCGCGATGCTCGTCCAGATGGACGACCGCGGACCCGACAGCGCCGGCATCGCCGTCTACGGCGACCAGGCACCGCCCGGGGCCAGCAAGGTGACGCTCTACTCGCCGGATCCCGACCTGGACTGGGACGTCGTCCGGTCGCAGCTCGCGGCGGCGTTCGGCCGGGCGTCCATCGTCGACGTCCGGGCACGTCACTGCGTGATCGCGGCAGACGCCGACGCGTCCGAAGCGGAGGAGTGGGTGCGGCGCAACCGCCCCGAGCTGCGGGTGATGAGCGCCGGCCGCGTGATCGAGATCTACAAGGAGGTCGGCCGGCCGGTCGAGTTCGTCGAGCGGTTCCGCCTGGCCGACTTCACCGGCACGCACGGCCTCGGGCACACGCGGATGGCGACCGAGAGCCGCGTCATGACCGAGGGCTCGCACCCGTTCTCGACGGGCCTCGACCTCTGCCTCGTCCACAACGGGTCGCTCTCGAACCACAACCGGCTCCGCGAGCGGCTCCGTCGCGAGGGCATGAGCTTCCAGACGGAGAACGACACCGAGGTCGCGGCCGCCTACCTCGCGTGGCGGATCCGCGAGGGGGCGACCCTCGAGCAGGCGCTCGAGGGGTGCCTGGACGATCTCGACGGCTTCTACACGTTCCTCGTCGGCACGGCGGACGGCTTCGCCGTCCTGCGCGACCCGATCGCGTGCAAGCCCGCGGTGCTCGCCGAGACCGACGACTGGGTCGCGATGGCGTCCGAGTGGCGCGCGATCGCCGTGCTTCCGGGCGCGGCCGACGCGCGGATGTGGGAGCCCGAGCCGTCCGTCGTCTACGCGTGGGAAAAGGCCCTCGTCTGATGGCGGTGGAGACCGCCGCCGAGGTCGTCGATCTCGCCTCCACTCCGCTCCGGGAGCTGAACCGGCGTCTCCACCAGCCGCCGGGGCCGCGCCACTGGCGCATCCTCAACCCCAACGGGGCGCACGCGGTCGCGTGCGGCGTCGACGCCGACGTCGAGATCGAGATCGAGGGGCACGTCGGCTACTACTGCGCCGGGATGAACAAGCTCGCGACCGTGCGCGTGCACGGGAACGCCGGCCCCGGCGTCGCGGAGAACATGATGTCGGGACGCGTGCTCGTCGACGGCAGCGCGAGCCAGTCGGCCGGCGCGACCGGCCGCGGCGGGCTCCTCGTCGTGCACGGGGGCGCGTCCGCGCGCTGCGGGATCTCGATGAAGGGCATCGACATCGTCGTGCGCGGCTCGGTCGGGCACATGAGCGCGTTCACGGCCCAGACCGGCCGGCTCGTCGTCTGCGGCGACGCGGGCGAGGCGCTCGGCGATTCGATCTACGAGGCGCACCTCTACGTCCGCGGCGAGGTCGCAAGCCTCGGCGCCGACTGCATCGAGAAGGAGCTGCGGGACGAGCACGTCGCCCAGCTGCACGGCCTCCTCGAGTACGCGGGCGTTCACGACGTCGACCCGCGCGAGTTCCGCCGCTACGGCTCGGCGCGCCGGCTCTACAACTTCCGAGTCGACAACGCGGGCGCGTACTGATGAGCTGGAGCCCGGGCCTGCGCGAGTCGTACCTCTACGACCGCAACGTGATCGCAGAGATCCAGCGTGCCGCGCGCGAGGGGATCTACGACATCCGCGGCTTCGGCGCGAAGCGTCGGCTACCGCACTTCGACGACCTCCTCTTCCTCGGCGCGAGCGTCTCGCGCTACCCGCTCGAGGGGTACCGCGAGCGCTGCGGGACCGATGTCGTGCTCGGCACGCGCTTCGCGTCGAGACCGCTCGAGCTCCGGATCCCGGTCACGATCGCCGGCATGAGCTTCGGCGCGCTGTCGGCGCCGGCGAAGGAGGCGCTCGGGCGCGGCGCGAGCGAGGTCGGCACGTCGACGACGACGGGCGACGGCGGTATGACGCAGGAGGAGCGGCAGCACTCGACGACGCTCGTCTACCAGGTGCTCCCGTCGCGCTACGGGATGAACCCGGACGACCTGCGGGCGGCGGACGCGATCGAGGTCGTCGTCGGCCAGGGCGCGAAGCCGGGCGGCGGCGGCATGCTGCTCGGCCACAAGATCTCGGACCGCGTCGCCTACATGCGCGACCTGCCGCGGGGGATCGACCAGCGCAGCGCCTGCCGCCACCCGGACTGGACGGGGCCGGACGACCTCGAGATCAAGATCCACGAGCTCCGCGAGATCACCGACTGGGAGAAGCCGATCTTCGTCAAGATCGGCGCGACGCGCACCTATTACGACGTCCAGCTGTGCGTGAAGGCCGGCGCCGACGTGATCGTGCTCGACGGCATGCAGGGCGGCACGGCGGCGACGCAGGACGTCTTCATCGAGCACGTCGGCATCCCGACGCTGGCCGCGACGCGCGTCGCCGCGGACACGCTGCAGGAGCTCGGCATGCACAGGCAGGTCCAGCTGATCGTGTCCGGCGGAATCCGGACCGGCGCCGACGTGGCGAAGGCGCTCGCGCTCGGCGCCGACGCCGTGTCGATCGGGACCGCCGCGCTGATCGCGATGGGCGACAACAGCCCGGAGCTCGAGGAGCAGTACCGCGCGATCGGCAGCTCGGCCGGCTACTACGACGACTGGCAGGCCGGTCGCGACCCTGCCGGCATCTCGACGCAGGACGACGAGCTCGCCGCGCGGTTCGACCCCGAGCTCGGCGGCCGCAGGATCGCGAACTACCTGCGCGTGCTGACGCTGGAGGCGCAGACGCTCGCGCGCGCGTGCGGCCACTCGCACCTGCACAACCTCGAGCCCGAGGACCTCGTCGCGCTCACCGTCGAGGCGGCGGCGATGGCGCGCGTCCCGCTCGCGGGCACCGACTGGATCCCCGGAGCTCCCGGCTAGTGTCGTTCCTGCTCGCTTGTCCGAACTGCGGGCCGCGCGACGTCAACGAGTTCGCGTACGCGGGCGAGGTCTCGCGGCGGCCGACGGCCAAACCGACCCCGCGCGAGCTCGGGTCGTACGTCCACTTCCGCGCGAACGTCGCGGGCGTCCAGCGCGAATGGTGGTATCACCGCTTCGGCTGCGAGCTGTGGTTCCTGGCCGAGCGCGACACCCGCACGAATGAGGTGCTGCGGACCGAGCTGCCGCCGCTTCCCGGAGCGACGCCGGCGCCGCGAGAGGCCGCCGTCCCGGACACGCCCGCCGTCTGATGCGCCTCGCGCCGCAGCCGAACGAGCGGATCGACCGCTCGCGCCCGCTCACCTTCTCGTTCGACGGCCGCACAGTCGCTGCCTTCGAGGGCGACACGATCGGGTCCGCCCTCTTCGCCGGCGGCCGCCGCGTCTTCTCGCGCAGCTTCAAGTACCACCGGCCGCGCGGCCTCGTCTGCTGCTCCGGGAACTGCCCGAACTGCCTGATGGAGGTCGACGGCGTGCCGAACGTCCGCGTCTGCGTCGAGCCGGCGCGCGCCGGCGCCCGCGTGCGCGCGCAGAACGTGCTCGGCTCGCTCGACCGCGACGTGCTCTCGATCGTGGACAAGGCCGGCGGGCCGTTCACGCCGGTCGGCTTCTACTACCGCACGATGATCCGGCCGCGCCGCTTCTGGCCGTACTACGAGCGCTTCCTCCGGAGCGTCGCCGGTCTCGGCCGGCTCGACAAGCACGCAGGACGGAGCCGGCGCTTCGACGTCGAGCACCGCCGCGCCGAGGTGCTCGTCGTCGGCGGCGGCCGCGCCGGTGGCGAGGCAGCCCGCCGCCACGCGCGCGAGGGTCGGCACGTCGTTCTCGTCGACGACGGTGTCGTCCTGGCGGACAACGAGTTCGAGGTGGTCGCGCCGGCACGCGCGATCGGCATCTACGAGGGCGGGCTCGTGCCGGTGGACGCAGGGGACGTCCTGTACCGCTTCCGCGCCGAGCACATCGTCGTGGCGACGGGGTCGATCGAGCAGCCGCTCGTCTTTCCCGGCAACGACCTCGTCGGCGTCGTGCTCCCGGAGGCGGTTCGCCGGCTCGTCGACGACTGGGCGCTCAAGCCGGGCGACCGCGCGGTCGTCGTCGCGGCCGACGAGCGCGCGCTCGACGTCACCGACCGGCTCGAGCGCGCGGGCACCGAGATCGCGGCCGTCTTCGCGCAACCGCCGCGCTCGCTCGCCGCACGCGGACGGAAAGGGCGACTCCGGTCGGTCACCGTCGCCGGCCGCGAGATCCCGTGCGACCTCCTCGTCGCCTCCGGCGGTCGTCAGCCGGCGTATTCGCTGCTCGCGCAGGGCGGCGCGCGGATCGAGTTCGACGCCGCGCGCGGCGTCTTCGTTCCCCGCGACCTGCCGGCGAACATCGAGGCCGTCGGCTCCGTCACCGGCGACGTCGGCCAGTCGGCCCTCCCGGCACCGAGCTTCGACGGCGGCAAGGGGAAGTGCTTCGTGTGCCTCTGCGAGGATGTCACCGAGAAGGACGTCAAGCGTGCGATCGCCGAGGGCTTCGACTCGATCGAGCTCGCCAAGCGCTACACGACGGTGACGATGGGGCCCTGCCAGGGCCGGCTCTGCCACCTGGCGTCGATCCGGTTGTTCGCGCGCGAGCAGGAGACGGACGAGAGCACGATCGGGACGACGACGGCGCGTCCCCCGTGGGCGCCCGTCTCGCTCGGCCTTCTCGCCGGGCGCGGCCACGAGCCGGCG
>DASXTR010000136.1:0-2142 GCA_036505325.1 Gaiellaceae bacterium
CTCCCAGTGCGCGACGCCCATGATCGGCCGCACGATCTTCATCGAGGTGCCGAGCCGCTCGAGGTCCTTCGCCTCGTGTGTCGACCCGAGCAGGTTCGCGTCGGTCGAGTACGCCTTGTCGACCGACGCGCCGTGCGGCAGCCCACGCTCGGCGAGCCACTCGCTCATCTCTGTGCGACCGCCGAGCTCGGATACGAACGCCTCGTCGAGCCACGGCTTGTAGATCCGCAGCTGCGCGCTCGCCAGCAGCCCGTAGCGGTAGAAGCGCTCGATGTCGTTGCCCTTGTAGGTCGAGCCGTCGCCCCAGATGTCGACCCCGTGGTCCGCCATCGCGCGGACGAGCAGCGTGCCCGTCACGGCGCGGCCGAGCGGCGTCGTGTTGAAGTAGCGCTTGCCCGCGGTCTGGATGTGGAACGCGCCGCACCGAAGCGCGACGAGTCCTTCGCGCGCCAGCGCGTCGCGGCAGTCGACGAGCACCGCCGCCTCCGCGCCGTACAGCCGCGCACGCTCGGGGATCGCGCCGACGTCCGGCTCGTCGTACTGCCCGAGGTCGGCGGTGAACGCGTACGGGATCGCGCCGTTCTCGCGCATCCATGCGAGCGCGCAGCACGTGTCGAGGCCGCCGGAGAAGGCGATGCCGACGCGTTCGCCGACGGGCAGCGCGCCGAGGATCGCTCCGCCGAGCGGCGCGGCGACGCTCACGTGTCGCCTTCCAGGTGATGCCGGAAGAGATCGCGAACGTCGGAGCCGTGCAGCCCTTCGGCGGCGGCCACGAAGATCGTGTTCTCGCCGGCGATCGTCCCCGCGACCTCGGTGAGCGCGGCGCGGTCGATCGCGTCGGCGAGCGCGGCCGCGAATCCCGACGGGGTGCGGATGACGAGCAGTCCGTTCGTCGGCGTCATCTCGCCCGCCCAGCGGCGGAGCGCCGAGGTCAGCTCGTCCATGCGCCTGATGTCTGCCGCGCCGGGCAGCGCGTACACGAGCCGGCCTTCCTGGTTGCGCACCTTGACGAGGCCGAGCTGCGCGATGTCGCGCGACACCGTCGCCTGCACGGCGTCGATCCCGTGCGCTCGCAGCGCCTCCGCGACCTCCGACTGTGTCGACAGGCCCTGCTGCTGGACGAGGCTGAGGATCGCCCCCTGGCGCTCGAACTTCGTCGCCACTCAGATCACCTCCCGCAGGATCTCGATTGCCTGTGCCGCCTCCTCGAGGCTGATCGTCAGCGGCGGCGTCAGACGCAGCGCCGTCTCGCCGGCGGTGCCGACCAGCAGGCCGCGGTCGAGCGCCGCCTGGACGACCGGCGCCGCGGGACGCCCCAGCTCGACGGCGAGCAGCAGCCCGAGGCCGCGCACGTTTCCCAGTTGGGCAAAGCTCTGCGAGACGACGTTCACGTGGGCGAGCAGCTCGTCGTCGATCGCGTCCACGACGGCGCATGCAGCCGCGCACACGACGGGGTTCCCGCCGAACGTCGACGCGTGGTCGCCCGGCTCGAAGCCTGTCGGTGCGTCATCGGAGACGAGCAGCGCGCCGATCGGCAGGCCGTTGGCGAGACCCTTCGCGAGCGTGACCGCGTCCGGCTTCACGCCGAGCCGCTGCCACGCGAAGAACGCGCCGGTCCGGCCGACGCCCGTCTGCACCTCGTCGAAGATGAGGAGCGCGCCGTGCTCGTCGGCCAGCGTGCGCGCGAGCGCGAGCGTCTGCGGCTCGAGCGGGCGGACGCCGCCCTCGCCCTGGACGGGCTCGATGATGATCGCGGCCGTGTCCGGACCGACCGCGTCCGCCAGGGTCTCGGGCGTCGCGAACCGGACGCCCGGGACGAGCGGTTCGAACGCCTTTCGCTTCGCCGGTTGACCGGTTACTGAAACCGCTCCCATGGTGCGGCCGTGGAATGACCCTTCCAGCGCGACGAACCCGGTCTTGCCGGTCGCCTTGCGCGCCCATTTCAAGCCGGATTCGACCGCCTCGGCGCCCGAGTTGCAGAAGAACGAACGGGCGCCGCCAAAGCGCATGTAAAGGGTTTCAGAAAGCGCTTTCATGGGCTCGGTCGAATAGAGGTTCGAGACATGCCACAAACGGTCGAGTTGCGCGTGCGCCGCGGCGAGCGGCGCGGGGTGCCGGTGGCCGAGCGCGACGACGGCGATT
>DASXTR010000137.1:0-4754 GCA_036505325.1 Gaiellaceae bacterium
TCTCTCGCTGACGGTCGGCGAAGGCTCGTTCGTCGCGCTCCTCGGCGCGAACGGCGCCGGCAAGACGACGACCCTGCGCGCGATCTCGGGGCTCGTGCGCAAGACCGGCGAGGTCGTCTTCGGCGGGCAGCGGATCAGCCGCGTCTCGCCGGAGCGGATCGCACGGCTCGGGATCGCGCACGTGCCGGAGGGGCGCGGAGCGATCGCAGAGCTGTCGGTCCGCGAGAACCTGCGGCTCGGCGCGCACCTGCGGCGCGGCCGCACGGTCAAGCGCGACCTCGAGACGGTGTACGGCTACTTTCCGATCCTCGAGGAGCGGCAGGGCCAGCCGGCCGGCGCGCTGAGCGGCGGGCAGCAGCAGATGCTCGTGCTCGGCCGGGCGCTGATGACGCAGCCGAAGCTGCTGATGCTCGACGAGCCGTCGCTCGGGCTCGCCCCGCTCGTCGTCCGCGAGATCTACGGGGTGCTCGCGCGGCTGAACCGCGAGCACGGCCTGACGGTCGTCGTCGTCGAGCAGAACGCGTCGGTCGCGCTCGAGTCGTCGTCGCACGCGTACGTGCTCGAGGTCGGACGCGTCGCGCTCGAGGGGCCGAGCGCCCAGCTGCGCCGGCAGGAATCCGTTCGACGGGCGTACCTGGGCTACTGATGCAGCAGTTCTGGCAACAGGTCGTCTCGGGGATCGCGTCCGGCGCGATCTACGCGAGCCTCGCACTCGCACTCGCGCTCGTGTACCGCGCGAGCGGCGTCGTCAACTTCGCTCAAGGCGAGATGGCGATGTTCGCGACGTACATCGCGCTCGCGTTCATGGATCACGGTCTCGGCTACTGGGAGGCGTTCTTCGCCACGATCGCCGTCGCGTTCGCGGGCGGGATCGCGGTCGAGCGCGTGGCGATCCGGCCGGTCGAGCAGGCGCCCGTTCTCAGCGTCGTGATCGTCACGATCGGCCTGCTCGTCATCTTCAACGGGCTCGCCGCGTGGATCTGGACGCCGCAGGTGCAGTTCTTCCCGAGCGGGTTCTCCGGCGGGACGGTCGAGGTCGGCGGCGTGACGATCGGGTGGGACCAGATCGGCGTCATCGGCGTGACGCTCGGCGCGATGCTCGCCTTCTTCCTGTTCTTCCGCTTCACGCGCGTCGGTCTGACGATGCGCGCGGCCGCGCTGAACGGCGAGGCGAGCAGGCTGCTCGGCATCCGCGTGAGCTGGATGCTCGCGCTCGGCTGGGGGTTCGCGTCGGTGCTCGGCGCGGTGTCCGGGATGTTGATCGCGCCGATCAACCTGCTGACGCCGAACATGATGCAGAGCGTCCTGCTGTACGCGTTCGCGGCCGTCGTGCTCGGCGGCATGGGCAGCCCGGTCGGCGCCGTCGTCGCGGGCCTCGCGCTCGGCGTGACGCTGAACCTGCTCGGAACATACGTCGACTTCGTCACGCCCGAGCTCAAGCTCCCACTCGCGCTCGGCGTCCTGCTGACGGTGCTCGTGGTCAGGCCGCAGGGGCTCTTCGGCAAGCCGGCGGTGCGGCGTGCGTAGCCGGCTGCAAGTCGCGGCGCTTGCTGCCGGTGCCCTCGCGCTGGTCGTGCTGCCGGGTGCGATCAGCGGCTACCGCTGCTTCCAGCTCGTCTACGTCGGGATCTTCTTCGTCGCCCTGATCGGCCTGAACGTGCTCACGGGCCACAGCGGGCAGATCTCGCTCGGCCACGGCGCCTGGATGGCGGTCGGCGCCTACACGACGGCGATCGTCGTCTCGCACACCGGCGTGCACGAGCTGTGGACGATCCCGCTCGCCGGCCTCGTCGCCGGCGTCGCGGGCTACGTCTTCGGCTTCCCGGCGCTGCGGCTCGAAGGCGTGTACCTCGCGCTCGCGACGTTCGCGGTCGCGATCGCGCTGCCGTCGCTCGCGAAGCGGTTCCCGGATCTGACCGGCGGCGGGACCGGGATCAGCCTCGACCAGCCGAAGGCGCCGTTCGGGCTGCCGCTGAGCCCCACCCACTGGCTGTATGCGCTGACCTGGACGATCGCTGTCGTCCTCTTCGCAGGCTCGTGGTTCCTCCTCCGCGGACGCTTCGGCCGCACGCTTCGCGCCGTTCGCGACAGCGAGGTCGCGGCCGCCTCGATCGGCATCGACGCCGCGGCCTACAAGCGGCTCGCGTTCGGCATCTCCGCCTTCCACGGCGGCGTCGCCGGCGCCTTGATGGCGATCGCGATCGCGTACGTCAACCCCGACACGTTCCCACCCACGCTCTCGATCCTGCTGCTCACGGGTGCCGTCGTCGGCGGGCTCGGCAGCGTCGTCGGGCCGCTCGTCGGCGCGCTGTTCGTCGAATTCGTCCCGCTCTGGGCGCAGGACGTCTCGAAGGACGCGCCGAGCGTCGTCTACGGGCTGATCCTCGTCATCGTCATGCTCGTCGCCCCGGCCGGCGTCGTCGACCTCGCGCGCCGCATCGGGACGTTCGTCGCCAACCGGCTCACCCTCCGCCCGGAGCGGTCGAGCGAGCAAACCCCATCTCTCAAGGAGGCGTCATGAACGCGAGGAAGCTCGTCCTCGTCTTCGCCCTGCTCGGCCTGGCCCTGTGCACGACGACGACCGCTGCGACCGGCACTCCCGGCGTGACGGCGAAGTCGATCACGATCGGCGGCACCTTCCCCTTCAGCGGCCCCGCGTCGCTGTACGCGGGGATCGGCGCCGGCGCGGCCGCGTACTACCAGTACGTGAACGACCACGGCGGCGTGAACGGCCGCAAGATCGACTACATCGCGCTCGACGACGGGTACAACCCGGCGCAGACGGTCCAGCTCACGCACAGGCTCGTCGAGCAGGAGCGCGTGTTCGCCGTCGTCGGCAGCCTCGGCACCGAGCCGAACCTCGCGACGAGGCCGTATCTGAACGAGCAGAAGGTGCCGCAGATCCTCGTCGCGACGGGAGCGAGCGTCTGGGGCACCGAGTACAAGCGCTACCCCTGGACGATCGGCTGGCAGCCGAACTACATCGCCGAGGGCTACATCTACGGCCGCTTCATCGTCGACAAGGTCCCGCAGGCGAAGATCGGCATCCTCTTCCAGAACGACGCGTACGGCCACGACTACATCGACGGGCTCAAGAGCGGCCTCGGCGTGCAGCAGCGCAAGATCGTCGCGCAGGAGGGCTACGAGGTGACCGCGTCCGATGTCGCGTCGCAGGTCGCGAAGCTCAAGGCGTCGGGCGCGAACACGTTCTTCGTCGCCGCCACGCCGACGTTCGCCGTCCAGGCCGTCGCGCTCGCCTACAAGCTCGGGTGGCACCCGACGATCTTCATGAACTCGGTCGCGGCCACGAACACGCTGATGGGGCTCGCGGCGAAGAGCTCGAGCCCGGACGCGGTCGACGGGATGATCAGCGTCAGGTACTGGATGGACCCGAGTGAGCCGAAGTTCGCGAAGGCCGGCTCGATCGACCTCTACAAGTCGGTCCTCGCGAAGTACGCGCCGAAGGCGAACCCGAACGACGCGTTCAACGCGTACGGCATGGCGCAGGCCTGGACGTTCGTGTACGCGCTGAAGCAGGCCGGCAAGAACCCGACGCGGGCGGGCCTGATGAAGGCGCTCCTGCACATGGACACGAAGGACAACCCGTTCCTGCTGCCGGGTATGCGTCTCTTCACGACGCCGTCCGACCACTTCCCGCTCAACCAGGCGGTGCTGATCCGGTACCGGGACGGGTCGTTCCGCCCATTCGGGCACCTGCTCACGTACCCGCGCGCGAAGCGGTGACGACGTGAACTGGAACCTCACCGAGAACCTGTGCGCGTCCGCGCGGCGAGATGCCGCGCGGGCCGCGCTGAAGCTCGACGACGCGGTCGTCTCCTATGCGGCGCTCGAGGACGCGAGCGCCCGCGTGGCGGCGCTCCTGCGCGGGCGAGGCGTCGGGCCGGGCGACCGCGTCGGGATCATGCTGCCGAACGTCCCGCAGTTCGCGTTCTCGTACTACGGCGTGCTGCGGGCGGGGGCGACGGTGCTGCCGATGAACGTGCTCCTCAAGCGGCGCGAGATCGCGTTCCTGCTCGCGGACTCGGAGGCGAAGGTGGTGCTGGCGTGGGACGCGTTCGCGGAGGAAGCGCAGCGCGCCGCGGCCGACACCGGGACGGAGGTCGTCCTCGTCGCGCCGGGCGAGTTCGAGCGGCAGCTGGCCGATCTCACGCCGCTCGCCGACGTCGCCGAACGCGACCCCGACGACACCGCGGTGATCCTCTACACGTCGGGCACGACCGGGACGCCGAAGGGCGCCGAGCTGACGCACGCGAACCTCGCGCGCAACGCGGAGGTCGCGCTGCAGCTGTTCGGCCTCGAGCCCGACAGCGTGATCCTAGGCTCGCTGCCGCTCTTCCACTCGTTCGGGCAGACGTGCGCGTTGAACGCCGCGGTGCTCGCAGGCGCGACGGTGACGCTGCTGACGCGGTTCGACGCCGGCCGCGCGCTCGCCATCGTCGAGCGCGACCGCGTCACGGTGTTCATGGGCGTCCCGACGATGTACGGCGCGCTGCTCAACCACCCCGGGCGCGAGCGGTACGACGTCTCGAGCCTGAAGGTGTGCGTCTCCGGCGGAGCGTCGCTGCCCGTGGAGCTCCTGCACGGCTTCGAGCAGTCGTTCGGCTGCGCGATCCTCGAGGGCTACGGGCTCTCCGAGACGTCGCCGATCGCCTCCTTCAACCATCCGGACCGCGAACGCAAGCCGGGGTCGATCGGGACGCCGATCGACGGCGTCGAGATGCGGCTCGTCGACG
>DASXTR010000138.1:0-36053 GCA_036505325.1 Gaiellaceae bacterium
GCAGACGAACTCCACCTCAAAGGGAGGCCCGATGGCTCTCGAGTACAACCCGGAGAACTCCGTCATCTCGGTCGGCGTGACCGACTACGGCCGGTCGGTCGCGTGGTACCGCGACGTCCTCGGCTTCGAGCTCGACTACGAGCTGAAGCAGTACGGCTGGTGCGAGCTCACGACGCCGTTCGGCTTCTCGATCGGCCTCGGCCAGAGCGAGACCGTCTCGCAGGGCAACATCACGCCGACGTTCGGCGTCCGCGACATCGACGCCGCGATCGCGCACCTCCGCGGCCACGACGTCGAAGTTGAGGACTGGCACGAGATCCCCGGCATGGTTCGGCTCTCGACGTTCTACGACCCGGACGGCACGCCGTGGATGATCGCGCAGACGCTCGACGGCGCCGACAAGGCGATCCGCGGTGAAGGCGCCTGAGCTCGGGCCGCGCGCGATCTGCCTGCTGCGGCGCCCGCCGTGGGCGCCGGAGCTGCCGGAAGCCGAGCTCGACGCGCTCCAGGAGCGGCACGTCGCGTATCAGCGACGGCTGCGCGAGCAGGGCAAGATCACCCTCGCAGGGCCGTTCTCCGACCAGCCGGACGAGTCCTGGCGCGGGCTGACGATGTACGCGACGCCGCTCGAGGAGGCGCGCGCGCTCGCCGCCCGGGATCCGGCGGTCGTGGCCGGGCGACTGGCGGTCGACGTCTTCACGTGGTGGACTCCGCGTGCGTGAGCGATCCGTACGCGCACCTGAAGGAGAACGCCTGGCGTGAGCAGGCCGACCTGGACGCGCGGCTCGCGAGCGGCCAGATCGATGAGGAGACCTGGCATCGCGAGATGCAGGAGATCCTGGTCCCCGCCTACCTCGAGGCGCCGACGCCGTGGCAGCAGTCGGGGAAGAGCGGATCGCACGACGACTGGGTCTACGCGCGCGCGCTCGTCGCGCACGCGATCGATCGTGACGGGACGTTCCTCGACGTCGGCTGCGCGAACGGCTACCTGATGGAGTGCCTGCCCGGGTGGACGCACTGCCACGTCGAGCCGTACGGGCTCGATCTGTCGGAGGAGCTCGCGGGGCTCGCACGGCGCCGCCTGCCGCGGTGGGCCGACCGGATCTGGACCGGGAACGTTCTCCGCTGGCAACCGCCGCAGCGGTTCACGTATGTCCGCACGGGGCTCGAGTACGTTCCGAAGCGCCGCCGGCGCGAGCTCGTCGACCGCTGTCTCGGGTGGTGCGAGCGGCTCGTGATCGGCGTCTTCCCGGAGCACGAGTCGGAACGCGGGACCGAGGACACGCTGCGCGCCTGGGGCTACACGATCACCGGGCGCAGCGAGCGCGCGAACCGGCGGAAGCCCGGCATGGAGTACCGCGTGCTCTGGATTGACGCGTAGCGTCTGTCCGCGTAGCGGACCAGTGGAGGGGGTTCGGGGGAACCGGGAGGTTCCCCCGACGGCGAGCCCTCACGCTTGCGGCGAGAAGCCGAAGTGGACGTGGTCGCCGTGGGGCTCGATCTCGAGCACCTGGTCGGCCAGCACGCCCGTCGCCGTCGCGTCCAGGAACACGCGCACGTCGTCACGCTCGACCACCGAATCCCCGTCCTCGGGCTCGTCCGCGGGCTGAACTTCGACGTCGAACTCGCCGTCGGCGGTCGCGTGGGCGGTGAGGCGCAGCGCGCCGATGTCGCGCAGCGCCTCGACTGCGTCGTCGCTGAGCTCGAGCATCGTGCGAGTCTACGTCCGATGCGCATCCTGATCGCGGAGGACGAGACCATCATCCGTCTCGACCTGCGCTCCCTCCTCGAGGCCGCGGGGCACGACGTCGTGGCCGAGGCGCGCGACGGCGAAGAAGCGGTCGAGCTCGCCCGGGCGCACGAGCCGGAGCTCGCGATCATGGACGTGAAGATGCCGCGCCTCGACGGCATCGAGGCCGCGCGGCGCATCCTGGACGAGCGTCCGATCCCGATCGTGATGCTGACGGCCTACGGACAGGACGAGCTCGTCTCGCGCGCAGTCGAGGCCGGCGTGTTCGGGTACCTCGTCAAGCCGTTCCGCGAGCAGGACCTGATCCCGGCGATCGCGACCGCGCGGGCGCGCCACGAGGAGCTGGTCGCCGTACGCGATGAGGCGGACTCGCTGCAGGAGGCGCTGACCTCGCGGAAGGCGATCGAGCGCGCGAAGGGACTCCTGATGGAGAAGGAAGGGCTGTCCGAGCAGGATGCGTTCGCGCGACTGCGCAAGGCGAGCCAGGTCTCCGGGCGCCCGCTCAAGGTGATCGCCGAGGCGGTGATCGCTACCTTTGAGGTGTCGTGACGCAGACGCTGACGCCGCCGAAGGAGCGAGTCGACCGCGGGACCGGGTCCGGCCTCGGCGACGCGTGGCGCGTGATCGTCCTGAACGACGATCACAACACGTTCGAGGGCGTGGCGTTCGCGTTGGCGCAGACGATCCCCGGTGTCGACTACGACAGGGGCATGGCGCTCGCGACCAGGATCCACAACACCGGCCAGGCCGTCGTCTGGTCGGGCCACCGCGAGGCCGCCGAGCTCTACCACGCCCAGCTCGAGGGCAACGGCCTGACGATGGCGCCGCTCGAACGGTGACGCACCCGAACGCCGAGCTCGTCGAGCGCGCCTTCGACGCCTTCGGACGCGACGCGCTGACCGTCGCGCGGGCGATCGCAGAGGACGCCGTCTGGCGTGTGCCCGGCTCGAGCGCGATGAGCGGCGAGTACCGCGGGCGGGCCGCGATCCTCGGGTTCCTGCGGCAGACGATGGTGCTCACGGGCGGCACGTATCGCACCGAGCTGCGATACGTCGTCGCCGACGACGACCGCGCGGTCGCCGTCTATCGCGCGCGCGGCGAACGCGACGAGCGCACGATCGACATCGAGCAGGCGCTCTTCTGCGTCGTGCGCGACGGCCAGCTCGTCGACGTAACCGCGGTGCCGTTCGACGGCGCAGCGTTCGACGCGTTCTGGTCCTAGACGCCGCATGACGCAACGACGCTGTGGACGAATCGGCACGCTTTCGTCACGCAGGGACACTGTCGTCCGCGCTGACAACGCGATAGGCTGAGCGCCAAGTGGGGCGGGGAATGGGGTGCCCCCAGGTTGACGCGTGTACCTCTTAGACGGCGGAGGCGGAGCGGCCCGGTCCGCGCGGCGTCGTGGTCGTCTCGGAGGAGCCCCAGAGGATGAGTTCGACCCGGGCGCCGCGTTCGAGGTTGCGCTTGCGCAGGACGCCCTCTTGCACGAATCCGAACCGTTCGGCGACGCGCGGGACGGCGTCGTTGTCCGGGAGCGCCGTCATCTCGATCCGCTGCAGGTCGAGGTCGCCGAACGCCCAGTCGAGGAAGAGCGCGAGCGCCGCGGAGAGCACGCCCCGGCCGCGGGCCCACGGGACGACCCAGAACCCGACCTCTGCGCGGCGGTGCCGCCAGTCGCAGGAGTGGATCATCAGCGCGCCGAGGAACGAGTCGTCGCCCGCGTCGGCGATCGCGAACTCGAACTCGGCGCAGCTCGGGCGGGTACGGCGTAGGGCCGCTCGATCCTGCGCCGCACGCCGTCGGGCTGCTCGTCCTGCTCGTAGCCGAGCCAGCGCGCGAGCTCGGCGTCCTCGGCGAAGGCGCGGACGTGCGCCTCCACATCGGATTCCCGTTGCGCCCGCAGCTCGATGCTGCCGTCGGTCAGGACCGGCGGCGCGCTCATCTAGGCCTGCGCCTCCTCGAAGAGCGACTCCCACCGCGTCAGCAGCGCCTCGAGGTCCTCGCGCGCCTCGCGGTGGGCGGCCAGGAGCGCCATGTCGCTCCAGTCCGCGGCGAGCTTCTGCTCGAGTTCGGCCAGGCGAGTCTCCGCCCGGGCCACTTCCTTCTCCACGAGCTCGAGCGGCGTCGGCGCCGCAGCGCGCGGCTTGCGCGGCCCCGGCTTCTTCGCCGGCGGCGGCGCCGGTGGCGCCTCTTCCTCGACGACCTGCTGCGCGCGGACGTAGTCGGCCCAGCCGCCGTTGTACGAGGCGATCCGGCCGTCCTCGATCGCAAGCGTGCGCTCGGCCACGGCGTCGAGCAGCGCGCGGTCGTGCGACACGAGGAGCACGGTGCCCGGGAACGCCTCGAGTGCGGCCTCGAGCGCCTCGCGTGAGTCCAGGTCGAGGTGGTTCGTCGGCTCGTCGAGCACGAGGAAGTTCGCGCCGCTCGCGACGACGAGCGCGAGCGCGAGCCGGCGCCGCTCGCCGCCGGAGAGCGCTGCGACGGGCTTTTCGTGCTCGTCCCAGCCGGAGAAGAGGAAGCGGCCGAGGAGCTTCTGCGCCTCCGGGCGCCGCAGGCCGGTGCCCGCCATCGTCGCCTCGAGCACCGACCCGCGCTCGTCGAGCTCCACCTCGTGCTGCGAGAAGTACGCGGCCTGGACGCCGTAGCCGGTCGCGATCCGGCCGGCGTCCGGCTCGCGCCGGCCGAGGATCGTTTCGAGGAGCGTCGTCTTGCCCGAGCCGTTCGGGCCGACGAGCGCCATGTGCTCGCCTCGTTCGACCGCAAATGTGCTCTGGTGCACAAGCGATTTTCGGCCCGCGGAGACGGTGAGGTTGGTCGCCTCGACGACGACGCGGCCCGAGCGGGCGGGCTTCAGGAACTCGAACCCAAGCCTACGGCTTCTGGGTTCCACGGTGTTTCCATGCGCTCGCTCTGCCTTTATACGATCGATCTGCTTCAGCTTCGACTGGGCCTGGCGGGCCTTCGACGCCTTGTAGCGGAAGCGCTCCACGAAGCGCTCGAGCCGCGCGATCGCCTCCGCCTGCCGCTCCGCTTCCTTCTGGGCGTGGATCGCGCGCGCCTCGCGCTCGCGCCGCCACACGTGCCACGCTCCCGGGAAGAACGTCGAGCGGCCGTTCTCGATCTCGAGCACGGCGGTCGTCAGGGCTTCGAGGAACCAGCGGTCGTGAGCGACGAGGATCACCGCGGCGTCGATCGTCTTCAGCATCCCTTCGAGCCACTCGAGCGACTCGATGTCGAGGTGGTTCGTGGGCTCGTCGAGGAGGAGGAGGTCCGGCTGCGACGCGAGCGCGCGCGCGAGGGACGCGCGGGTGAGCTCGCCGCCCGAGAACGTGTTCAGCGCTCGGTCGAGATCCTCGTCGCGGAAGCCGAGCCCGCGCACGACCGCGGCGGCCCGGTCGCGCCAGTCGTAGCCGCCCGCGTGCTCGAGCCGCGCCTGAGCGTCCGCGTAGCGCCGCAGCGTCGCCGCGTCGTGCGCGCCGCCCGCCATCGCGCGCTCGAGGCCGCGGAGCTCGTCCTCGACCGCGGCGAGATCGGCGGTTCCGGCGAGGACGTACTCGCGGAGCGGCCGGTCGCTCGACGCCGGCGGGCGCTGGTCGTGGAGGGCCACGCGCGCTCCCTTCTCCCACGCCAGTTCCCCGCCCTGGAGCGAGGCTTCGCCGGACAGCGCCCGGAGGAGCGTCGTCTTGCCGGCTCCGTTCGGCCCCGAGAGGGACAGGCGGTCCCGGCGCTCGACCTTGAAGGACACGCCGTCGAACAGAGGTTCGCCGGTCAGCTCCTTGCGGAGATTCGATGCGATCAGGACGGCCACGGGACTAAGGGTAGGCCTTCAGAAACCGGCTGTTCCTACCGATTCAAAGCAGGATGACCCGCCGGATCGCCCTGATCGCCGCCGGCGCCGCACTCGCCGGCGCCTACCTGCTGTTCGACGTCGACGCCGTGAGGGCCGTGCTCATGGTGCTCGGCTCCGGCGGGAGCGCCGTCGCCGTGGTAGTCGGAGTCCGCCGGCACCGCCCGCGCCCGCTCGCCCCGTGGATCCTCGTCGGCGGCGCCCAGCTCGTGTGGGCGATCGCCTGGGTTCTCTGGCAGGTGCCGATCGTGTTCCAGGACCGGGTGCCCTCGGCCGGCTCGACCATCAACCTCGTCTTCCTCGGCGGCAACCTGCTCGTCGCCGCGTCGCTCGCCGTGATCATCGTGATGCGCGAGCGCGACGTCCTCGGCGTCGTCGACGCCGCGGCGATCGCAGCCTCGCTCGGCGTCGTCGCATGGGCCGGGCTCCTCCATCGCTACACGCATACGCCGTCGGTATCCGCCGGGGGCGAGGCGGTGCAGATCGCCTACGGCCTCGCCGACGTCCTGCTCGTCGCGCTGGTCGTCCGAGTGCTCGTGGCGCCGATCCGGCAGTCGCCCTCGCTCGCCCTCCTGCTCGCGGCGCCGCTCGCGCTCGTCGCATCCGACGGGATCTGGAACTGGCTCACCCAACTCGGCGACTACAACCCGGGCACGGTGGGCGACGCCGGGTGGATCGCCTTCTCGCTCTTCACCGCGGCCGGTGCTCTCCAGCCCTCGATGCGCGACGTCTTCGCCCTCGCCGAGCGCCGCGAGCGCCGCCTCCACTGGGACCGCCTGGCGATGCTCGCGGCGACGATCCTCGTCTGCCCGGCGACGTATCTGGTCGAGGCGGCGCTCGGAACGCCGGACGCCCCGCCGCTCGTCGCCGGGGGCGCGATCATCGGGACGGTCGTGCTGATCCGCCTCGCTCTCGTCCTCCGCGGCCAGGAGGCGATCGCGCGCCGACTCGGCGAGCTCGCGGCGATCGTGGAGTCGACCGAGGACGCGGTGATCGCGACCGACCTCGACGGGACGATCACGAGCTGGAACGGGGGCGCCGAGGAGCTCTACGGGCACCGGGCCGACGAGGTGATCGGGCGCAGCGTGCTCCTCATCGTCCCGAACGAGCGCCGCGAGGTCGTTGCGGAGACGATGGAGATCGCGCGGCGGGGCGGCCACATCGACCGCCACGACGCGACCGGAGTGCACAAGAACGGCACTTCCGTCGACGTCGCGCTGACGGTCTCGCCGATCCGCGACGATCAGGGCCGCGTCGTCGGGACCGCGACCATAGCGCGCGACATCTCGCAGCGCGTCGCACATCAGGCCGAGCTCGCCGCCCAGAACGAGCGCCTGCGGGAGCTCGATCGACTGAAGGACGACTTCGTCGCCTCTGTCTCGCACGAGCTCCGCACGCCGCTGACGTCGATCCGCGGCTACCTCGAGCTCGTGCGCGACGACGGCGGCCTCGACGACGAGCAGCAGCGGATGC
Source organism: Gaiellaceae bacterium (assembly GCA_036505325.1). Taxonomy (GTDB): domain Bacteria; phylum Actinomycetota; class Thermoleophilia; order Gaiellales; family Gaiellaceae; genus PALSA-600. The sequence continues at coordinate 7,074 of DASXTR010000138.1, forward strand.
TCGCGATCGTCGACCGGAACGCGGCGCGGCTCCTCCGGCTCGTCAGCGACCTGCTGTTCGTCGCGCAGCTCGATGCCGGCAAGCTGACCATCGAGCGCGGGCGGGTCGATCTCGCGACGCTCGCCGCAGAGTCGATCGAGGCCGCGCGCCCGCGCGCCGACGGCGCCTCGGTCGGGCTCGAGCTCGACGCCGACCAGGTGATCGTCGACGGCGACCGCAGCCGCCTCGGGCAGGTGCTCGACAACCTGCTCTCGAACGCGATCAAGTTCACGGCTGCGGGTGGGCGCGTCCGCGTCTCAGTCGTTCAGGACGGCAAGGTGGTGCGGATCGCGGTCGCCGACACCGGCATGGGCATCCCCGAGGAGGAGTGCGGACGCCTCTTCGAACGGTTCTTCCGCACGTCGAGCGCCACGCGCGCGGCCGTCCCGGGCACCGGGCTCGGGCTCACGATCGTCCAGGCGATCGCCGCGAGCCACGACGGGCGCGTCTCGGTCGAGAGCCGCGTCGGCGCGGGGACGACCTTCGTGGTCGAGCTCCCGGCCGGCGTCCGCGAGCCCGCCACCGCCTGATTGATCCCCGGGCCGGTGGCAGGAGCGGCAACAATGGCCGTTCCGTTGTCTTCGGTCAGAGTACGCACCTGAGATGCGCCGCACGTTGCGCAGGCGGATGTTCATCGCCAGCGCGGCACTTGCCCTGCTCGTCGGGGCGGCGTTCGTGACGCTTCTGCTCACCGTCCTGAGCCTGCGCGACCAGTCGCGTCTCGCGCGGCACTCCGAGCAGGTGATCGCGACGGCGAACCGCCTCGAGCGCCTCCTCATCGATCTCGAGACCGGTCACCGCGGCTACGTGATCACGCTCGACCCGAAGTTCCTGAAGCCGCTCCACGACGCACGCGCGGCATACCCGCGCGTCGGCGCCCGCCTCGTCGAGCTGACCGCCGGCGAGGAGCGCAGTGAGGCGCGGTCGCTTTCACGCGCGATCCGGGCGTACGACCGAGAGTGGGCCGAGCCGGTCGTCGTGGCCGTCCGCCGCGATCCACGGGCGGCGCGCGCGATGATCGAGAGCGGCGGCGGCAAGGCGCGGGTCGACGCGATCCGCGCCCGGTTCGAACGGTTCCTGCGCGACGAGTCGGCGCGGTCCGACGCCGCGCGCCGCGATGCGGACCGCGAAGGGGAGTATGTGTTCGCGCTCGGCGCGGTCGGCCTTGGCAGCTCGCTGCTGCTGATCGCCGTCTTCGCGGCGTTTCTCGTGCTCCGGGTGGTGCGGCCGATCCGCCGCGTCTCCAGCGCGACGCAGCGGCTGGCGGGCGGCAACTTCGACCATCGCGTCCCGGCGACGGGCCCGGACGAGATCGGCGAGCTCGGGCGCAGCTTCAACGCGATGGCGCAATCGCTCGAGCAGAGCCGGCGCGATCTCGAGAGCCAGAACACCGACCTCGAGCGCCTCGCGAACGTCCTCCGCGCCGTGCTCGACTCGACCGTCGACGGCATCCTGCTCACCGATCTCGACGGGAACATCCAGCTCGCCAACAGACCGATGGTCGCGTTCACGCGCACCGTGGGAATCACGCAGAAGGGCGATGCGGTCGACCGCCTGCTCTCGATCGAGCACAAGATCGCCGACCCCGAGCGGTACCGGAAGACGATGGAGCGACTGCGGACGCATCCGGACGAGCCGTCGTTCGACGAGTTCGAGCTGCTCGAGCCCCACGGCGTCTACCAGGGCTTCACCGCGCCGGTGCGCGGCGACGACGGCCACGTCGTCGGCCGCATCTGGACGATGCGCGAGGTCACGCAGGAGCGAGAGCTCGACCGGTTGAAGGAGGAGTTCGTCGCGACGGTGTCGCACGAGCTGCGGACGCCGCTGACCTCGATGATGGGCTTCCTCGAGATGCTGCGCGAGGGCGAGGCCGGGCCGCTCACGCCCGACCAGGACCGTTTCCTCTCGATCGTCTATCGCAGCTCGGAGCGGCTGCAACGGCTGGTCGGAGACCTCTTGTTCGTCGCGCGTCTCGATGCGAGTGGGCTGCAGCTCCAGTTCGGCCGCGTACGCGTCGACGCGATCGTCGGCGAGGCGGTCGAATCGCTCGCGGCGCTCGCGCGCGCGCGCGGCGTCGATTTGCGCGCGGACCTCGATACGGTGCCGGCAATCCGCGGCGACCGCGAGCGGCTCGCGCAGCTCGTCGGCAACCTGCTCTCGAACGCGCTCAAGTTCACGCCCGCCGGCGGCAAGGTCGTCGCCCGCACCTTCAGCGAGGATGCGACCGCCGTGCTCGAGGTCGAGGACACGGGGATCGGCATTCCGGCGGCCGAGCAGGAGCGGCTCTTCCAGCGGTTCTTCCGCTCGTCGACCGCGACCGCGCAGGCGATCCCCGGGACCGGCCTCGGGCTCGTGATCACGAAGGCGATCGCGGAGGCGCACGGCGGCGGCGTGTCCGTGGCGTCGAAGCCCGGCGAGGGCACCTGCTTCCGCGTCGAGCTCCCGGTCGACGGGCCACCGGGGTGAGGATCGTCGCGCTCGACGTCGGTTCGTCGTCCGTGCGCGCAGTTGCCCATGATGACAACGGCGTTGCCGAGCCGGGAGACGTGCATGCCGGCTACGACGACCTCGACGCCGACGTCCTCGTCGCGGCGTGCCGTGCGGTGCTCGCCGAGCTCGGGGCCTGCGACCTCGTCGCGATCTCGACGTTCTGGCATTCGCTCGTCGCCCTGGACGCACACGACCGACCGCTGACGCCGGTCCTCACCTGGCAACAGACGCTCGGCGCGCACGGTGCCCCGCCGCTGCCCGCCGACTACCACCGCCGAACCGGCTGCTTCGAGCATCCGTCGTACTGGCCGACGAAGATCGCGCACCTCCACGACGAGGGCGTGCGTGCGGCCCGGTACGTCTCCTTCGGCGACTATCTCGTGCTGAAGCTCGCGGGTGAGCTGCGCACGACGGTCTCGACCGCGTCGGGCACCGGCCTGTTCGACCCCAACCGGCTCGACTGGGACGAGGAGGTGCTCGAGGCGCTCGGCCTGACCAGCGAGCGCCTCCCTCTCATTGCAGACGAGCCGGTCGCGGGCGTCGTCCCCGCTTTGGGGGACGGCGCGTGCTCGAACGTCGGCGCCGGATGCGTCACGCGCGGCCGTGCGGCGCTGATGATCGGGACGTCAGGAGCGCTGCGCGTCGTCTACGAGGCGGAGTATGCGGAGCCGCGCGACGGCCTCTTCCTCTACCGCCTCGACCGGCGCCGCTTCTGCGAAGGCGGCGCCCTGTCTGACGGCGGCAACCTTTACGCGTGGCTGGTGCGCACGCTGCGCGACGTCGACTCGGCCGGACTCGCGCAGCGCGAGCCGGGCGCGCACGGCCTGACGTTCCTGCCGTTCCTTGGCGGGGAACGCTCGCTCGGCTGGGATCCGACTCGGCGCGGCCTCGTCGCCGGCCTGTCGCTCGCGACGACACCGCTGGACGTCGCGCAGGCCGCGCTCGAAGGCGTCGCGTACCGCTTCGCCGACGTGCTCGACGCGCTGGGCGGCGTGGAGGAGATCGTGGCCACCGGCGGCGCGCTGCTCGCGAACCCGGACTGGATCCAGATCCTGGCGGACGCACTCGGTCGCCCGCTCCACGTGTCCGCCGTCGCCGAGGCATCGGCGCGCGGCGCCGCGCTCGCGGCGCTCGGACGGCTGGATCTCGGCGCGCCGATCGATCACGTCGTCGAACCGCGGGCGGACCGGCAGACAATCCATCAGCAGGCTCGGGATGTACATCGTGTAGCGATGCATTGGAAGGAGTCGGAATGATCGGAATCGTTGGAGGCGGAGTTGCGTCGGCAAAGGTCGTCGACGGCTACCGCGAGGCGGGCGGCGAAGAGGAGATCGTTCTCGTCTCGGCAGACGCGCACCCGCCGTACCACCGGCCGCCGCTCTCGAAGCGGCTGCTGCGCGGCGAGGCCGAGCCGCCGGACACGCTCGTGCATCCGGAGGAGTGGTATGCGGAGAACGGCGTCGACCTGCGGCTGAACACGCGCGTCGAGTCGATCGCCGAGCTCGGTGCGGATCGGATCGTCCTTGCGACCGGAGCACGTCCGCGGCAACTGGACGGCGCGCTGACGCTGCGCACGCTCGACAGCGCGCTCGAGCTGCGCCGGCGGGCGAGCGAGTCGAAGACCGCGACGGTGATCGGCGGCAGCTTCATCGGCTCCGAGGTGACGGCGTCCCTCACGCACCGCGGCGTCCAGGTGACGCATGTCGTGCGCGAGAGGCGCCTCCACGCGGCGCTTCAGGCGCCGCCGCTTTCGGAGGCGCTCGCGGCGATGTGGCAGGAGCACGGCGTCGACCTCCGTCGCGACGCCGCCGGGGCGCCCGCGACCGACTTCACGCTCGCCGGGATCGGCGTCGAGCTCAACCTCGAGCTCGCGCACGCGGCCGGCCTCGAGGTACGCAGCGGCGTCGTCGTCACCGACCGGTTCGAGTCGTCGCAACCCGGCGTCTACGCCGTCGGCGACATCGCCGAGTTCTACGACCCGCTGTACGGACGCCACCGGCGGATCGAGCACTGGTCGACCGCGACCTACCACGGCACGCAGCTCGGGAAGATCCTCGCCGGCGACGAGGAGGCCCGCTACTCCGCCGTCTCGTCCTTTTTCAGCGAGGTCTTCGGGTACGGGATCCGGCTCTTCGGCGACTTCACGGGGCACGACGAGCTGGACGTCGAGGGCGACTTCCGCGCCGGCAAGGCGATCGGCCGCTATCGCAAGGGCGGGCACACGATCGCCGCCGTCACGACGGGCCAGGACGACGCGGCGTACGCGGCTCTGGAGGAGGAGATCCGAGCCGGCGCGGCTGCACTGCGATAGTCAGTATCGTCGCGGGGGAAGCCACTAATTGGAGGGAAACGGCGTGCCGAACTCGGACCTCGAACAGCTCTCGATCGACACGATCCGCACCCTCTCGATGGACGCCGTGCAGAAAGCGAACGCCGGCCATCCCGGGACGGCGATGGCGCTCGCGCCGCTCGCCTACCTGCTCTACAAGGAGGTTCTGCGGCACTCGCCGTCGAACCCGCACTGGCCCGACCGCGACCGCTTCGTCCTCAGCGCCGGCCACGCCTGCATCCTGCAGTACACGACGCTGCACCTCGCGGGCTACAACCTCTCGATGGAGGAGCTGAAGCGCTTCCGTCAGTGGCAGTCGGCGACGCCGGGGCATCCCGAGTTCCGGCACACGGAAGGCGTCGAGACGACGACCGGCCCGCTCGGCCAGGGCTTCGCGAACGGCGTCGGGATGGGGTTCGCCGAGCGCTTTCTCGCCGACACGTTCAACCGGCCGCACCACACGATCGTCGACCACCGCATCTACGTGATCTGCTCCGACGGCGACCTGATGGAGGGCGTGTCGTACGAGTCGTCGTCGCTCGCCGGCACGAACGCCCTCGGCAAGCTCGTCTACTTCTACGACGACAACCACATCACGATCGACGGCACGACGTCGATCTCGTTCACCGAGGACCGCGCGAAGCGGTTCGAGGCGCAGGGCTGGCACGTGCAGTCGATCGCCGACGCGAACGACCTCGGCGCGCTGCGCGAGGCGATCGCGAACGCGCAGGCCGAGACCGGGCGGCCCTCGATGATCGTCGTCCGCTCGCACATCGGATTCGGCGCGCCGCACGCGGTCGACACGGCGAAGGCGCACGGCAACCCGCTCGGCGAAGAAGAGGTCGCGGCGACGAAGAAGGCGCTCGGCTGGGACCCCGACAAGCACTTCCACGTCCCGCCCGACGTGTACGAGCACATGAACGGGGTTCAGCGCGGGATCGAGCTCGAGGACGAGTGGAAGAAGCGCTTCGACGAGTGGTCGCAGGTCTTCCCGCAGGCCCGCGAGGAGTGGGACGCCGCCTGGGCCGGCCGCATCGGCGACTGGACGCTGCCGGAGTTCGAGCCGGGCGAGGAGCTCGCGACGCGCGCCGCCGGCAAGAAGGTCATGCAGGCGTTCAAGCACGCCGTGCCGACGATGATCGGCGGCGCGGCCGACCTCGTCGAGTCGACGTACACGGAGTTCGAGGGCGGCGGCCTGTTCAGCGCGAAGTGGTCCGGGCGCAACATCGCGTTCGGCATCCGCGAGCACGGCATGGGCTCGATCGTCAACGGCATCGGCACGCACGGAGGCTGCGTGAAGCCGTACGGATCGACGTTCCTCATCTTCAGCGACTACATGCGGCCCGCCGTGCGGCTCTCGGCGCTGATGGAGCTGCCGGTCGTCTGGGTGTGGACGCACGACTCAGTGGGGCTCGGCGAGGACGGGCCGACGCACCAGCCCGTCGAGACGTACGCCGCTCTCCGCGCGATCCCGCACCTCTGGTTCGTGCGCCCCGCGGACGCGAACGAGACCGCATACGCGTGGAAGGTCGCGCTCGGGCGGCTCGATGGTCCCGTTGCGCTCTCGCTCTCGCGCCAGAAGGTGCCGACGCTCGACCGCAGCGACCTCGCGCCCGCCTCGATGCTCGAGCGCGGCGCGTACACCCTGTGGGAATCCGGCTCGCCGGACCTGATCCTGATCGCGTCGGGTCCCGAGGTCGGCCTGGCGCTCGAGGCGGGGCGGAGGATCGCGGACGAGAACGGCACCGACGTCCGCGTCGTCTCGATGCCGTGCTGGGAGCTCTTCGAGGAGCAGTCGCCGGACTACCGCGACGAGGTGCTGCCGCCGGACGTGCGCTCGCGCCTGTCGATCGAGCCTGGCGTGCCGCTCGGCTGGAAGCAATGGGTCGGTGACAACGGCGACTCGATCGCCCTCGACCGCTTCGGCGCCTCCGCGCCCGGCAACGAGGTGCTCGAGAAGCTCGGCTTCAACGTCGACAACGTCGTCGCCCGCGCGACGGCTCTCCTGGAAAGGGTGGCATGAGGCAGGCAGAGGCTGTGAAGGAGTTCTTCAAGCTGGTGGCGCCCGGATTCGCGCTCGACGGCGACCTCCCGGACGTCGTGCTCGAGGGGATCGAGGAGCGCCACGACGGCCATGCGATCGCACGTGTGCGGGCCGACGGCCGCGTGCTTCCGATCCGGTTCACCTTCGACGAGGGCAAGATCGCCCGCGTGGAGATCCTGTAGGTGGAAAGGGTGATGAAGGATGGCGAAATCACGGCTGCATGAGCTCTCCGCGCGCGGCGTCGCGGTGTGGTTCGACACGCTGTCGCGCGACCTCGTCCGCACCGGCGGGCTGAAGAAGATGATGGACGAGGACGCCGTCACAGGCGTCACGTCGAACCCGACGATCTTCCAGAAGGCGCTTGCGCAGGGAGACGCCTACGACGACCAGCTGAAGGCGTGCCTCGAGGAGACCGACGATCCGAAGGAGATCTTCTTCCGGCTCGCGCTCGACGACATCCGCGAGGCGCTCGACGTACTCCGCCCGGACTGGGACGACGGCCGCGGCCTCCACGGCTACGTGTCCATGGAGGTCGACCCCGACCTCGCCTACGAGACGGAGGAGACGTTCGAGCAGGCGATGTGGATCCACGAGCAGGTCGACAAGCCGAACCTGTACGTGAAGATCCCGGCGACGAAGGCCGGCCTGCCCGCGATCGAGGACTGCATCGCGAAAGGCAAGTCGATCAACATCACGCTGATCTTCTCGCTCGAGCGCTACAAGGCGGTCGTCGAGGCGTACCTGCGCGGGCTCGAGCGGCTGGTTGCGAGCGGCGGCGATCCGTCGAAGGTCGCGTCGGTCGCATCCTTCTTCGTCTCGCGCGTCGACAGCGAGGCCGACAAGCGGCTCGACGCCGTCGGACACCCCGAGCTGAAGGGCAAGCTCGCGATCGCGAACGCGAAGCTCGCATACCAGCATTTCCTCGAGGTGTTCCAGGGCGAGCGCTGGGAGTTCCTCGAAGGGAAGGGCGCCTCGAAGCAGTGGTGCCTGTGGGCATCCACGTCGACGAAGAACCCCGAGTATCGCGACGTGATGTACGTCGAAGAGCTGATCGCGCCGGACACGGTCAACACGATGCCACTCGAGACGATCCGCGCCTTCCAGGACCACGGTGAGATTCGCGGCGACACTGCACTCGAAGGCATCGACGAAGCGCGGAAGCTGCTCGACCAGCTGCGCGAGGTCGGTGTCGACTACGACGACGTGACCGAGACGCTCGAGGCGGAAGGCGTGCAGAAGTTCTCCGACTCGTTCGCAGAGCTGATCGAAGGGATCAAGGCGAAGCGCAGCCAGCTGGTCGCAGCGTGAGTGAAATCGTCGAGCGGATCTGGCGCCGGGACCCGGCGCTTTGGACCGGCACCGACGAGGCAAAGTGGCTGGGGTGGCTCGACGAGCCCGCGCGGATGCGCGAGGACGTCGAGCTGCTCCTGCAGTTCGCGGATCAGATGGTCGACCGGATCGACGCCGTCGTGCTGCTCGGGATGGGCGGCTCGTCGCTCGCGCCGGAGGTGTTGAAGCGGGGGTTCCTGCAGGAGACGTTCCATGTTCTCGACACGACCCACCCGCAGGCGATCCGCACGCTCGAGTCGAAGCTCGACCTGTCGCGCACGCTCTTCATCTCCGCGTCGAAGTCGGGCTCGACGCTCGAGACGCGCTCGCACACCGACTACTTCTGGGAGAAGACGCGCGACGGCGACCGGTGGGCCGCGATCACCGACCCGGGGTCGCAGCTGGAGTCGCTCGCGCGCGAGCGCGAGTTCGCGGCGATCTTCCCCGGCGAGCCGACGATCGGAGGCCGCTACTCGGCGCTGTCGCCGTTCGGCATGGTGCCGGCCGCGCTGATGGGGATCGACGTCGCGCGCCTCCTCGACCGCGCGCAGGAGATGGCCGAGGCGTGCCGGCTCGCCGAGGGAAACCCGGGCCTCGAGCTCGGCACGGCGCTCGGCGAGGGCTGGCGCGACGGCCGCGACAAGGTGTGCTTCGAGGACGTGCAGGGCTTCGGGTTGTGGGCGGAGCAGCTGATCGCCGAGTCGACCGGCAAGCAGGGCAAGGGGCTCGTGCCCGCGCCCGGCGAGTCCCCCGACGGCCCCGACCGGCAGTGGCACGACGTGCGGCTGCCGGATCCGTACGAGCTCGGCCAGGAGTTCTTCCGGTGGGAGTTCGCGACCGCGGTCGCGGGCTCGATCCTGCAGATCAACCCGTTCGACCAGCCCGACGTGCAGGCGGCGAAGGACCGCACGAAGCAGGTGCTCGACTCGGGCGACGTCGAGCTCGGGCCCGAGGGCTCTCCGGACGAGCTCTTCGCGCAGGCGCGACCGGGCGACTACGTCTGCATCCAGGCGTTCGTCGACCCCACTCCGGCGAACGAGGAGCGCATCCTCGGGCTCGCGTCGCGTGCCCGCGATGCGACCGGGTGCGTCGTCACGCATGGGTTCGGGCCGCGCTACCTCCACTCGACGGGGCAGCTGCACAAGGGCGGGCCGAACACCGGCCTCTTCCTGCAGCTCGTCGACGACACGGGCGGCGAGCTGGCGATCCCCGGGCAGCCGTTCGGGTTCGCGCAGTTGATCCGCGCCCAGGCCGCGGGCGATTTCGAGTCGTTGAAGGAGCGCGGCCGCCGCGTCGCGCGCGTGCATCTTGAGGAGGTGGCGTAGTGCAGCTCGGGATGATCGGCCTCGGCCGCATGGGCGGCAACATGACGGAGCGCCTGCGGGAGCACGGGCACGAGGTGTCGACGTACGACCCCCAGGTCGAGTCGACGGCGGAATCGCTGGAGGAGCTCCGCGACCAGCTCGAACCGCCGCGCGCGTTCTGGATGATGGTCCCCGCGGGCGCGATCACCGAGCAGACGTTCGAGGAGCTGCTGCGTGTTGCCGAACCCGGCGACGTAGTTGTCGACGGAGGTAACAGCTACTTCCGCGACTCGCAGGCGCGGTACGCAAAGGCGAAGGAGAAGGGCATCCACTTCGTCGACTGCGGCACGTCGGGCGGCATCTGGGGGCTCGAGGTCGGCTACTGCCTGATGGTCGGCGGAGACCGCGAGCCGGTCGAGCGCGTCGAGCCCATCTTCACTGCGCTTGCTCCGGAGGACGGCTACGGCCACGTCGGCGGCGCGGGCGCCGGGCACTTCACGAAGATGGTGCACAACGGCATCGAGTACGGCCTGATGCAGGCGTACGCCGAGGGCTTCGAGGTGATGCGCGAGTCCGAGTTCGGGCTCGACCTGCACCAGATCGCCGGCATCTGGCGCTACGGGTCCGTCGTTCGGTCGTGGCTGCTCGAGCTGCTGCACGCGGCGTTCGAGCACGAGGGGTCCGACCTCGAGCGGATCCGCGGCTATGTCGAGGACTCGGGCGAGGGCCGCTGGACGATCGCCGAGGCGATCGCGGAGGACGTGCCCGTCCCCGTCATCACGGCCGCACTGTTCGCGCGCTTCGCGTCCCGTCAGGAGGAGTCGTTCTCCGCGAAGGTGAACGCCGCGCTGCGCAACCAGTTCGGCGGGCACGCCGTCAAGGCGGTGGAGACCGCGCAGGCCGCGACGCAGGAGCCGAGAGCGTAGTGGCGACGGTCGAGGAACAGAACCCGCTCCTCGAGGGCCTGCGCCTGCGGCGCCGGCCGGAGCCGTGCATCCTCACCATCTTCGGCGCGTCCGGCGACCTCACGCAACGGAAGCTGATGCCCGCGCTGTACGCGCTCGCGGTGAGGAGGCTGCTGCCGGAGCCGTTCGCGGTCGTGGGCGCGGCACGCTCGGAGGTGTCGGACGACGAGTTCCGCGAGCGCATGAAAGAGGCCGTGCAGAAGCACGGGCGCGACGAGTTCGACCAGGAGGTGTGGGACGAGCTCGCGGCGCGGATGTTCTACGCCACGCTCGACTTCTCCGACGAGGCCGGCGAGGACGCGCTCGAGGCGCGGCTCACGGAGGTCGATCGCACCTGCAGGACCGGCCGCAACCGGGTCTACTACTTCGCGGTGCCGCCGAGCGCGATCGGCACCCTCGTGCGCGAGCTCGCGAGCCGCCGGTCGGCCGAGGGATGGGTGCGGCTGATCATCGAGAAGCCGTTCGGCAACGACCTCGCGTCGGCGCGCCAGCTGAATGCCGAGATCCGCGAGTTCTTCTCGGAGGGCGAGGTCTTCCGCATCGACCACTATCTGGGCAAGGAGACGGTCCAGAACATGCTCGCGCTGCGGTTCGCGAACGGCATCTTCGAGCCGATCTGGAACCGTCAGTTCATCGATCACGTGCAGATCACCGTTGCCGAGTCGATTGGGATCGAGGGCCGGGCCGCGTTCTACGAGCAGGCAGGCGCGCTGAGAGACATCTTCCAGAACCATCTGCTGCAGCTCGTCGCGATCACGGCGATGGAGCCGCCGATCGACTTCACGGCCGACTCGGTGCGCAACGAGAAGGTGAAGGTGCTCCGTTCGCTGCACACGCCGGGGCCGAAGTCGGTCGTACGCGGGCAGTACGGTCGCGGGTTCGTCGAGGGCGAGGAGGTGCCGGCGTACCGCGAGGAGCCCGGGGTCGACCCGAACTCGATGACGGAGACCTTCGTCGCCGCGAAGCTCTACGTCGACAACTGGCGCTGGGCGGACACGCCGATCTACGTGCGCATGGGCAAGCGCCTTGCGCGCCGCGAGACGACGATCGCGATCCAGTTCAAGCGCGCGCCGCACCCACCGTTCGAGGAGGGTGCGGCAGAAGGGCTCAGGCCGAACGTGCTCCTCATCCACGTGCAGCCGAACGAGGGCATGTCGCTCGCGATCGGGGCGAAGGTGCCCGGGCTCGGGATGACGATCCGCACGGTGCACATGGACTTCCTCTACGGCGCCGCCTTCCGCGAGGGCATGCCGGAGGCGTACGAGCGGCTCATCCTCGACGCGATGCTCGGCGACGCGACGCTCTTCACGCGCGCCGACGAGGTCGAGGAGCAGTGGGCGATCGTGGACGCGATCCGCGCCCCGTGGCAGCGCGACCGGCCGGCGTTCCCGAACTACGCCGCCGGGACGTGGGGGCCGCCTTCGGCGGAGGAGCTGCTGCAGAGAGACGCAAGATCCTGGAGGCGTCACTGAGCATGCCGGCGCCGCTAGTCGAGGACTGGACGGGCGAGAACGTCTCGATCGCGCAGATCGAGCGGGAGCTCGCGCGCCTGCGCGACGCGTCGACCGCCGACGGCGCAACGCCCAACCTGCGCACGTCGGTGATGACGCATTGCGCGTGGGTGCCGCCGCAGTGGCTCGACGCCGCGGAGACGACGCTCGCCGGGATGAACGAGCGGCACCCGTCGCGGACGCTGATCCTCGTCCCGAAGCCGGCGGAGCCGAACGGGCTCGACGCAGATCTCTCCCTGCGGTGCTTCCCGCTCGGCGCGACCCAGGTGTGCGGCGAGGTGATTCAGCTGCACTTGCGCGGGAACCGCACGGTCGCGCCGGCGTCGGTCGTGCTGCCGCTGCTCATCTCGGACCTGCCGGTGTTCTGCCGCTGGCGCGGGGAGCCGCCGTTCGGTGAGCCGCAGTGGGAGCAGATGGTCGAGGTCGCCGACCGGGTGATCGTCGACTCGTCGGAGTGGGACGAGCTGCGGTACCGGGAGCTGCAGTGGGCCTTTCCCGTCACGGCTGTGTCGGACATCGCGTGGGCGCGCACCTACGAGTGGCGCGTCGAGCTCGTGGGGTACTGGCCGGGGATCCGCGAGCAGGAGATCCGCATCCGCGGCCCGCGCGCGGAGGCGACGCTGCTGCGCGCCTGGCTGAACGCGCGCCTCGGCCGCGCGATCCGCCCGATCGAGCCTGCCGGCGAGATCGGCGTGCGCCTCGGCGGCGAGGAGCTCAAGCCGCCGCGCACCCCGACGCCGTCCCCGAGCGACCTTCTGAGCGCCGAGCTCGACCGCTTCGGCCGCGACCGGATCTACGAGGAAGCAGTCGCCGCCGCGGCCTTCGCACTCGCGTGACACTCCCGTGACGGTGACAGTCACCGTGACAGGAGTGTCACCACGGTGTCGTGGAGGAGGCCGTTCGTCGTCACGTACGAGGCGCCCTCGGCCGGCGGGTCGCCCTGGAACGTCGTCCCGCGGCCGCCCGCTTCGCGTAGCAGGAGCGTGAACGGGGCGTAGTCCCAGTGGTGGAGCAGCGAGTCGCAGGCGACGTCGAGCGATCCCTCGACGACGAGGCAGTGCTGCCAGAAATCGCCGAGCCCGCGATTCGACCAGGCGCGCTGGACGAGCTCCGTCCACCCGGGCGGCATGCGGCGCGCGGACGTGGTCGAGATCGACGCGTCCTCGACGCGCGCCACCCGCGAGACGCGACACCGTTCGCCGTTCGCGTACGCGCCCTTGCCGCGCACGGCCCACCAGCGGCGGCCGAGCGCCGGCGCCGAGACGAGCGCACAGTCGACGCTCCCCTCGCGCTCGAGCGCGAGCAGCGTCGCCCACACCGGCACGCCGCGTACGTAGTTCGTCGTCCCGTCGATCGGGTCGACGATCCAACGGGTGTCCCCGCCGTCGTCGCCGAACTCCTCGCCGAATACGCCCTCGCCGCGGCCGGACGACGCGACCAGGGCGCGGACGGCCTCCTCGGCCGCGCGGTCGGCCTCCGACACCGGCGTGAGATCCGGCTTCGTGTCGACGTGCAGGTCGAGCGCGCGGAACCTCGCGGTCGTGAGCGCGTCGGCCGCGTCGGCGAGCGAGTGTGCGAACGGGAGGTCGTCGCGGCCCACGCCGCGGCAGGCTACTTGACGACGACGAACTGGTCGCCGGTGATCTTGATCCGCACCGCCGCCGACCACGACATTGTCTGCGCGCCCGGCGGGAGCGACGGATTGACGCCGCGGATACGGTAGAACCACACGCCGGCGTCGTTCTTCTGCAGCGGCAGCACCGCCGATGTCGCGTACGTCGTCAGCTTGCGCTCCGCCTTCCACGGATAGACCTTGCGCGAGAGTTCGAGCTGGTAGCTCGTGGCACCGATCGCCGGCTCCCACGCGACGAGCGGCGAGTCGTGCACCTCAGGCTGCTTCGAGGCCGTCGCGACGTAGCGGCCCGACGGTGCGAGGCCCGACACGTACGGCATCTTCGACCCGGTGGTGACGACCGGCTGCGAGACCTTCCCGAAGCTCATCCCGAGACCGGCCTCGCACGAGTCCTGCGGGATCGCCGTGTCCTGGTACTCGATCGGCTGGTCGTCCGCCTTCGGGTCGAACGAGCCGACGGTCTGCACCGTCACCGGCACGACCGTCCAGTAGTAGCGGCCCGTCGGCCAGCCCGAGTCCCAGAGGTCGACCGCCGCCGCGGCGCCGGCGGCGGAAGAGCCGGAAGCGTCGACCGGGCCGCCCGCGGCCACCGATGAGCCGGGGGTCTCGTTCGGCTTCAGCCCCGCGCCGGTCGCGTCGAAGGTGTTCGACTCGCTGCCGTGCGTCGTGAGATACGGCGGCTTCGTCCAGTCCGAGAGGACCTTCGTCCCGGTCGGGAGTGCGAGCGGCCCGCCGGTCGTGCGCGGCGCGAACGCCGGCGATCCGACGACGGAGCCGATGAACACGCGGTTCACGCAGTGGTCGTCCGTGAAGACGTAGATGCGATAGAGGCTCGAGCCGAACGGGCCGATGTCGCCCAGCACGGCCGCCGAGGGCGTCCATGCGAAGCCGGGCGTGAGCTCGTGCGGGCGGGCCTGATCGCCCTTCTTGACCCAGTCCTCCGAGACCGTGTCGGTCGGCGCGAGCGTTCCGAACGAGAGCGGCGGGTTGACCGAGACGAACGTCCGGCTCCACGGCCCGTACGTCACTCGCGGGAGCCCGTTCGACAGCACGTCCTTGTCGTTGATGTAGCGGATCGCGCGCACACGCCAGCGGATCGAGCCGACTCCGAAGGACTGGTGCAGCGTGTAGAACTCGCGCTCGTCCGCGACGTTGGTCGTCGTCGTGAACGACACCGCCGGCTTCCAGTCCGGGTACAGCACCTCGTATCCGGTCGCGCCCTCGATCGGCTTCCAGCGCACGAGCCCGGCCGGAGCCGAGAGCTGCTGCGGGTAGTCGTCGTCCTTCCAGCGTGTGTTGAAGCCGTACGGCTGGCTCCACGGCGTGATCTGCTTGCCGTCCGCCGACACCCAGCGGACGTGCGCCCAGAGCGCGTACGGCAGGCCCGTCATCCACGGCAGCTGGTGGTCGACGGCGATCGCCGGGATCTTCACCTTCGTGTACCGGAAGAGTACGGCCGCGTCACTGAAGGTGCGGCTCGTGGCGAGCTCGAACTCGTAGCTGCCGCCTCTCGCGCGCACGGGATCCCACGCGAACGAGGGCGTCCGGGGGAAGTACGGCTGCTTCGGCTCGTCGGGGCGCAGCAGGAACGCGCGCAGCCCGGTCGGCGCCGAGGTCTCGGGGTGGTACGGCTGGGGCCCGCCGCGCAGACCGAGGCCCTGGGCATGGGCCGCAGGCGCGAGTGCGAGCACGAGCAGGGAGACGGCGGCGAGGCGCTTCATCCCTCCTTGTGTCGGCAGGAGGCCTCTAGGTCTTGAGAGCGGCTTCGACGGCCGCTGCGGCCGCGAGCACCAGGGCGTCGGCCCCCTTTCGCCCGACGATCTGGAGCGAGGCCGGGAGCCCGTCCTCGGCCGGGCCGCAGGGCAGCGCCAGCGCGGGCCAGCCGAGGGCGTTGAACCCGTACGTGAAGCGGATGAACTCCACCCGCCGCGCGACCTCGTCGATGTCCGCGGGCGGCGCGACGAACATCAGGGTCGGCGTGAGGAGGAGGTCGGCGTCGCCGAGCGCCTGTTCCGCTCGTTCCTCGTACTCGGCCCGGGTCGCGGCGGCGCGGGCCGCCTCCCGGTCCGAGACCCCGATGCAGAGCTCGATCTTCGAACGGATGTTCTCGCCGTAGAGCTCCGCGTTCTCGGCGTAGAGGTCGCGGTGCACGTCGCCCACCTCGCGCATGAAGACGTCGTGCGTGCCGTGCGGTTCGGGGAAGTCGACCGCGCGCCGATGCGGGAAGAGCGCGGCGGCTTCCTCGACCCGCGCGCGCACGTGCGGGTCGGCGTGTTCCGTCCACGCGACCGCGACGGATACGTCGCCGAGCGCGAGCTCGAGCCGCTCGAGGCCGGGTGCGAGCACGCCCGTCAGCTCGACGCACGTCGCGACGTCCCGTCCCAGCGGCCCGACGTGGTCGTAGCTGGGCGCAAGCGGGAAGACGCCCTCGAGCGGGACGAGGCCGTAGGTGGGCTTGAACCCGACCGTGCCACAGCACGCCGCCGGGATCCGGATCGAGCCGCCGGAGTCGGTGCCGAGCGCGCCGTCCGCGAGCCCCGCCACGAGGGCGGCCGCGGAACCGCCGCTCGAGCCCCCGGCGGTGCGGGCGGGCGCGCGCGGATTCGGAACGGTCCCGTAGTGCAGGTTCTGCGACGTGACGCCGTAGGCGAACTCGTGCAGGTTGGCCTTGCCGACGCTCACCCAGCCGGCCGCCTCGAGCAAGCGCACCGCGGGCGCGGTCTCCGCCGGTACGTGGTCGGCGAAGACGGCCGAGCCGTACGTCGTCCGCACGCCGGCCGTGTCGAAGAGGTCCTTGACCGCGAGCCGCCTCCCAGCGGGCGCCCCGTCGAGCTCCGTGATCCAGATGCCGTCCATTCAGTCGAACTCCGGCGGCCGCGTGGGGTCGCGGGCGTGCGCGAACGCGGCGGCGAGCTGGTTCGGCGGCGTGCGCTCGGACAACTCGGGAAGGTCGCCCTCCGCGAAGAATCCGACGTCCGTGACCTCGCTCGCCTGCGGCGGCGCCGGCTCGCCGGGCTCGAGCTCGCAGAGGAACCACACCTTCCACGCGTGGAACGGGTGCCGCGTCCGCGCCCGCGCGTCGCGGTCGTAGATCCCGATCAGGCGCACGGCGCGGCCCGCGTGGCCCGACTCCTCGCGCAGCTCCTTCTCGGCGGCGGCCCGTGGCGACTCGCCGACCTCCGCCCAGCCGCCGGGAACCGTCCACCGGCCGTCGTCGAGACCGCGCACGAGGAGGACCCGGCCGTCGCGAAACGCGGCCGCGCGTACGTCGAGCTTCGGCGTCGCGTGGCCGGACTCCGCCGCGAACGTCGCGGAGAGCTCCTCGACGGGCGCGCCGCCCGAAGCGGCCAGCTCGGCCGCGATCGCGCGCACCTCCTCGAACCGCTCGCGGTCGAACGGGTTGTTCGCGTACTGCAGCCCGTTCTGGGCGACCGCCTGCAGTCGGCGCACCCACTGCAGCCAGGACATCAGTCGAGCGCGAGGTAGACGAGCGCGATGCCGACGGTGCCGCCGAAGAGCAGCACGAAGATCCCGAACAGCGCCCAGCCGAAGAGGGTGTTCTTGCGTGCGAGCTCGGCGTCGGGCTCGATCGCCTCGTACGTCGTCTCGGGCCCGCGGGGCTCGGCCACCGGCTCGACGCCGGGTGCGTCGCTCACGTGACGAAGGGGTCGATTGCCATGGCGACGAAGAGCAGCGCGAGGTAGAGCAGCGAGTAGTGGAAGAGCCGCACGGCGGCTGCGCGCGCGAGCGTACGTGCGAGCGCGACCGCGTACCACGTGAACACGACGCCGAGCAGCAGCGCCGCGACGCCGTACGCGAGCCCGAACACGCCGAAGACGACCGGAGCGAGCGTCGCGAGAACGAGGACGACGGTGTAGCGGACGATCGCGCGCGCGGTCTCGCGCTCGCCGCGCACGACCGGGAGCATCGGCACGCGCGCGTTCGCATAGTGCTCCTTGATCATCAGTGCGAGCGCCCAGAAGTGCGGCGGCGTCCAGAGGAACACGATCGCGAACATCGCAAGCGCGCCCCAGCCGAGATGGCCGGTCGCGCCCGCGTAGCCGACGAGCGGCGGCACCGCGCCGGCTGCGCCGCCGATGACGATGTTCTGCGGCGTCGACCGCTTCAGCCAGCGTGTGTAGACGAGCACGTAGAAGAGGTTCCCTGCGAGCGCGAGCAGCGCGGTCGGGAGGTTTACCAGCGCGTCGAGCAGCACGAATGAGACCGCCGAGAGCGCGAGCCCGAACTCGAGCGCGAGCTCCGGCGCCATCCGGCCCGACGCGACCGGCCGGCCGGCCGTGCGCGCGCCCATCAGCCGGTCGATGTCGCGGTCGAGGTAGTGGTTGAGCGCCGAGGCGCCCCCGCACGCGAGTGCGAGGCCGGCCATCGTTGCTGCGAACGCGCCCCAGGACGGCACGCCGCCCGCGCCGACGAAGACACCCGCGCCGCCCGTCAGCAGGAGCAGCGACATGATCCTCGGCTTCGTCAGCGTCACGTAGTCGCGCGGGGCGCCGGACAGACGCGGCGCCCGCACGGACTGCGCGAGCAGGACGCCGGCGGCGCCGAACGCGAGCGAGGCGACCGCGAGGTGGAAGCCCGGCGCGGTGACCGCCGCGGCGAGCCCGAACAGGACGAGCGCCGCCAGAGCGGAAGGGAGCAGCCGCCGGTGGGCCGTCCACGCCGCCACGACGAGCGCAGCGAGCGGCGGCAGCGCGAGCGCGGCGAGCAGCCGGTGCGCAGTCCCCCACCCGGCGGCGCCGGAGACGACTGCGAGGCCGGTCCCGGCAACGGCCCCGAGAGCACACAGCCGGAGCCACATCAGAAGCCGCGCTCCTCTGCGAGGCGGCGGCGCAGGTCGCGCAGCGGCCGTGCGCTCGTGACGAACGGGATGCGCTCGAAGTTCCACGGCGGCGGCGGCGAGGTCGCGTACCACTCGAGCGTGTCGCCGATCCACGGGTCGTTCCCTGCCCGGCGCCCGATGCGCGCGGTCCTCACGACGTTCACGACGAACACGAGCATGCCGAGCCCCATCATGTACGACCCGATCGTCGAGATCAGGTTGTAGGTCTCCCACAGGCCGCCGTGGTCGTACGTGTAGATGCGCCGCTGCATCCCGAGCAGGCCGAGGAAGTGCTGCGGCATGAAGGTCACGTTCATCCCGATGAAGAAGAGCCAGAAGTTGACCTTCCCCAGCCGCTCGTCGAGCACCTTCCCGAACATCTTCGGCCACCAGTAGTAAAGGCCGGCGAAGATCCCGAAGATCGACCCGCCGAACAGCACGTAGTGCAGATGCGCGACGACGTAGTACGAGTCGGTCGCCTGCCAGTCGAACGGGAACGCCGCGAGGAAGATCCCGGACAGGCCGCCGATCGTGAACACCGCGATGAAGCCGAGCGCGAACAGCATCGGCGTGTCGAACGAGATGTTCCCGCGCCAGAGCGTCGCGAGCCAGTTGAAGATCTTCACCCCGGTTGGGATCGCGATCACCATCGAGCTGAGCATGAAGAAGATGTCGAGCCCGACCGGGAGCCCGACGGCGAACATGTGGTGCGCCCACACGAGCAGCGAGTAGAACGCGATCCCGGCTGTCGAGAAGGCGACGGCCTTGTAGCCGAAGATCGGCTTGCGCGAGAAGACGGGGAGCACCTCCGAGATGATCCCCATCGCCGGCAGGATCATGATGTAGACCTCGGGGTGCCCGAAGAACCAGAACACGTGCTGGTAGAGGATCGGGCTGCCGCCGTGCTCGGGGTTGAAGAAATGTGTGTCGACCTGCCGGTCGAGCAGCATCAGCGTCAGGCCTGCGGAGAGCACGGGCAGCACGATCACGAGCAGCCAGGCATACGTGACGAGCGTCCACACGAAGAGCGGCATGCGCATCCACGTCATCCCACGCGCACGCATGTTGTGCACGGTCACGACGAAGTTGATCGCACCGGCGAGCGACGAGATCGAGAGGACGTGCAGGCCGAGGATCCACAGGTCCTGGCCGACGCCGGGCGAGTGCAGCGTCGAGAGCGGGACGTAGCTCGTCCAGCCGGCAGTCGGCGCGCCGTCCTTTGCGAAGAAGCTCGAGTAGAGCACGATGCCGCCGAGCAGGTAGAGCCAGTACGAGAGCGCGTTCAGGCGCGGGAACGCCATGTCGCGCGCGCCGATCATCAGCGGGACGAGGTAGTTCCCGAACCCGGCGAGGATCGGGACGATGACGAGGAACACCATCGTCGTGCCGTGCATCGTGACGGCCTGGTTGTAGGCGCTGCCCGTGAGGAGCGTCTCGTTGGGCGTCGCGAGCTGCGTGCGCATCAGAAGCGCCATCACGCCGCCGATGACGAAGAAGACGAGTGCGGTCCAGATGTAGAGGATCCCGATGCGCTTGTGGTCGGCGGTCGTCAGCCACGACGCGACGCGACCGGTGCGCCAGTCGGCGCGGTACGGCGTGACGTCCGCTCTAACCGCCACTCGAGCCGCCCTTCGCGAAACGCTTCGTGTAAGCGACGAGCGCGTCGATCTGGTCGTCGGTCCAGGTGGACCCGACCGCCGGCATCAGGCCGCGGCCGTTGCGCACGAGCGTCTCGATGCCCTTGCGGTCGGCGAGCAGTGGGTTGCCGCGGAGCGCCGGGCCGACGACCCGCTCGTCGAGCGCGTGGCACTTCTGGCAGACGCCCTGCCACTCCTCCTTGCCGAGCGCGACGCTCGTGGGGTTCGCCTCCCGGTCCGACGCCCACCGGTCGAACTCGTCCTTCGGCATCACCTCGACGTAGCCGTTCATCAGCGCGTGCCGGACGCCGCAGAGCTCGGCGCACCGGTACTCGTACCGCCCGACGTCGTTCGTCCTGAACCACGTCGTGTTGACCTTGCCCGGAATCGCGTCCTGCTTGCCGCCGAGCCTCGGGACCCACCAGCTGTGGATGACGTCGCCCTCCGGTGCCGTGATCTTCTCGACCACGACCCGCCCCGCGGGCGCGCGCATCGCATCGATCGCGACCGCGCCGTTGGGATAGCGGAAGAGCCAGTAGAACTGATGGCCCTCGATCGTGATCGTCGTCCGATCGGCGGCGGCGGCCTTCGGCACGTCCTTGATCCCCGGCAGCTTGTAGAAGACGAAGACGCCGATCGCGGCGAGGACGAACACCGGCAACACCGTCCAGATCACCTCGAGCCTGCCCGAGCCGTGGATCTGCGGTCCCTCGGCGGTGCGCGCGCGGCGGCCGCGCCGGTACTTCACGACGAAGACGACGAGCGAGCCCTCGACGAGCAGGAAGATTAGCCCGGTGAAGATCGCGATGAACTCGTAGGCGTCGTTGATCCTGCTCGCGTTGGGCGAGTGCGGATCGGGCGGCGTCAGCCCGCCGGTGTCCGCATAGGCAACGGCAGCGGCCGCTAGGACGGTCGCGCTCGTGACGAGGATGGCGATTGCGACCCGACGCACGGCAGCCGGGTGGCATCGTATAGAGCGTGGAGTCGCGGACGCGCGTTGACCTGCCGCCGCAGGTGACCGGCCCCTACGACGTCTTCGTGAACGGCGTGCAGCAGTTCCCGGGACGGGACTTCGAGGTGCTCGGGCGCACGCTCCTCTTCACGCGCCCGCTCGCGCGCGAAGGGCGGCTCGGCTTCTGGCGCTGGCTGTCGATGTTCCTGGGCGTCGCCGGCACGTACCGCAAGCACGACACGGTCGACGTCGTCTACACGGCGGGCACCCACCGCGCGGTCGTGAGCCTCGAGCCGACGCCGCGGGAAGAGGTGCCGAACCGGTAGCCACCCGGCGCGCGACGCCTGGTTCGGCCATGTCGGGACTCCGGAGTGCGGACGTGGCCTACGCCGCGTCGCGCGCGCGCTCGAGCAGCTCGCGGTAGAGCTCCGCGGCCTCGTCCGGCGGGACCTCGAGTGCGTCCTCGCCGATCCAGAGCTCCGTGCGCTGCACCGCCGGGTCCTCGGTCGGCGTCCAGCTGCGGCCGGTCCAGACGCCGCGTTCCTCCGTCACGTCGAGCGCCGCCTCCTGCAGCCGCTCGAGCGGTCGGCGGGCGTGGAGGTGGAGCATGGCGACCTGCGGCGGGTCCGGCACGACGGAGACGTCGTCGAGCGCCGCAAGCGCCGCGCCGAGCGCCCGCGCGTGCTCGACGTACACCGGCATCCGCGGCAGCACCTCGTCGAGCGCGCGCTCGGCGGCGACGAGCAGCGGGTGGACGCTGAACATCCTGCCGCCGTGGCGGACCTGCCAGACGCGCGTCTCGTCGACGAAGTCCGCCGGCCCGGCGAGCGCGCAGCCGGACGGCGCCCCGAGGTCCTTGTAGAACGAGACGTAGACGGTGTCGAAGAGCGCCGCGACCTCGTCCAGCGGCCGCGCGTAGAACGGCCCGCACTGCCACAGCCGCGCCCCGTCGAGGTGCATTGCCCAGCCGCGCTCCCGGGCTTTGTGACAAGTTGTCACAAGGTCGTTCCACGCCGGCAGACGGCCGCCGAGATCGCGCTGGGGGAGCTCGAGGAGGAGCGCGGCGACCGGCTCGTGCACCTCGTCGACGTCCGCCGGCTCGATCAGCCGGTTGCGGTCGCCGAGCAGCCTTGCGTGCAGGCCGTGCAGGCGCTCGTAGCCCCGCTCCTCGTGGACGTCGAGATGGCAATGCGGGTGGAACGCGACAGTCCTGGACCCGCGTCGGTCGGCGTGGATCCGCAGCGCGATCTGCTGCGCCATCGTCCCGGACGGGAGCCAGACGGCCGCTTCCTTCCCGAGCAGCTCGGCGACTCGCGCGTTGAGGCGCTCGGCCGCGGGGCCGCCGCCGTAGCGGTCGGCGTCCTCGTCCCAGCGCCGCGGATGGCCGCCGGCCAGCACGCGCTCGGAGGCGCGCCAGACGGCCTGGGGATCCCGCTCGGTCGTCACCGAATCGACACGACTGGTAGGTTCATCACGCTTTGAATCTGCTCTCTTATCTCGATCCCGGCTCCGGGAGCATGATCCTCCAGCTGATCGCCGGCGG
The DNA here is from genome assembly GCA_036505325.1 of Gaiellaceae bacterium. GTDB lineage: Bacteria > Actinomycetota > Thermoleophilia > Gaiellales > Gaiellaceae > PALSA-600. The sequence continues at coordinate 29,690 of DASXTR010000138.1, forward strand.
CACGGCCGCATTCGCGGTCAGCCTGAAGCTCTCCTGGCGCCGGGTGCTGAAGCTCCTCCGAATCCGCAAGGACGACGAGCAAGACGCTTGACGAGCTGCTGCGGGACCGCGGTTCGTTCCGCGACCCGGGCAACCGCGTCTTCGACGCGCCGGACGCCGTCTACCGGGGTCTGACCGCGGACGCGGCCGGCGACTGGCGCGCGCTCGCCGCGTCGCCGCTCGGCGGCGACCCGCGGATCGTCGCCACCGAGGAGCTCGACGACGCGCCCGAGCCGTGGGCGGTTCTCCTGCGGCACCAGCGCATCCCGTTCGTCTCCTACCCGTACGAGTGGCCGTTCACGACGATGAAGCGTGCGGCGCTCTTGCAGCTCGACCTGCTCGTCGACGCGCTCGGCGCGGGGCTCATCCTCAAGGACGCGACGCCGTACAACGTGCAGTGGGACGGGTCGCGGCCGGTGTTCATCGACGTCGGCTCGTTCGAGCGCTACCGCGAGGGGACCGCGTGGGAGGGCTACCGCCAGTTCTGCCAGCTGCACCTCTACCCGCTCCTCCTCGCCGCGTGGAAGGGCGTTCCGTTCCAGCCGTGGCTGCGCGGCTCGCTCGACGGCATCCGGCCCGCGGAGATGCGCAACCTGCTCTCGCTGCGCGATCGCTTCCGCAAGGGCGCGACGACGCACGTCGTGCTGCACGCGCGGCTCGAGCAGCGCTACGCCGACCGGACGCGCGAGGTGAAGTCGGAGCTGAAACGCGCCGGGTTCCGGAAGGAGCTCGTCCTCGCCAACGCCCGTAAGCTGCAGAAGCTCGTCGCCGGTCTCGAGTGGCGCGGCACGAGCGCGGCGTGGGGGGACTACGCGCAGACGTGGAGCTACAGCGAGCGCGACGCCGAGCGCAAGGCGGCGTTCGTACGCGAGGCCGCCCGCGCGGTCGCGCCGCGACTCGTGTGGGACCTCGGCTGCAATGACGGGACGTACTCGAAGCTGTGCGCGGCCGAGGGCGCATACGTCGTCGCCACCGACGCCGACCACCACGTGATCGACCGCCTCGCGCGCGAGGAGCACGAGCGGATCCTGCCGCTCGTAGTCGACCTCGCCGACCCGCCGCCGTCGCTCGGGTGGCGCGGCGCGGAGCGCAAGCACCTCCCGGCGCGCGGGAAGCCCGATCTCACGCTCGCGCTCGCGCTCGTCCACCACCTCGCGATCACGCGCAACGTCCCGCTCGCCGAGCTGCTCGACTGGTTCGCGTCGCTCGAGGGCGCGCTCGTGATCGAGTTCGTCGACCCGTCGGACGAGATGGCGCAGCGCCTGCTCGCCGCGAAGCGCGAGGGCCTGCACGGCGACTACACGCGCGTCGGGTTCGAGCGCCTCCTCGGCGAGCGCCTCGACGTCGAGCGCACGGAGGAGCTCGCGGAGGGCCGCCGCGTCCTCTACCTCGCGCGCCCGCGATGAGCCGCACCCTCGGGTGGAACGCGCTGCACCTCGCGGTGCTGTCGGCGTTCGCGTTCGCGCAGCCGCTGTTCGACCTCCTCGGCAAGACGCCGGAGTTCTTCGCCGTTCGCGGCTCGCGCTCGATCGACATCGTCGTCTTCGCAGTGGTGGTCGTGCTCGTGCCGCCGCTCGTGCTCGTCGCGGCCGAGGCGGCGGTGGGCGCGGCGTCGCGCCGGGCGGCCGACGTCGTGCACCTCGTTTTCGTGGGTGGACTGGCGGCCGTGGTGGCCGTGCAGCTCGTCCGCAAGCACAGCGATTCGACCGCCGTCGTGTTCCTGTTCGCCGTGGCGCTCGGGATCGCGTTCGCCGTGCTCTACGCCCGGGCCCGCGCTGTACGGACGTTCACCTCGGTGCTCGCGCCTGCCCCCGTTCTCTTCTTCGTCCTGTTCCTGTTCCGCGCGCCGGTGCTCGAGCTCGAGGGCACGGCGAAGGCGCTCTCGATCCCGCAGCCGCGCAACGACGCGCCGGTCGTGCTCGTCGTGTTCGACGAGTTCCCGGTCATGTCGCTGATGGGCCCCGACCGCGGGATCGACGCCGGCCGGTTCCCGCACTTCGCAGCGCTCGCGCGCACGTCGACGTGGTACCGCGGCGCGACGAGCGTGCACGAGCACACGACGGAGGCCGTGCCGTCGATCCTCACCGGGCTCGACCCGAGGCGCGGCGACCTCCCGATCGCGAAGGACCATCCCGACAACCTGTTCACGCTGCTCGGGAAGCGCTACGGCATGGACGTCACCGAGACGGTGACGCAGCTCTGCCCGCAGGACCTGTGCACCCGTAGGCGCGAGTCGTTCGGCGCGAGGATGCGCGCGCTCGGCAGCGACCTGGAGGTCGTGTACGGCCACCTCGTCCTCCCGAAGCGGCTCGAGGACCGCTTGCCGTCGGTCTCGAACACGTGGCAGGACTTCAGCGGCAAGAGCCACGGCGACGGCGACACCGCCGAGCGCGGGCCTCTCCTCCTCAGCGGCAAGGACGACGTCGACCGCGAGGTCGGGCGGTCGATGTGGCACGACCAGCGCTTCATCTGGTCGAGCTGGGTCGACGGAATCGCCTCGCATGCACGGCCGACGCTGTACGCGATCCACATCCTCATGCCGCACTACCCGTGGCGGTTCCTCCCGTCGGGCAAGCAGTACGGCAACTCCCTCGGCATCGACGGCCTGAAGGGCGACACCTGGGTCGACGACCCCTGGGTCGTGGAGCAGGGCTGGCAGCGGCACCTGCTCCAGGTCGGGTTCACGGACCGGCTGCTCGGCGACCTCATGGCCCGCCTGAAGCGGGAGGGGATCTGGAATCGCGCTCTCGTGATCGCCGTCGCGGACCACGGCGTCTCGTTCGTCGCCGGCGAGCACCGGCGGAGCGTGACCGCGGGGAACCTGCCGGACATCGCCGCCGTGCCGCTGCTCGTGAAGCTCCCTGGGCAGACGCGGGCGCGCGTCGTCGACCGGCACGTCGAGACGATCGACATCGTCCCGACGATCGCAGACGTGCTCGGCGTGCGGATGCCGTACCGGCCCGACGGGTTCTCGCTCCTGCACCTGCGACCGGTGCCCGAGGTGCGCGTGCGGATGCGCGAGGGCGGCGAGGTGCACGCGTCGGCGGCGTCCGTCGCGCGGCGGAAGTACGACACGCTTGCGCGGCAGCTGCGGCTCTTCGGGCACGGCTCGTGGGCGCCGGTCTACGCGATCGGCCCGCACCGCGGCCTGATCGGACGAGTTGTGCCGGCGTCGACTCCGGCGTCCGACGTCAGCGTGTCGATCGACGGCGAGAGTCTCTTCCGGGCGGTCGACCTGCGCTCGCAGCTCTCGCCCTCGCACATCACCGGCCGCGTCTCGAAGGGCCCACTCGATCTGGCGATCGCGGTCAACGGCCGGATCGCCGCCGTCACGCGCACGTTCGTCGTCGACGGCGACGACCACTTCGCAGCGATCGCGCCCGACACGAGCTTCCGCGAGGGTGCGAACCGGGTCGACGTCTACGCCGTGCGGGCCGGCCAGCTCGAGCGGCTCCGCGGCGGCGCCGGCGCGTCCTCGACGTGGTCGCTCCGCGGGGCCGTCCTGCGCGATGGGACCGGGAGGACGGTCGCGGTGCGGCCGGGCGCGCTGGACGGCCTTGTCGAGGACTGGTTCAACGAGGAGCAGAGCATCCGCTTCGGCGGCTTCGCTGCAGACACTGCGCGCGGCCGGCTCGCCGACCAGGTGCTCGTCTTCTCCGGCGGCCGTTTCGTCTACGCCGGCACGACCACCGTCGGCCGCAAGCGGATCCCGTTCCACGGCAAGAAGCCGGACCAGGTCGTGCGGATCGGGTTCGTGTTCGACCTGCCGCGGTCGGTCGTCGGCGCGGGCCCGCTCCGCTTCTTCGCGGTGCGCGGGCGCGAGGCGTCCGAGCTGCGCTACGTGAAGGACTTCCCGTGGCGGCGGTAGTTCAGCGGCGGCTCGGGCTGCTGAACGCGGCTGTCTCGCTCGCGGCGCTCGCCGGCGTCGTCTGGTGGGCGGCCCGGCAGAAGGCGCCGCACGTGCCGCTGCGCGCGGACGCGCTCGCCGCGCTCGCGGGCGCGGTCGCGCTGTACGCGCTCACCTCCGCGCTGCGCGCCGAGCGTTGGCACCGCATCCTCGTGCGGAACGGCATCGACCGCGGCCGCGCCGAGGCGTACCGGCTCACGGCGGTCGGGTACATGGGCAACAACACGCTGCCGGCGCGCGCGGGCGACCTGCTCCGCGTCGTGCTCCTCGGTGGCTCGAGACGGGCCGCGCTGGGCACCGTCGTCGCCGAGCGCCTGCTCGACGTGGTCGCGCTCGCGGCGATCTTCGCCGTAGTCGTGCTCGACCGAGGCCTGGGCTTCGGCCCCCTGCCGTACCTCGCCGCCGCGGGACTCCTCGCCGTCGCGATCGTCGCGGCCGCCGTTCGTCTTAGTGACAAGTTGTCACAAGCGATTCGGCCCGTCGCGGCGGCTTCTCAGGAGCTCCTGTCGGCGCACGGGGCAGGGCTGCTCGCGCTGTCGGTGGCGCTCTGGGCGGGCGAAGCCTCCGTCTACCTCGTCGTCGGGCTCGCGACCGACGTGCACCTTGGGCTCTCCGGCGCGCTCTACGTCGTCGCCCTGACGAACCTGTCCGCGCTCGTCCCGGCCGCGCCGGGTTACGTCGGCACGTTCGACGCCGCAGTGCTCCTCGCGCTGCGGTCGCTCGGCCGGCCGGCGCTCGGCTACCTCCTGGTGCTCCGGTTCGTCCTCTTCGTGCCGATCACCGTCGTCGGCGCCGCCGTGTACTTCACGCGCTACGGGAGGCGGCGGCGGTGACCGCGGCCGAGGCGATCGCGCGCGTCCGGCCCCTGACCGCGGCGCGCTGGGCGACTCCGGCGCTACTCGTCGCGCTCACGGCCGTCTCCGTCGTGCTGCGCACGAGGATCATCGACGGCGGGTTCTGGATCGACGAGGGCCTCTCGGTCGGCATCGCGCACCACCCGTTCGTCGACATCCCCGGCCTGCTGAAGCAGGATGGGTCGCCGCCGCTCTACTACCTCCTGCTGCATGTCTGGATGAGCTCGTTCGGCGATTCGGAGACGGCGACTCACACGCTCTCGCTTCTGTTCGCGCTCGCGTGCATCCCGGCCGCGTGGTGGGCCGGCGCGACGCTCTTCGGGCGCACGACCGGCTGGATTTGCGCCGCGCTGGCCGCGATCGACCCATACCTGACGAATTACGGGCAGGAGACGCGGATGTACACCGTGCTCGCGTTCCTGTCGATCCTCGCGACGCTTGCGTACGTGCGCGGCGTCGTCGACGGCGACAAGCGGTGGCTGCCGCTCCTCGTCGCGGCGCTGACCGCGATGCTCTACACCCACAACTGGGCGCTCTTCTATGCAGTGGCGCTGGCGGTCGCGACCATGTTCTTCGCGCGCGCGCACGCGCGCGAGGCGCTGATGGCCGGCGGCGCGACGCTGCTTCTCTTTGCTCCGTGGTTGCCAACGCTTCTCGACCAGGCGCAGCACACCGGCGCGCCGTGGTCGCGCGCCCCGTCGCTGCACGCGCTGCTGCTCGCGCCGGGTGCCGTGCTCGCCGGCGACGCGCCGCTTGTCGCCTTCGCGCTCGCGGGCGGCATCGGCCTCGCGACCGTGCGCCGGCGCGACATCGTCTATGCGCTCGCGACGATCGTCGTCCTCACTGTCTCCCTGGCGTGGCTCCTCTCGCAGCTGTCGCCCGCGTGGGCAACGCGTTACTTCGCGGTCGTTCTCGGCCCGGTGTTCCTCCTCTGCGCGGCCGGCGTCGCGCGCGCCGCCCGCCTCGGCGTGGTCGCACTCGTGCTCGTCCTCGTGCTCTGGACGAACAGCGCGCCGAAGGCGGACAAGAGCGACGTGCGCGAGGTCGCCGCGCTCGTCGCGCCGAGCCTCCGGCCCGGCGACCTCGTGATCTCGACGCACCCGGAGCAGACGCCCCTCGTCCGCTACTACCTAGGCGGCGGCCTGCGGTACGCGAACCTGCTCGGCCCGATGCCCGACCCGCAGCTCTTCGACTGGCGCGACGCGGTCGAGCGGCTGACGGATGCCAGGCCGCGCGCGACCCTGGAGCCGCTGCTGGCGAGCGTTCCGCCCGGGGGTCGCGTCGCCGTCGTCGCGCCGATCTTCCGCGACTACCGCGCCTGGCGCGCGGAGTGGACGAAGCTCGTTTACCGCCGGTCGCTCCAGTGGCAGGGCCTGATCGCCCACGACCCGCGCTTCCGGCACACGGGCCACTTCGTCGCGAACGAGATCGAGCTCGAGAAGCGGTTCTTCAAGCCGGTCCAGGCGGACGTGTACGTTCGGACGGCGCGCTAGAAGAGTCGAGCGTTCCACGTCGTGTCCGACGCGCGACGCAGTAGATAATCGCGGAACTTGGGCGCCGTGTA
>DASXTR010000139.1:0-3528 GCA_036505325.1 Gaiellaceae bacterium
CGCGCTCGGCGAGGAGCTTCGGCTCGTCCGCCGCGAGTGGCCGACCGCCGTCGGCCCGGTCGACCTCATGTGCCGCGACTGCGACGACGGCTGGGTCGCGGTCGAGATCAAGCGCGTCGGCACGATCGAGGCGGTCGAGCAGCTCACGCGCTATCTCGACTTCATCCGCCTCGACCCGGCGAAGGACGCGTGCCGCGGGATCCTCGCCGCCGCGATCTTCAAGCCGCAGGCCGTCACGCTCGCCGAGTCGCGTGGGATCCGTTGCGCGGAGGTCGACCTCGCGGCGCTACGCGGCGAGCGCGAGCCCGAGCTGACGCTGTTCGCCGTCTAGGAACCCTCCCACTCCGATCGAGTCAGTGCGTACTCGACGTCGCCTTCCTCTGTTCCTTCGATCGTCTCGGGCCACGACTCGCGGAACGTCCGCACGTACTTCAGGCCCACCTTCTCCATGATGCGTCGTGAGGCTGCGTTGACGGTCATCGTCGTCGCAGAGATCCGCCGCGCGCCGAGCTCGGAGAAGCCTTTGTCGACGCGAGCCTGCGACCCCTCGGTGGCGTGGCCCTTTCCTCACGCCGACCGCCGAAGCCGATAGCCGAGCCCGCAACCGCGGGAGCATCTCCGTCTCGACACTTCCCGCGGCGTGGGCCTGCCGCCGTTGATGAACCGCATCACGGCCGGATCGCCGTCGAGCTCGAACAGGTTCTCGGCGTCTGCGTCGGTCAGCCGGCGGAGTATCAGCCGGTCGGTCTCGAGGTAGATCTCCATCGGGTTACGACTCGTAGAACGCCACGAGCGCCTCGCCCTCGCGGTCGACCTCGTCGCGAACGCGCTTCGGGAGCGGCTCGTACGGGTCGAGCTCGAGCTTCCAGCGCCCCCGCTGCTTCTCGACCTTCCACGCGCCGGCGATGAAGCCGTCGACGGTGAAGGTCGCGCGCGTGACCGTATTCTTCGGGCGGAGCACCGTCTCCCGATACGCGTCCGGCAGGATCCGCGAGCGGTCGCGGTGCGCGAGGATGATCGAGTCGAACGGCGGCAAGAAGCGAACAGGCGCCTTCGTTTTCGCTCCGGACAACACGCCGCGCGCGACGTCGTAGAGCGTCCGCCCTTGCTCATCCTCGAACGTGCGCATCCCCTCGAGCGCCGGCTCGATCTGACGCATCTTGAACGACGTGAACTGCTCGACGTCGTCGCGCGACGCAGGACCGTACGCAGCCAGGTAGTCGCGCACAACGCGCGCCGCGCCGTCCTCCGGCGCCGCGAGCGGCTCGTCCCACAGGACGGAGGGCGTGGGCTTCGTGTACGGCCACTCGCCGGTCGGCGGAAGGCGCACCCACGGCATCGCCCGCAGGGTGAATGCGACCGTCCAGCGGTCGTCGGTCCCGAGCAGCCGCCCGGCCAGCTCGTATACGTCCTGCACCGGCTCCTCCGGCCACTGCGCGGCGAGCGCGAGCGGGTTGGTACCGACGCCCTTGATCCGTCCCTGCTGCGACTCGATGTGCGCCGCCTGAATGAACGGATAGAGGTCGCGCGTGACCACGTGCAGCGTGCCGCGCATCACGCCGCCCTTGACGACCGTCCCGTCGACGAGCGCGCGCGTGAGCTGCTCCTTGCGGAACCCCGCAACGCGCGACCAGAGCGCGACGTACGGCGACGGCGCGTACTGCGCCTGCATCGCAACGAGGCGTCCGACCGCGCGCACGACCGGCATCCGCTTCCGCTCCAGCAGCATCTGCCGCGCGAGCAGCGTGCGATTCAGCTCGCGGAGCGTCAGCGTCCTCACGGCACGACCGCGGCCTTGAGCAGGTCGCGCGGTGGGTCGGCGAAGAGCGCGGGCAGCCCGTCGAGCGAGACGCGGTGCGTGACGAGCCGCTCCCACGGATACGCGCCGCTCGCCAGGAACGCGAGGGCCGCGCGCACGGTCGCCGGCGTGTGGTGGAACGATCCGCGGAGCGTCAATTCCTCGTAGTGGATCCTGAAGGCGTCCACCGGCGGGGCGGCGTCGCTCGGGAGGCCACCGAAGAACACGACCGTCCCGCCGGGCCGGACGAGAGCGATCGCGTCGCGCCACGCGTCCTCCGTTCCGGCCGCCTCGATGACGACATCGGCGCCGCGGCCGTCGCCCGTCTCGGCGCCGAACGCCGCGGCGAGCTCCTGCCGCTCGGCGCGCCCGCCGACGATCGTCGGCCATCCCCCGGCGTCGGCGACGCAGGTCGCGAGCATGAGCCCGATCGGCCCCGCGCCGAGAATCGCGACCGCATCGCCCGCGTGGATCTGCGCACGGTCGACGCCGCGCAGGCAACACGCGAGCGGCTCGACCATCGCCGCCACCTCGGGCGCAAGCGTGCGCGGCACCTCGTGCAGGTTCACCGCCGCAATGCGCTCCGGCACCACGATCACCTCCGCGTACGCGCCCGCAAGGAAGACGAGCTCGCGGCACTGGTCGCCGCGCGCGCAGCCGTCGCACGCTCCGCACGGCGCGCTGTTCGCGGCGACAACGCGGCGGCCGTCGAGGATCCCGCAGAACTCGTGGCCGAACGGCGCAGGCGACTCGCGCGCGAGCAGCGGATGTCCGCGCCGGAAGGTCTTGAAGTCGGTGCCGCCCGTGAGCGCGACTTCGACGTCGACGAGCACGTCGCCGGGCTCCGGCTCGGGCCGCGGCACCTCCTCGACGCGCAGGTCGCCGGGTGCGTACAGCCGCGCCGCCTTCAAGGCGTGTAGACGACCTTGAGGACGTCGCCCGCGCGGTAGAGCTCGACGCCTTCGAGGAACCGCGCGAGCGGCAACGTCGTCACCTTCGGAAGGACGAGCGTCGGAAGCACGTCGATCGCCTGGCGGAAGAACGCGGGCGTTCCCGATCGCGAGCCGACGACCGTCAGCTCCTTGCGGTAGATCGCGTCGACCTCAGCCGGCTCGCCCTCGGCAAACACGACGAGCGTCCCGCCGGGTTCGAGCCGATGGAGTGCGTCGTTGATCCCGCGCGGCGCGGTCACGACGGCCGCGGCGACGGGATCCTCGCCGTTGCGCGCGCCGAGCTCCAGCGCGCGTGCGCGGCGATCGTCGCGCGGCTCGGCGACGACGACGTGATCGCCGCGCCGCGCGAGCACCTGCACCCAAAGCTGCCCGATCGCACCCGCGCCGACGACGAGCACGCGCCCGCGCGGCACGCGCTCGGCCGCGCGCAGGATGCACGCGAGCGGCTCGACCCAGACCCCGTCGAGCTCGCCGAGCACCTCCGGCAGCGGCACGCAGTGCGTCGCGCGCAGCAGCTCGGCGAACCCGCCGGGCTGAATGCGCGTCTCGCGAAATTCCCCGCAGGTCGACTGGTGCCCCGCGCGGCACCGCTCGCAAGTCCCGCACGGCACATGGTGGAGCACTGTGACGCGATCACCGTTCTCGAGCACCCCCGCCACCTCGTGTCCCAGCACGGTGCCCGCCGCGGAACGCCCGATCTTCTCCACGTCGGAGCCACAGAGACCGCACCCGAGCACGCGGACGAGCAACCCCGGCCCCGTCGGTTCGGGCACCTCC
>DASXTR010000140.1:0-9092 GCA_036505325.1 Gaiellaceae bacterium
GAGCGCGCGTACCCGGAGGGTACGTGCGCGACCGAGGACGCCGGATCGCGTCGTCCAGCGCGGCCCGGCGGCACAAGGCTTTGTTCTGAAAGGAGCTCAAACAGGGCCGGCTCCTGTCGGGGTGACTTTCAGTCTCATGACTTCTACATCCGGATGGCGGCGCGTGAGCTCGGCGGCGACGGACACCGCCGCCTCCGGGCGGGCCCACACGATCACGGTCGGGCCGGAGCCGGAGAGCGTCGCGCCGAGCGCCCCCGGCGGCGGGTCGCCGCGCACCTCGGCGAGGAGCGGCGCGTTGGCCGCCCGATACGGCTCGTGGAGCCGGTCGTCCAGCGCCTCCGCGAAGAGCTCGGGCGAGCCGCTTGCCAGAGCTGCGCCGAGGTAGGCGGCCCGCGCGCTGGTGTAGGCAGCGTCCTCGAACGGGACCGTCGCCGGGAGAGCCGAGCGCGACTCCCTCGTGTTCACACGCGAATTCGGGACGAGCGCGATCGGCTCTCCCGGCGCCTCGTCGGCGAGCCGCATGACGCGCCCCCCCGAGGTGAGCGTCACACCGCCTGCGAGCGCGGCGGCGAGGTTGTCGGCGTGGCCCTCGAGCGGCGCGCCGAGCCCGACCAGCTCGTCGACCGGCAGCGTCTTGCCCGCGGCGGCTTGCCCGGCGGCGAGCCCGACCGCGATCGCGGCGGCGCTCGACCCGAGCCCGCGCTCGAGCGGGATCCGGTTCGTGAAGCGGAACTTGAACGCGCCCGGATCGGCGAAAAGCGAGAACGCGCGCAGCGCGAGGTGCGAGTCGTCGCGCGGCAGCTCGTCGGCTCCCTCGCCCTCGATCTCGACGGCGCCGTCGCCCGGCTCCAGCTCGACCTCGTTACGCAGGTCGAGCGCGACCGCGACGCAGTCGAAGCCGGAGCCGACGTTGGCGGTCGAGGCGGGTGCGGAGACGAGCAGCGTCACGACGCCGCCTCCAGCGCCTGGTCCGCCGGCGCGACCGCGTCGACGAGCGCAGGATCCTTCAGCCCGTTCCCGGTGAGCACGCAGACGGCGAGGTCCACGTCGAGCCGGAGGCGCTTGAGCGCGGCGTAGCCCGCCGCCGAGGCCGGCTCGCAGAAGAGGCCTTCGAGCCGCGCCAGCTCCGACCACGCCTCGAGCAGCTCGTCGTCGCCGACGCCGACGACCGTCGCCCCCGTGCCCTCGACGTCGTTGCGGTGCACGGGCTCGGAGATGCGGATCGCCGACGCGACCGTCGTCGCGCGCTGCGTCGACTCGGCGCTGACGATCCGCGGCAACCCGCGGCGCGCGTCCGCGAAGCCGGCGGCGTACGCGACGGTGTTGCCGCCGCCGCCGTAGGGAAGCGCGAGCAGCTGCGGCGCGCGCCCGAGCTGCTCGCAGATCTCGAATGCGGCCGTCTTCTGGCCCTCGATCCGGTTCGGGTTGAGCGAGTTGACGAGCACGTGCGACCCGCTCTCGGCGACCGCGAGGCACGCCCGCAGCGAGTCGTCGAACGAGCCGTCGATCGCGACGATGTTCGCGCCGGTGATGCGCGCCTGCGCGAGCTTCGGGCCCGCGACGGCGCCGGCCGGATGGAGGATCAGCGCCTCGATCCCCGCCCGTGCCGCGTACGCCGCCGCCGACGCCGCGGTGTTGCCGGTCGACGCGCAGACGACGCCGCGCGCTCCGTCCTCGAGCGCCTTGGCGACCGCGACGACCATGCCGCGGTCCTTGAAGCTCCCGGTCGGGTTCGCCCCTTCGACCTTGAGGTACAGGTCGAGCCCGAGCTGCTCGGAGAGCCGCGGCGCATGGACGAGCGGCGTGTCGCCCTCGCCGAGCGTGAGCTCCGGAGTCTCGGGCCCGACGGGCAGGTACTCGCGCCAGCGGGCGATCACGCCCATCCGAGCTCCTGGACGCCGCGGTCGGAGATCACCGGGAGCGAGAGCGGGCGCTCCTTCGTCTCGGGCAGCTCCGCGATGCGCGCCAGCGCGCCGGTGAGCGCGCCCGTCGCGGCCTCGTGCGTGACGACGTGCAGCGCGGCGCCGTTCCCGTTCGGGTGCTGGACGATCCGCGCGACCGACACGTCGTGGGCGGCGAGCGCCTCGGCGACGCGCGCGAGCACGCCCGGGCGGTCGTCGACGTGGAGGCGGAAGTAGAACGGGGAGCGCAGCTCTCCCGGCGGAAGCCGCGGGAGCGTGCGCCACGCCGCATCGTTCTGCAGGAAGCCCGTTCCCATCGTCCCGATCACGCTCACCATGTCGGCGACGACGGCCGACGCCGTCTCGATCCCGCCCGCGCCAGGGCCTTCGAGCGTGATCTCGCGGATCGCGTCGCCCTGCAGCATCACAGCGTTGAATGCGCCCTCGACGGCGGCGAGCGGATGGTGCTTGTCGACCAGCGCCGGGTGGACGCGCACGTCGAGCTTGCCGTCGACGAGCTTCGCAGCGCCGACGAGCCGGATCACCATGTCGAGCTCGCGCGCGGCGGCCATGTCGTCCTGCGTGATCGCCTCGATGCCGGAGTAGGCGACGTCCTCGAGCTCGACGCGCGAGTGAAAGGCGACCGTGGCGAGGATCGCCATCTTCGCCGCAGCGTCCGCGCCGGTGACGTCGTCGGTCGGATCGGCCTCGGCGAACCCGCGCGCCTGCGCTTCCTCGAGGGCGTCGTCGTAGCTCGCGCCGCCCTCCATCTCGCTGAGGATGAAGTTCGTCGTCCCGTTCACGATCCCGAGCACGCGGTGCACGTTCGTGACGACGAGCGCCTCGCGCAGGACCTTGATCACCGGAATCGCGGCGCACACGCTCGCCTCGAAGCGCAGTTGCACGCCCGCCTCGGACGCGGTCGCGAAGAGCTCGGCGCCGCGCCGCGCGACGAGCTGCTTGTTCGCCGAGACGACGCTCTTGCCGCGGCGCAGCAGCTCGGCGACGTAGGTGCCCGCCGGCTCGACGCCGCCCATCACCTCGGCGACGACCGTGATCGAGTCGTCGTTCGCAATCTCGTCGAAGTCGGTCGTGAGCACGCCGTCGTCCGGCGCGAACGAGCGCTCCTTCTCTGCGTCGCGCACGAGGGCGTGCACGACGCGCAACCGGTGCCCGGTTGCGCGCTCGATGTCGTCCGCCGACTCGACGAGGAGCCGATTGACCGCAGCCCCGACCGTCCCGTACCCCAGGAGGCCGACGGGGACGTCAATCGACGCCATGCAGCTCCGCGACCTCCCGCTGGTTGAGCGCACGCAGACGCGTGCCGACCTGCTCGATCTTCGTCTCCGCGAGCTTCGCGCGGTACTCGTCGAGGCTCGGCTGGCCGCGGTCCATCTCGGCGATCCACTCGCGAGCGAACGTCCCGTCCTGGATCCGGGCGAGCACCTTCTGCATGTTTTCCTTGACGGACTCGTCGACCACGTGCGGCCCGACCGCGTGCGACCCGTACTCGGCGGTGTCCGAGATCGAGTAGTGCATGCGCTCGATCCCGCCCTCCCAGATCAGGTCGACGATCAGCTTCAGCTCGTGCAGGCACTCGTAGTACGCGACCTCGGGCTGATAGCCGGCCTCGACGAGCGTGTTGAAGCCGTGCTGGATCAGCTGCGTGACGCCGCCGCACAGCACCGACTGCTCGCCGAAGAGGTCGGTCTCGGTCTCCTCGGCGAAGGTTGTCTCGATCATCCCGGCGCGCGCCGCGCCGATCCCCGCGCCGTAGGCGAGCGCGAGCTCCTTCGCGCGACCGGTCGCGTCCTGCGCCACGGCGACGATCGCGGGCGTTCCATACCCCTCGGTATAGAGACGGCGCACGATGTGGCCGGGGCCCTTCGGCGCGACCATGATCACGTCGTGGCCCGCGGCCGGCTCGATCCGGCCGTAGTGGACGTTGAAGCCGTGCGCGAACAGGAGCGCGGCGTCCGGTGCGAGGTTCGGCTCGACTTCGTTCGCGTACACGGCCGGCTGCGCCACGTCCGGGACGAGAAGTGCGACGACCTGCGCGCCCTTGACCGCCTCGGCGACGGTCTTCACCGTCAGCCCCGCGTCCTCCGCGGCCGACCACGACGGGCTGCCCTCGCGCAATCCCACCTCCACCGTCACGCCGGAGTCGGAGAGATTCAGCGCGTGCGCGTGGCCCTGGCTGCCGAACCCGATCACCGCCACCTTGCCGGAGAGGGCGTCGACGTCGCCGTGCTTGAGGATCTCTGCCATTCGTAGGTTCCTTTCGGGTCAGCGCAGAACGTGCTGGCGCGGGCGGGTGGGCTTCGGCGAGGGGCGGCGCAGCGCGACGCGCCCGGTTCGTACCAGCTCGCGGACGCCGTGCGGGCGGACGAGCTCCTCGAACGAGTCGATCACATCGGGGCGACCGACGATCTCGAAGACGATCGCGTCGCGGCCGAGATCGGCGACGCGCGCGTTGAAGACGTCGGCGAGCGCGAGCAGCTCGGCGCGCCGGTCGGGCGGTGCGGCGACGGAGATGAGCGCGAGCTCGCGCTCGACCGACTCCTCCGGCGCCAACTCGAGCACGCGCAGGACGTTCACGAGCTTGTGCATCTGCTTCACGATCTGCTCGAGCGAATGCTCCTCGCAGTCGACGCGCAGCGTGAGTCGCGAGACCTCCGGCCGCTCCGTCGGGCCGACCGCAAGGCTCTCGATGTTGTAGCCGCGCCGCGCGAACAGCTGCGTGACGCGCGCGAGCGCACCGGGCTTGTTCTCGAGCTGGACCGACAGCGTGTGGATCACCTCGTTGCGACCTCCTCGTCGGGCATCTCCAGCACGTCGACGGCGGCCGCGCCCGCGGGCACCATCGGGTAGCACTTCTCCTCCGGGTCGCAGCGCGCGTCGACGACGGCGGTGCGGCCGCATTCGAGCGCGGCGCTGAGGGCGCTCTCGAGCTCGTCCTCGGCGTCGACGGTGAAGCCGGCGCAGCCGTAGGCCTCGGCCAGCTTCGCGTAGTCGGGCACCTGGTGCGTGAGGTGCGTGTTCGAGAAGCGCTCGTCGTAGAAGAGCTCCTGCCACTGGCGCACCATGCCGAGCCAGCCGTTGTTGATCAACACGACGACGATCGGCAGCCGCTCGAGCGCCGCGGTCGCGAGCTCCTGCGCGGTCATCTGGAAGCAGCCGTCGCCGTCGACGCAGACGACGGTCGCGTCCGGCCGCGCCGCCTTCGCGCCGACCGCGGCGGGGATGCCATAGCCCATCGTGCCGAGGCCGCCGGACGTGATGAACGTGCGCGGGCGGTCGCACTGGAGGTACTGCATCGCCCACATCTGGTGCTGGCCGACGCCGGTCGTGAAGATCGTGTCGTCGCGGCCCGCGGTCAGCTCCTGCAGCGTCTCGAGGACCGTCTGCGGCTTCAGTACGCCGTCGGCGCGGCGGTACTTGTACGGGTACAGCTCGCGCCACTCCTCGAGCTGACGCAGCCATTCCGCCGGCGGCCGCACGCCGTCGGGCGAGAGCGCCCGCACCTCGTCGGAGAGCTTCGCCAGTGCGAGCTTCAGCGGCCCGACGACGGGGATCTCCGCGTGGCGGATCTTCCCCACCTCGGCCGCGTCGACGTCGAAGTGGACTACGCGCGCGCCCGGCGCGAACGCGGACACCTTGCCCGTGACGCGGTCGTCGAAGCGAGCGCCGACGGCGACGATCAGGTCAGCCTTGTTGAGCGCCCAGTTGCCGTACTTCGAGCCGTGCATCCCGGGGTGGCCGAAGTTGAGCGGGTGCGAGTCGGGGAACGAGCCCTTCCCCATCAGCGTCGTGACGACCGGCACGCCGGCGAGCTCGACGAGCCGGCGCAGCTCGTCGCATGCGTCGCCGTTCAGCACGCCGCCGCCCACGTAGACGATCGGCCGCTTCGCCTCGAGGAGCGCCGCCGCCGCCTCGCGCAGCTGCCGCACGTGCACCTTCGTCGGCGGCTTCCAGCCCGGCAGGTCGACCTCGTCGGGGTAGCGGAAGTCGAACTCCGCCTCCTGCACGTCCTTCGCGATGTCGACCAGCACGGGACCGGAGCGGCCCGTCTGCGCGATGTGGAACGCCGCCTTCATCACGCCCGGCAGCTCCTCCACGTCCTGGACGAGCCACGAGTGCTTGACGATCGGGAGGGTGATCCCGGTCGCGTCGGTCTCCTGGAACGCGTCGGTGCCGATCAGGTTCGAGCGCACCTGGCCGGTGATGCAGACGAGGGGCGTCGAGTCCATCCACGCATCGGCGATCGGCGTCACCAGGTTCGTCGCGCCCGGGCCGGACGTCGCGATCGCGACGCCGACGCGCCCGGACGCGCGCGCGTAGCCCTCGGCCATGTGGCCGGCGCCCTGCTCGTGCCGAGCGAGCACGTGGCGGACGCCCGAGCCGCGCGCCCACGCGTCGTAGGTCGGGAGGATCGCGCCGCCGGGGATGCCGAAGGCGATCTCCACCCCTTCCGCCTCGAGGGAGCGGAGGATCGCGTCGGAGCCGAGCATGCGGGTCATCCCCACACCTCGTCGAAGAGCTCGAGGTCGGTGCGGCTCTCCGGCAGGAGCTCGATCACCGCGTCGGCGAACGAGCGGGTGAGCCCGTCGTGCGCCCGCCCGGCGGCGCCCGCGACCGCACGCTCGAGCGTGCGAGCTGCGGAGCGCCGCCGGACGCCCGCGTCGAGGAGCAGCGACGCGGAAAGCAACATCGAGGTCGGGTTGACCACGCCGAAGCCGGCGTCCTCGGCCGTGACCGGCGCGCTCGGGGCGAAGACGCCCGGCCCGTGGGCGGGGAGCCACCCGCGCGCGACGTAGGCGCTCGTGCCGTTCACGGTCGCGAGCGCGTCCGCGAAGGCGGAGCCGAAGCGGTCGTCGGTGACGACGACGTCGAAGCGGGACGGATTGGTGCTCGCCGCGGCGAGCGCCTCGCCGAGCGAGACGTGCTCGACGGTGACGCCCGGCCACGCGGTCGCCTCCACGTCGACGAGGGAGGTCCATCCTTCCGAGTCGCCCACCGAGGTCACGGCGCCGCGGCGCTCCGCTGCGATCTCGAACGCCTGCGTGACGGCGACCTGCTCGCAGAAGCGTCCGAGCGGACCGACCACCATCACGTCGGCGCCGCCTGCGACGGGCACGCGTGCGACCGACCAGCAGACGTCCAACTCGGCCCGGACCGCGTGCAGCGCGGGCTCGTCCGGCGACGCGACGAGGACGGCGTGCGCGCGGCGGTAGCCGTCGCGCGTCCCCTGCGGCAGGCGGTGCCCGAAGCGCACGCGCGCCTCGCCGCCGAACGGCAGGTGCAGCTCGGTGAGGCCGAAGCCGTGCAGGTGCGAGACGGCGGCGAGCGCGCGGCTCGCCTCCGCCATCAGCTCGGGGCCAACGCCGTCGCCGGCGAGGCACGCGATCGTGTACTGGCGGCTCGGGCTCATGCCGGCACCTCGACCGGCTCGAAGACGTCGGCGAGCGTGACGTGGCGCCGGGAGTCGGCGAGCTCCTTGAACCTCCGGAACGCGTCCTCCCGCTCGGTGCGGGCGAGGGCCATCCCGGCCGCCTCGCAGGCCCGCGCGAACGCATGGCGGCCGGAGTGCTTGCCCAGCGGGAGCGTCATCGCCAGGCCGAGCTCGGCCGGATCGACGATCTGGTACGTGCGCGAGTCCTTCAGCATCCCGTCCTGGTGGATGCCGGCCTCGTGCGCGAACGCGTTCGCGCCGACGACGGCCTTGTTGCGCTGCACCTCGTAGCCGGTCAGATCGGAGACGAGGCGTGAGGTGACCGGGATCTGGGACGCGTCGATGCCCGTGCGCGCCTGCAGCTCGTCGGCGCGGACGCGCATGGCGACGACGATCTCCTCGAGCGCCGCATTGCCGGCGCGCTCGCCGATCCCGTTCACGGTGCACTCGATCTGCCTCGCACCGGCGCGGACGCCGGCGAGCGAGTTCGCGACCGCCATGCCGAGGTCGTTGTGGCAGTGCACGGACAGGCGTACGCCCGAGAGCTCGGGGCAGAGCCGCTGCACGTGGCGCAGGAAGCGGACGAGCTCGTCGGGGAGCGAGTAGCCGACGGTGTCCGGGAGGTTGACGGTCGTCGCCCCGGCCTCGATCGCGGCGCGGCAGGCGAGCGCGAGGAACTCCGGCTCGCTGCGCGTCGCGTCCTCGGCGGAGAACTCGACCTCGTCGGCGTGCTCGACGGCGTAGCCGACGGACCAGCGGATGCGCTCGAGCACCTCGGCCGGCTCGAGCTGAAGCTTGCGCTGCATGTGCAGCGGGCTCGTCGCCATGAAGACGTGGATCCGCGACCGGTGCGCGCCCGCGAGCGCGTCCGCCGCAGCGTCGACGTCCTCCTTCGTAGTGCGGGCGAGCGAGGCGACCGTCGCCCGCTCGACGGCTGCGGCGACTTCGGCGACGCCCGCGTGGTCGCCGGGGGACGAAGCTGCGAAGCCGGCCTCGATCACGTCCACCCCGAGCCGCTCGAGCTGGAGGGCGATCGCTGCCTTCTCGTCCGGCTGCAGCGCGATGCCCGGCGACTGCTCGCCGTCTCTCAAAGTGGTGTCGAAAATCGTGATCCTGCGCAATGCTCGGCGCTCCTGTCTACTCGGGGCCCGTGGGGCGGCCACGGGACGCACCTCTGGTGCGATTCGGTCGACGTGTGCGGCGTTTACGGCCGCGTGAGCGCTCTCTCCCCCTAGAGGGGGAGAATGAGGAGGATCACCACGAGCAGCGCCACGAGGGGCGCGCGAAGGATGCTCGTGTCGGTCCTGCGACTCATCAGGGCTTCACTATGCAGAGTGAAGTGAGGGCTGTCAACTTCCAAAAGGGGGAAAACGCGTGGCTGTCGCCGAGTACGCCGTCCCGATCCTCCCGAGCCGCGACCTCCGGGAGACGCTCGCGTTCTACGAGCGGCTCGGGTTCGAGAACCGCGGCGCGCCGCCCGAGGAGTGGAATTACCTCATCATCGGGCGCGGCGGGATCCAGCTCCACTTCTACGGCGAGCCTGACGTCGATCCGCTGACGACGTCCGCGAGCTGCTACCTCTTCGTCGCGGACGCCGACGCGCTGTTCGAGGAGTGGACGCATGCGGGGATCGAAGCCGATCCGGCGACGGGCTCGCGGCTCGTCCGCCCGGTCGACGCCGACTACGGCATGCGGGAGTTCGCGGTGGTGGACAGGAGCGGCAACCTCGTCCGCGTCGG
>DASXTR010000141.1:0-2614 GCA_036505325.1 Gaiellaceae bacterium
GACGCACATGCCGACGCACCTCGCCGAGTCGCCGCTGACGTGCGTTGCGGTCGGCTCCGGGCGCAGCCTCGAGGAGTTCGAGGCGATGCGCAACAGCGCGAGGGCGCGCGCCCGCTCGCGCACGCGCAACGGCCGCTACTCGCGGTGACCGCGCTCGCGGCGCGCGTCCGCGAGCTCGACGCGGCGACGGCGCCGACCCACGAGCTGGAGGCGGTGCACGCGCTGGAAGCCGCATGCGCCGTGGACGACGTCGTGTTCACCCCGGCCGAGGCGATCGCGTTCATGCGGGCCGTGCCGGCACGCGCCGAGCGCCGGCGATGGGTTGCAGAGGACGACGGCGTCGTGGTCGGCGCGGCCGTCCTGTTCCGGGCGCCCGGGTCCGCGTCGGCCTGGGTCGACGTGCTCGTCGCGCACGCCGCGCGCCGCCGCGGGCTCGGGCGCGCCCTGCTCGCAGGAGCCCGTGCGGCCGCGCCAGGCTGCGTGCTGATCGGCGAGCACGCGACCTCGGCGGGCTCCGCGTTCGCGCGTGCGGTCGGCGCCGTCGCCGATGTGCGCCGCGTGCGCTCGGTGCTCGAGCTGCCGACCGCGGCGCTGCCCCGCGCCGAGCCTCCGGAGGGCTACCGGCTGCGGTCGTGGGTCGGGGCCGCGCCCGACGACCTGGTCCAGTCGTACGCGCGTGCGCGGAACGCGATCGCAGACGCGCCGCTCGCCGACGGCGAGGAACCCGAGACGTGGGACGTTGCGCGCGTGCGCGACCTCGAGGCCACCCTGGCGCGACGCAGCCGCCAGAGCCGTGTGACGGTTGCGGTCGAGGCGGCCGGCGACGTCGTCGCGTTCACCGAGCTTCGCGTCTCGCCGCCGCCGACACGCTATGCCGCGACCGACGACACCGCGGTCGTCGCCGCACACCGCCGGCGTGGGCTCGGCCGTGCGGTGAAGGCAGAGTCGCTCGCCCGCCTGCGCGCAGACCGTCCCGACATCGGTGCGGTCGCGACGACGAACGCGGAGGACAACGTCGCGATGCTCGCGCTCAACGCGCAGCTCGGGTTCCGTCCGTCGAGCCTCTGGACGGTGTCGGTGCTGCGACCGGACCGGTGATCGAGACCGCGCGACTCCGCCTCAGGCGCTTCCGCGAGGACGATCTCGACACGCTCCACCGCTGGAACTCCGACGTCGAGTTCACCCGGCACCTGAGCGGCGTGATGACGCTCGGCGAGACCGAAGAGGCGTACACGCGCTGGCAACGGCACTGGGACGACCACGGCTTCGGCCTCTGTGCGGTCGAGTGGCGCGAGACCGGCGAGCTGATCGGGCGCGCCGGGCCGCAGTACCACCGCGCGTGGCCGCACGATCCCGAGGTGGGATGGGCGCTCGACCCCGGGTGGTGGGGCCGGGGGATCGCGACCGAGGCTGGGCGCGCGTCGATCGACTGGGCGTTCGGCGAGCTCGGCTTCGCCCGCGTCGTCTCGATCACGACCGAGGCGAACACGGCCTCGAGGCGCGTGATGGAGAAGCTGGGGTTCCGGCTCCTGACGACGCTTCCGTGGGAACGCTGGCTCCTCTGGATCCACGCGCTTGACAGGAGATAAGCGTAAGCCTACACTTACGTAAGTGGACACTTACGGAACGGCGATGGACGCACTGGGCGATGCCACGAGGCGGGCGATCTTCGATCGCCTGCGGGCCGGCCCGACGTCCGTCGGCGAGCTCGCCGAGGGCCTGCCGGTCAGCCGGCCCGCCGTCTCGCAGCACCTGCGTGTCCTCAAGGAAGCAGGCCTCGTGTCCGAGCGGCGTGAGGGAACGCGGCGGATCTACGCGCTGGCGCCGCGCGGGATCGCCGAGCTCCGCGCCTACTTCGACGAGTTCTGGGATGTGGCCCTCGCCCAGTTTCAGGCGGCGGCCGAGCGAAAGGAGTCGGAATGACCACGGAAACGGCTGATCTCACCATCCGCAAGACCCTGCACGTCGACGCCCCGGTCGAGCGCGCGTTCGACGTGTTCACGAACGGACTCCCCGACTGGTGGCCCAGCGACACGCACTCGGTCGACAAGGGCACGCCGGACATCGACTGGCGGGTCGGCGGCACGGCCGGCGAGCTCGTCCGCGGCGAGCGCAAGGAATGGGCGGACATTCTCGAGTTCGACCCCCCGCAGGCACTGGCGCTGCGCTGGCGGGTCAACCCCGAGAACCCGCCGACGCACGTCCGCGTCACGTTCACCGCCGAGGGCGACGGCACCCGCGTGGAGCTGACGCACTCGGGCTGGGAGGCGTACGGCACCGCCGCGCAGGAGTCCTTCACCGATTACAACGGCGGCTGGGACGCCGTCCTCGGCCACTACGTGCGCTTCGTGGCGAACGACTAGCCACCTACCTGTCCCCCCGCGGGCCGTGTCCCGGGTCTGACCCGGGACGCGGCCCGAGCAGACGGTTGCCGGAGCCGCCGCTAGACTTGGCGCGGTGCCACGCAACCGGACCGTTCGTGTCGCGGTCCTGGGCTCGTCCGTCCAGCGCGCCGCCGCCTCCGGGTACCCCACAAGCAGATCGAGCGCCCTCAAGCGCCGAATCGTCGTGGGCGTCCTCGTGCTGCTCTCGCTCGTCCTGATCACCGTCTCGT
>DASXTR010000142.1:0-15204 GCA_036505325.1 Gaiellaceae bacterium
CGCGCTGCGCCGTTCCTCCGAACGCCTCGCCGAGGAGGTCGACGAGCTTCGAGTAGTCGGCGATGCCGATCGAGGTCGTGCTCCGGTGCACAAGGGATGGCGGGACGCGCGGGCTCTCGCCGTACGGGTGGATCGAGAGCATGTCCATGAGCGGACGCCCGCGGCCGCTCGCGCGGTAGGCCGCGCCGAGGTCGAGCAGGAACCGGGTGGGCGAGTGCGTCTGGCGCGGGGCGTCCGGTTTGTCGCCGCCGCGTGGCGAGACGCCCGCGCCGATCACGTTCACGTCCTCGTCGACGTCCTTCAGCGCGTCGTAGGTGCGGGCGAGCAGCTCCTCGAAGGCGATCGCGGCTGCGTCGGAGCCGTCGGGCGCGAACTGCGGCAGCCAGAACAGGTTCAGGTTCGGCTCGTTCCCGACGATCACGTCGCGGACGTCCGGGAGCTCGCGCGGGATCGACGCGGCGAACGCGGCGAAGTCGGCGCGCTCGGCCTCGGAGAGCGGCGTGTCGCCGGAGAACGAGTAGACGGCGACGATCGGCCGGATCTCCTCCTCGGCGGCCGCGTCGACCGCACGGCGCAGCGCGTCGAGATCGGACGGCCGCCGTTCGCCGCGGTGCCAGACGGCGCTGAGGGCGATCGCGCGGAACCCGCTCTCGCGTGCGAGCCGCATCTGCTCGCGCGGGTCGTCGAACTTCGCCCGGTCCTCGACGGCGCCCACCAGGAAACGGGGCTCGGCCTTGCGGGGCTCGGCGTTGCGGGGCTCGGCCTTGCGGGGCTCGGCCTCGCGCCCGCCGCCGCAGCCGGCGAGGAGGACGACGCAAGCGAGTGCTAGCGCCGTCCGGCGAGCCACTCGGCCATCTTGTCGGCCGCGCTCGAGAGCGACTCGCCGGCGTCCTCGAACGCCTTCCGGAAGCGGTCGCGGTAGTGCCGATAGGCCTCCTCGGCGTGCTCCCCGGGGTCGACCGGGTCGCTCCGCTTCGGGTAGACGCCGGAGACGATCCGGTCGTAGGCGCCGGAACGCACCCAGTCCTGGAGCTCGGCGACGCGCCGCACCGGGTACGAGTGCGTCTGGTTCAGCTCGTTGCGCAGCCGTGAGAACCGGTCCCAGGTCGACTTCCACTCGTGGTAGTCCTGCGCCTGGACGAGGAACGCGTCGAGGTTGAGGTGCTTGGACGAGCGTCCGCCTGCCATCGCCATCAGCGTCCGGCAGGTGACGAGCGGGTCGCGGTTGACGAGCGTTGCGGCCCGGTCGCTCGACAGCTCGGCCGCGCGCGACCACTCCAGGAGGGCCGACCGGATCGCGAGCAGCGGCAGGCCGGCGAGCGACGGGATCCGGCCGAGCGGCATCAGCCGGAGGATGATCATCAGCGCGGTCTGGTACATGACGTGGTCGCTGAGGATGTGCGCGACCTCGTGGGCGAGCACGGTCTGCAGCTCGTCCTCGTCGAAGAGCCCGACCGCGCCCGAGTTCACGACGATCATCGGCTTCCCCGATCCGATCGCGGCCGCGTTCGCGTACGGCACCTGCGTCAGGTACAGGTCGTAGGTCTCCGGCATGTCGAGGGTCGCGATCACGTCCTCGTAGCGGTGCCAGATGTCCGGCAGCTGCTCGGGCCCGAGCCGGACCGAGGCCGCGAGGAAGCCCTGGCGGTACGCGCGCTCGTACTGGAACTCGATCAGCTTCCGCACCACGGCGTCGAGGCCGGGGATCGACTGGAGCGCGGCCGTGGCCGCACGGTCGGCGGGATGCTCGTACGCCTTCGGCGAGATATCGGCGAGGCGGCGGGGCAGGAGCTCGGTCATCGGCCGGCCGTGAACCTGCGGCTGATCGTGCCGGGCGGCCCGACGTTGAGCGTCGCGAGCCCGCTGACGGTGACCGTGTGCGGGCCGGGTTGGAGCTTCCACCGAAGGGCGACCGTCCTCGGGATGCCGCCGACCGCCGTTCCCCGCAACGGCCGCCGGCCGTCGACCGTGATCGTGTACGCGCAGTCGATCGAGCACGTGAGCGTGACCTTGACGCCGTGTCCGAGGCGCGTCCCGATCTTGAGCGCGACGTTCGGCGTCAGCTGCAGCCCCTCGCAGCGCGCGGCGGTTCCGCGCCTCACCGTCTGCGTGGCCGCGCGCACGGCGGCGAGGCTCGTCTTCGGCGTCCCGTCGACATAGAACTGGCCCGACTGCCACGCGCCGAGCGCCGGCTCGTCCTGCACGTGGAACAGCAGCAGGCCGATCACGGTCGGCTGGCAGAACGCCATCGACATCGCCTCCTGGTAGTAGCGCGCCTGCGTCGCCTCGTCGGTCGGGCGCGTCGTCGTCGGCTCCGCGCCGGCGTACAGCGGGGCCTTCGCGGGAGGCAGGGTCGTCTCCACGCCGTACTCGTCGTACACGATCGGCAGCGTCGAGCCGCGCTGCGCGGTGCCGTCGAACGCCTGCCCCAGCAGCGAGACGAGCTTGGCGTAGTCGGCGAGGCCGATCGAGGTCGAGAGCGGATGCGCGAAGTCGGGCGGCGTCTGCGAGTTCTCGCCGTACGGGTGAAAGGCAAACGCATCCATCAGCGGAACGAGCCGGCCGCTCGCACGGTACGCGGCTCCCATGTCCGGGATGAACGTCGTCGGCGAGTGGGTGTCCCGGCCGGTGCCGGGCTTGTCGACGCCGCGCGGCGCCAGCGCGCCGCCGTAGATCGTCGACCGCGGGCGCACCTGCTTGAGCGCGTCGTACGCCGTCGCCAGGAGCGACACGTAGGCGGGCGCCGCCAGGTCCTCGCCTTGCGGGCCGTACTGCGGCATCCAGAATCGGTTCAGGTTCGGCTCGTTGCCGACGATGAAGTCCTTCACGAACGGGAACCGGCTCGCGACGTCGACGGCGAACGCCGCGAAGTCGGCGCGGTCTTCGTCGGTCAGCGGCGTGACGCTCGACCCGAGCGGGTAGAGGGACAGGATCACGCGCACGCCGGCGAACTGTGCGGCGTCGACCGCGTTCCCGAGCTCGATCGCGTCGATCGGCCCGAGCTTCGTCTGGCCCGTCTTCCACACCTGGGTGACGCGGACCGTGTCGAGGCCGACGAGCCGGGCCTTGATCATCTGCAGCTTCGCGAAGGCGTAGTCCTGCTGCTTGCCCACGTCCTCGGCCGCCCCGACGGCCATGAACGGGCCGCCCGCCTGCGCCGGGGCGGCGAGCGCGAGAAAGCCCAGCAAGACCCCCAGAACCCTCCTCACCGCACGCAGGGTAGCGGGCGCAGGAGTCGGAGCCCTCCCGGCGAATGCCGCGGGCATGAACATCGGTCTCGGCACCCTGCTCCTCATCGTGGCGATCGTCCTCTTCGTGCTCGCGGCGCTCTCGGACACGAACTGGAACGACTACGTCGCCTGGGGCCTCGCCGCCTTCGCCGCGAGCCACGCGGTCGGCGGGCTCGGGCTCCCGGGTCGCCGCCGCTAGGCGAGCGACTACCGTGGACGCGTGAGCGAGCGCGTCCAGGAGCAGCTGAAGAGCCTCCCGAAGGATCCGGGGGTGTACCTCCTGCGCGACGACCGCGGCGACGTCCTCTACGTCGGCAAGGCGAAGTCGCTGCGCCCGCGCGTGCGCCAGTACT
Source organism: Gaiellaceae bacterium (assembly GCA_036505325.1). Classification (GTDB taxonomy): domain Bacteria; phylum Actinomycetota; class Thermoleophilia; order Gaiellales; family Gaiellaceae; genus PALSA-600. Next base: position 3,584 of record DASXTR010000142.1, read on the forward strand.
TCCAGCCCGCCTCGAGCGACACGCGGCAGGGCATCCGCACGATGGCCGAGCGCGTCGCGACAATCGAGACGATCGTGACCGGGAACGAGGTCGAGGCGCTCCACCTGGAGCAGAACCTCGTCAAGCGCCACCGGCCGCCGTTCAACGTCCGGCTGCGCGACGACAAGTCGTTCCCGTACATCGCGGTCACCGTCGAGGACGACTACCCGCGCGTCATGTTCACGCGCGAGCGGCACCGGCGCGGGGTCGTCTACTTCGGCCCGTACGCGAACGCGAAGAAGGTGCGCGAGACGCTCGACACGCTCAACCGGATCTTCCGCTACCGCCCGTGCGAGGGCCCGCAGCCGGGTCGGCACAGCGGTATTCCATGTCTCGACTACCACATCGAGCGCTGTTACGCGCCGTGCGTCGGCTACATCTCGAAGGAGGACTACCGGGCGATCATCGACGACGTGATCGAGTTCCTGTCGGGCAACGACAAGCCGATCCGGCGCCAGCTCGAGGCGGAGATGAAGCGGGCGGCGACCGAGGAGCGCTTCGAGGACGCGGCGCGCTACCGCAACCGCCTGTTCGCGGTCGATCGCCTCGCCGAGCGGCAGGCGGTCGAGCGCAAGTCGATCGGCACGATCGACGTCATCGGCGTCGCCGTCGGCTCCGAGCGGGCGGCGGTGCAGGTGTTCCCCCTGCGCGAGGGCAAGATGGTCGACCGGCACTCGTTCCACCTCGAGAACGCCGCCGGCGAGGAGCCGGGGGAGGTGCTGGAGCAGTTCGCGCTCGAGTACTACGGCTCGGCGCCGGCGATTCCGCCGCAGATCCTCGTCCCCCGCAGGGTCGGCGACCTGAGCGCGCTCGAGACGTTCCTGTCGGAGCTGCGCGGCTCCCACGTCGAGGTGCGCGCGCCCGAGCGGGGCGAGAAGCGGCGGCTGCAGGAGCTCGCGCAGCAGAACGCGGAGCTGGCGCTGAAGTCCGAGACGTTCATGGCCGAGACGAAGCGCCTGCGCCGCGTCGAGGCGCTCGAGGAGCTGCGCGAGCTGCTCAACCTCGAGTCGCTCCCGATTCGCATCGAGTGCTTCGACATCTCGAACATCCAGGGCCAGGAGATCGTCGGCTCGATGGTCGTCTTCGAGGACGGCGTCGCGAAGAAGGCGCATTACCGCAAGTTCGGCGTGCGCGGGCAGGAGGGCCAGGACGACTTCGCCGCGATGGCGGAGGTGATCTCGCGTCGGTTCGCGCGGCTCGAGGCCGGCGCCACCGCGGAGGACTACGACGAGTCGTTCGCGGCGACTCCTCACCTCGTGGTCGTCGACGGCGGCAAGGGCCAGCTGTCCGCGGCGCTCGCGGCGATGCAGGCGTACGACCTGCCACGCGTCGCGGTGATCTCGCTCGCGAAGCGGATCGAGGAGGTGTTCGTCCCCGGCCGGCCCGACCCGATCGTGCTCCCCGAGCACTCGCCCGGCCTGCAGCTCCTCCAGCGCCTCCGCGACGAAGCGCACCGCTTCGCGATCACGTTCCACCGGCAACGCCGCGACGCCGCTTCGCGCGAGTCGATGTTCGACCAGCTCGAAGGCGTCGGCCCGGTCCGCCGCCGCGCGCTCCTGCAGCACTTCGGCTCGGCGGAGCGAATCGTCGCGGCGACCGAGGAGGAGCTCGCCGGCGTCCCAGGCGTCCCGGCGAAAACCGCGAGAAGGATCTACGCGCAACTCCACAGAACGGGCCGCGCGTGACGCTTCCGTCACACCCGCGTCACACTTCCGCACCCGTCGTCTGACGACGGGACATGTCCGAACGGCCATGGGCACGAGCAGGGCCTTTCTCTCGAATGGGCCTGCCCGTCACAGTTTCGCGCGCCTTTCGTGACACTTCCTCCCGCCTCGTCTGACGACGGGACAGGTACGAATCGGACATGGCGGTTGAGGCCAGTGTCGGCCCGGCGGCGGCTTGGCGCGTTCTGCGAACGCGCGACTTCGGTGTTTACTTCGTTGGCAACGCGGCTTCGGCGAGCGGGACCTGGTTCCAGAACCTCGCGGCTTCGATCCTCGTCTGGCGGCTGACGCACTCGGCGTTCCTGCTCGGCGTCCTCAACTTCGCGAACTTCATTCCGGTGCTCGTACTCTCCCCGTGGGCCGGCGCCGTCGCCGACCGCTTCGATCGGAGGAAGGTCGCGCTCGCGACCCAGGTCGTCGCCGCCGCGCTGAGCGTCGTCCTCGCCGGCCTGACGTGGGCGGGCGCCGTCGAAGAGTGGGTCGTGATCGCGTTCAGCGCCGGCGCGGGTGTCACCTCGGCGTTCAGCGCACCGGCGCAGCTCGCGCTGATCACGTCGCTCGTCGACGAGGACGACGTTCCGCAGGCGGTGGCGCTGAACTCGATGACGTTCAACCTCGCACGCGCGGTCGGGCCCGCGAGCGCCGCCGCGGTGATCGCGACGCTCGGCATCGCGCCCGCGTTCCTCCTCAACGCGGCGAGCTACCTTCTGCTCGTCGCCGCACTGCTGATCGTCCGCCCGCGCGCACAGGAACGCGCCGAGCACGCGAGCGTGCGCGAGAGCTTCGCGCTGCTCCGCGCCGACCCCAAGCTAGCCGCCTACCTGCTGATCGTGATGGCTGTCGGCTTCGCCTCCGACCCGGTGAACACCGAGAGCCCGGCGTTCGCGCACGCGTTCGGCTACGGCGAGACGTGGGCGGGCGCGCTGATCGGCGCGTTCGGCGCCGGTGCGGTCGCGGCGGCGTTCCTCGTCGCGGGCCGCGTCGCCGGCTCGCGCACGCGCATGGCCGGGACGCTCGCGCTGATGGGCGGCGCGATCGTCGCGTACTGCCTGACGCCGTGGCTCGCGCTGGCGTTCGTGCCGCTGTTCCTCGCCGGCTTCGGCTACCTCGCGTCGAACACCGCGGCGACCGCGCGGCTCCAGCTCGGGGTCGCGGAGACGCAGCGCGGGAGGATCATGGCGCTCTGGTCGATCGCGTTCCTCGGCCTGCGGCCGTTCGCGTCGATCCTCGACGGCGCGGTGGCCGCGGCCGTCGGCGTCCGCGTCGCCGGGATACTGCTCGCACTGCCGGCCCTCGCGGGCGCGCTCGTGATCCTCCGTACGCTCCGGCGATGATCGCGCCGCTCGCCGCGCGCGGGCTCCGGCACGCGCGCCGCTTCCCGCGCCCCTTCTGGGCGCTGACGGGAGCTGACTCGGTCGCCGCGCTCGGCGCCGGCATCTTCGTCCCGTACTTCGCGCTGTATCTCACGACCGAGCGGGGCGCGTCGGGAGCGCAGGCCGGCGGGCTGCTCGCGCTCGCGGGCGTGATGGGGATCGTGGGCGCACCGCTCGGCGGCTTCGCGGCCGACCATTTCGGACGCCGCCGCACGCTCCTCACAGGGATCGCGCTCAGCGCCGGGTTCTTCACGTCCTTCGGCGTCGTGGACAGCCTCGGGCTGCTCACGGCGCTGATCCCGCTGTTCGCGATCGGAAGCGACCTGATGGGGCCGGCGATCTCGGCTGCGATCGCCGACATGATCGAGCCCGAGTTGCGCGCCGAGGCGTACGGCCTGCGCCGCCAGGTGCAGCAGCTCGCCTTCGCGCTCGGGCCGCCGCTCGGCGCACTGATCGTGCTCGGCCTGTCGCTTCGCTGGCTGTTCGTGTTCGCAGGGATCGGCTCGCTGATCTTCTTCGCGGTGGTCTGGCGGGAGCTGCCGGAGACGAAGCCCGCGCACGTGGAGGGGACGCCTCGCCCGCGGTTTCGCGACGCACTCCACGACCGCACGCTCCTCCTGCTCGCGCTCGGGAGCGGAATCGGAGTAGCCGTCTACTGCCAGTTCGACTCGGTGCTCGGGGTGTTCCTGCACCGCGACCGCGGGTACGCGCTCGCGACGTGGGGGCTCCTGTTCGCGATCAATCCGATGCTCATCGGCCTGTTCCAGTACGTGGTCGCGCGCTGGGCCGCGCGGCGCCGTGCGCGGACGATGCTCGCGAGCGGCGCCGTCCTCGAGGGCGCAGCGTTGTTCGTGCTCTGGTTCACAAGCGTCTGGCCGGTGCTGGTCGCCGCGATCGCGGTCCTGACACTCGGCGAGATGCTCATCAATCCCGTCGCATCGGCGTTCGCCGCCCGGATCGCGCCGGTCACGCTACGCGGGACCTACGAGGGCGTCGTCGACACCGCGTTCGCCGTCGCGTGGCCGCCGAGCGTCCTCGTCGGTCTCTCGCTCGTGGGTGCAGGCCACGGCGAAGTGCTGCTCGCCGGCGCGCTGCCCCTGGCGCTGGTCGGAGCGCTGTGCTTCGCGCGCCTGCCCGACCCCTAGGCAGCTTGAGCGCGCACGACGCCGAGCACGTGGCCGACGTTGCCGTCGCGCAGCGAGTCGACGAGCCGGCGGCGCGAGCCGAGGCCGGCGCGCACCTGGAGGAGCTCGGCGAGCCGCTCGTCCGAGACCCCGGCCGACCGCGCTGCGGCGATCGCCTGCGGGATCCCGTCGATCACGCGGCCCTGCTCGTCGAACTGCCACGCGGGATACGCGTAGCCGCCGCCCCTCCGCACGCCGAGGATCTGCCCGGCCTTGCGGAGCCGCTCGAGGCTCTGCGGGTCGCGGCCGAGCCGGATCCCGAGCCACGAGGTGGTCAGCGGGTGGTTCATGCGTCCACCGTACGAACGGGCGGCCGGCGCGTCGTCGGCCGTCCGAACGATTCGCGGTCGTCCGCGAGGACTATCCGACGACGAGCCGGCCCGACAGCCTGGGATCGCTCCCGAAGCGGTACGTGCCGCGCGCGAGCGTCAGCGTCCAGGTGGCGGTCCCGACGAACGCGCGTCCGGTCTGCCGATTGACACCCGGACCGAGCAGGTGGAAGTTGCGCGTGGGGGAGCGGTCGGCAACGGTGAGGCGGTACCGCCCCGGAGCGACCCGCCGCGCGCTCAGCGAGAGTGCCCCGCCCCGGGAGACGGCCGCGCGCAGCGTCCTGGGTGCGGGGGCGGGCGGTGTCGCGTTCGCGAACGCGGTGAAGCCGCCGTTCATCACCTGCCAGTGTGGGGAGCACGCGTACGCGTAGCGGCCCGGCTGCAGGTCGATCTCGAACGTCTTGTCGCCGACGAACTCGACCTCGGTCTCGACGCGGAGGTGCAGCCCGGCCGGCTTGTCGGCGAGGACGAAGTTGTGCTCGGCCGAGAGGTCGTGCACGACGAGCGTGTAGCGGCCCGCCGGAAGGCTGTCGACATGCTTGCCGCTCGCGTCCGCGACGTCGATTGTGAACCCCGGTCCGACGGTCGCGACGAGAACGTTGCCGTCCGCACGGGCCGCGCCGGGGAGCAGCGCGAGCGCGGCGAGGACGAGGAGGACCCTGATGCTCATGGGTTGAGCCTGGCCCGCCCGCGAGCGATGATCAACTCATCAGCCCGAAAGCTAATCGGCCTGGCTTGCGCTTCCATGTGTCGGCGGACGCGCCGGAGCTGATCGCGTTCGCGATCTCCCCGACGCTCGAGGCGGTGCTTTCCCTGCATGTGCTCTCGGGCCCGAAGCATCACGCGCTGCAACACGAGTGGGTGCGCCGCGCACGGCGGCTCTCCGCCGACCTGCGCAGACGGATCCGCGCGTTCTCGTTCGCCTACCAGGGCATGATCCCGGACTTCCTGCTCCCGTCCGCGCACGGCGACGATCTCTCGTTCGCGGACGAGCTCGCAGCGCTGCGCGCGCTCGATCCGGAGCAGACTGCGTTCGAGTTCCTGCGTCCGCTTTGGGACCACGAGGGCGATCGCGATCCCGCGAAGCTGCGCAACCCGCGCGTGCGCGCGCACGTCGACCTCCGTGCGACCCGCATGGGCGCCGACCCGCAGCTCGCGGCGCTGATCTTCGACGAGCCGTCGGAGCTGGCCGACCGGTTCGCGGCGCTGCTCGACGACTACTGGCACGCGATGTTCGCGCGCGAGTGGAAGCGCCTCGAGCCGCAGCTCGCGCGGACGGTCGTCGACGCCGGGCGGACGATGGCGCGCGAGGGCGTGTACGCGCTCCTCGGCTCACTCTCGCGCCGCCTGCGCGTCGATCCCGCGCGCGAGGAGGTCGGGATCGACATCCCGCACCACCATCGCGTCGAGCCGACGCACGGAAATCCGCTGGTGCTCGTCCCGAGCGCGTACGCGTGGCCGCACGTGCACGTCAACTGCGACGAGCCGTCGCCGTTCGCGATCGTATACCCGGCCCCGTTCATCGCTTCCGACGCGCGCCCGCGCATCCCCGACGAGGAGCTCCTGCGGCTCCTGCGCGCGCTCGCGGACGACACGCGCCTGCGCGCGCTGCGTCTGATCGCCGACCGCCCGCGGTCGACGCAGGAGCTCGCGCCGCTCGTCGGCATCACCGAGGCCGGCCTCTCCAAGCACCTGCGCACGCTCGCGGAAGCGGGCATCCTCGAGGCGCGCCGCGACGGCTACTACGTCCTCTACAGTCTCCGGCCGGAGCGGGTCGAGCCGCTCTCGAGCGCCCTGTTGACGTTCCTCGGGAGGAAGCGAAGCTGAAGAGGATCCTGCTCCTCGCGTGCCTGCCCGCGTTGCTCGCGGCGTGCGGCGGGGAGTCGCCGAAGGTGGCGACGCCGAAGGCGAAGGCGGCGCCCAGCGTCGCGCGCGCCCTCGACGCACTCGTGCGCCGCGAGCCGGCGCTCGGCATGTTCGCGAGCGGGCACGCGCGGCGGCTGTATGTCGGAGGGGACTGGGCCGTCGCGAGCATCCGGGGTGGGGGCGACGCGTACGCCGCTGCGTTCCGGCTCGTAAACGGTCGCTGGCGCGCGGATCTGTCGCGGCGCGTGAAGGTCCGGGTCCTCGGCCCTGACCCGGGGTCGAAGGCGGATCCGACCCCTCAGGTCGCGGCCGAGATCGCGGCGTCGGCGCCACTCGCCGAGAGCGGGCTCTGGGTCGACGGCGAGGCGCTGGAGGTCAAGGGCGGCGGATCGCCGACGCGCGGGACGATCTACGGCGCGCCCGCGTCGCCGCTCCGGCCCGGCACGCACGTCGCAGTCGCGTACGGCCGCACCGCGCGCAACGGCACCGCCGTCGCCTGGACGTTCACGGTCTAGAAGTCTCCGCCTCCGCCGTCGCCGCCGCCGAAGTCGCCTCCGCCGAAGTCTCCATCGCCCCCGAAGTCGCCGCCGCCGGAGTCGTCGCCGGACCCGGTGTCGCCGACCCAGCCCCCGAAACCGCCGAACCCGCCGAAGCCGCCAATCGCCTCGCCGATCAGCAGGCCGGGGAGGAAGCCGCCGAAGTAGCTCCCGTAGTAGCCGGGCGCCGACCAGTACGGCACCATCTGCCCGCCGACCTGCACGCGCCGCGCCTCCGGTTCCAGGCCCTGCTCGACGCGCATCGCGTCCGCCGCGCACGCCGGCACCTGCCGGGGCGCACCGCCGTCGGGCGACCACTCGACGTCGCGCACCGACGGGCCGTGCCGCGGGTCGAAGAAGCAGGGCGGCCGGCGCTCTGGCGGCTCGCTGCCCTCGAGCCGCGCCTTGGCGCTCGTCATCAGGTAGCGCCCCTCGTCGAGCGCCTTTGCAACGGGCTCGAGCTGCCGCGGCGAGCGCGCGCGGTCGAACGCGCGCGACGCCTCGTCGTACTGCTCGAGCGCCGCGAGGTAGTCGCGCTTCGCGTCGGGATTGCGCTCGACATCGTCCTCGAGCTCCGCGACGTCGTCGGCGAGCGCGACGAGATCCTCGCGTGCCGTCTCCTTCACCTCGCGCAGCCGCTCGTTCTGCGTCCGGCGGCGCCGCAGCGTGCGGTAGCCGAGGAGGCCGGCGCCGCCGACGAGCAGGATCGGCCACCAGCCGAACCCGGAGCTCCCGCCGTCGCCGTTTCCGGTGCGCGCGTCGCCGACGCGGTCGACGAAGTCGACGAGCGTCGCCGCGACGCCATCCGGGCGGTGGGCGTCGATCGCCTCGCGCGCGAGGTCGCCGGCCTCGCCGCCGTCGAGGTCCGTCGCCTCCGCACGAAACTGGTTCCCGGCGACGACCGCGTAGACGCCGCGCCGCCCTAGCTCGCGGTGCAGCTCGTCCGCGATGCCGGTCGCGCTGCCGCCCGCCTCGTCGAGCGCCGCGCTCGGCAGGATCGCGATGTAGATCGGTCCGTGACCCTTCGTCCGGATCTCGCGCTCGAGCCGGCGTTCCTGCGCGGCGCTGATCGCCTTCTCGGCGTTCGGCGCGACGTAGACGGGATCGCTCTCGAGCGCCTTCGCGGCCGAGTCGACGATCGTGCCGGCCCGGGCGGCCGGCACGATCGCGAGTGTGAGGAGTGTGACTGCGAGGGCGCGGCGCACGTACGGCAGCATGCCAGTCACGGGAACCCGTTCGACGAGGGCGAGGGTGCTCCGCTCGCCTCGATCTGGGTACGGGTCTCCCTAGGGCCGGTCGGGAGGCCCGCTGCCGTTGTCGGCGGCGAGGAACGGATAGCGGTAGTCGCGCGGCGGGAGGAACGTCTCCTTGATCGCGCGGGGGCTCACCCACCGGATGAGGTTCCACATCGAGCCCGCCTTGTCGTTCGTCCCCGAGGCGCGCGAGCCGCCGAACGGCTGCTGGCCGACCACCGCGCCCGTCGGCTTGTCGTTGACGTAGAAGTTCCCGGCCGCGTACCGAAGTCGCTCCTGCGCGTGGTCGACGGCCGCGCGGTCCTCCGAGAAGACTGCGCCGGTGAGCCCGTAGGGCGCCGTCTTGTCGATCAGGTCGAGCGTGTCGTCCCAGCGCCCCTCGTCGTAGACGTACGTCGTCACCACCGGGCCGAAGAGCTCGTCGCGCATGAGCCGGAAGTCGGGGTCGCTCGTCTCGATCACCGTCGGCTCGACGAAGTAGCCGCGCGAGTCGTCGTAGCCGCCGCCGACGACGACCTCCGCCGCCTCGCTGCTGCGCGCCTCCTCGATCGCCTCACGCTGCGTCTCGAACGACTTGCCGTCGATGACGGCGCCCATGAAGTTCGAGAAGTCGGTGACGTCGCCCATGCGGATCGACGCGATCTCCTGCTGCAGCCGCTCGCGCAGCTCCGGCCAGATGTTCGACGGCGCGTAGACGCGCGACGACGCGGAGCACTTCTGGCCCTGGTATTCGAACGAGCCGCGCACGATCGCCGCCGCGACCGCGTCCACGTTCGCGGACGGATGGGCGACGATGAAGTCCTTGCCGCCGGTCTCGCCGACGATGCGCGGGTAGTTGCGGTAGCGCTCCATGTTCGATGCGACCGTGCGCCACATCCCGTTGAAGACCGGGGTGGAGCCCGTGAAGTGGATCCCCGCGAGGTGCGGGCTCGAGAGCGCCGCGTCGCCGATCTCCGCGCCGGGGCCGTAGACGAGGTTGATCACGCCGTCGGGCAGCCCCGCCTCCTGGAAGAGGCGCATGAGGTAGTGCGCGCTCAGCATCGCCGTGCCGGCGGGCTTCCAGACGACGACGTTGCCCATCAGGGCGGCAGAGCTCGTCAGGTTGGCCGCGATCGCGGTGAAGTTGAACGGCGAGACCGCGAAGACGAAGCCCTCGAGCGGCCGGTACTCCAGGCGGTTCCAGATCCCCGGCGAGGAGTTCGGCTGCTCGGAGTAGATGCGCGTCATGAACTCCACGTTGAAGCGGAAGAAGTCGATCGACTCGCATGCGGCGTCGATCTCGGCCTGGTGCGCCGTCTTCGACTGGCCGAGCATCGTGGCGGCGTTCAGCGTGTCGCGCCACGGCCCGGCGAGCAGCTCAGCGGCTCGGAGGAACACGGCGGCGCGGTCCTCCCACGGCCAGCGAGACCAGTCCTTCCACGCCTCCGCCGCGGCATCGATCGCCTGCTGCACGTGCTCGGCGCTGCCCTGGTGGACGTCGGCGAGGACGTGCTCCTTGTCGTGCGGCATGACCGCCGGCTTCGTCTCGCCGGTCGTGACGTCCTTGCCGCCGATCACGAGCGGCACCTCGGGGCGCTCGTCGCGCATCTGCTCGAGCCGCACCTGGAGGCTCGCGCGCTCGGGACTGTCCGGCCCGTAGCCGCGCACCGCCTCGTTGTACGGGGCCGGGGGCCGGAAGATGGCGTGCGTGCCCATGCCCGTACTGTACGGCCTCGCGCCCGAGTCGCGGTACGATCCCGGACGCTGCACGCGGGGTGAGGCTCCCGCCTAACCGCTCCTTCGAGCCGATGGCCTCTACCAACTGAAGAACTCCAGGAGGTAGAGCTTGAGCGACCTTGCGGTAGCGGCGATTCTGACGGCGACGATCCTCGTCGCGTCGATGATCTCGGTCGAGGTCGGCCTCTCGGTTGCGCTGATCGAGCTGGCGGGCGGGTTCGTCGTCGGCAATGCGTTCTCGATCGACGTGCCGGGCTGGCTGTCGTTCATCGGCTCGTTCGCAGGCATCGTCCTCACGTTCCTCGCCGGTGCGGAGGTTGACGTCGGCCAGTTCCGGCGCGAGTGGAAGGCGTCGTTCTCGATCGGACTCGTCAGCTTCGCCGGGCCGTTCGTCGTCGTCGGGCTCCTCGCGTACTACGGTCTCGGGTGGAACCATCGGCAGGCCGAGATAGCGGGCGTCGCGCTCTCGACGACGAGCCTCGCGGTCGTCTACGCGGTGCTCGTCGAGACCGGCCTGAACCGCACGGTCATCGGCAAGCGGATCATGTCCGCGACGTTCGTCACCGACCTTGGAACCGCGGCCGCGCTGACGCTGCTGTTCATCAAGCCGACTGTCTGGATCGCTCCATTCGCCCTGGTTTCGATCGCGTTGATCGTGTCGCTGCCGCGCGCGGCGATCCCGTTCTTCGGGCGGTTCGGGAACCGGGTGATCGAGCCCGAGATCAAGCTCGTCTTTGCGTGCCTGTTCCTGCTCATGTGGCTCGGCGGGCGGGCGAACTCCCACGCGGTCCTGCCGGCGTTCATCCTCGGCCTCGTGATGTCGAGCCACTATGCGCAGCAGCGGAAGGAGCAGGAGCGGATGCGCGTCGTGGCGTTCGCGTTCCTCACGCCGTTCTTCTTCCTCAAGGGCGGCATGAGCGTCTCCGCCTCCGCGCTGTGGGCGAACCTCGGAATCCTCGCGCTGCTCTTCGCGGGGAAGATGGCCCCCAAGCTCACGGCCGTGTATCCGCTGGCGCGGCGGTACTGCTCGCCCCATGCGACATTCACGACGCTGCTGATGAGCACCGGCCTCACCTTCGGGACGATCAGCTCGCTCTACGGGCTCAACGCCGGGATCATCGACCGGACGCAGTTCTCGCTGCTCGTCGCCGTCGTCGTCCTGTCCGCGATCGTCCCGACCGCGGTCGCGCAGCGGTTCTTCCAGCCACCGGTCGCCGGGGAGGGAACCTGATGCCGTTCGAACGGATTCTCGTCGCAATCGACGGCTCCGAGGCCTCGAACCGCGCGTTCGAGAAGGCGCTCGAGCTCGCGGCGCTCACGAAGGCGCACCTCACCGCCCTGGCGATCGAGGGGCCACTGCCGGCGTACGCGGCGACGATCGGCGAAGTCGAAGAGGTCAAGCGCGAGAAGGATCAGTTCTTCAATGCCCTGGCGAGCCGGGCGCGCGGCCAGGCCGAGCGGGCAGGGGTCGACCTCGAGGTCGCGGTTCGGCCCGGACACCCGGCGGAGCTGATCTCTCGCTTCGCCGAGGCCGGCGGCTACGACCTGATCGTGCTCGGGCACCGCGGGCACTTCCTCCGGGATCACCTGCTCGGCTCGAC
>DASXTR010000143.1:0-9855 GCA_036505325.1 Gaiellaceae bacterium
CGACGCCCAGGCGTCGGCGCCGACCAGCGTGTCGGGCGGCGACAACACCGCGAACGACTCCACGGGCGTCGTCCAGGTCGGCGGCGGCAATACCGCCGACAACTCGACCGGCGCCGCACAGGTCGGCGCCGTGCAGACGCATCCGTCCGCACGGGCGTCCGTCGCCCAGCGGAACGTGACCGTCGACGCCGCGGCCGGAACGGCCGGCGGCGGCAACACGGCACGGAATTCGACCGGCGTCGCGCAGCTCGGCGGCGGCAACTCCGCCACGGGCTCGACCGGCGCTGCGCAATCCGGCCCGATCACGGCCCGCGCGGACGCGAACGTCGCCGGCGCGACCGTGTCCGCCCCCGCGAACGTCGGTTCGGGCGGCGCAGGCCCCGGTAACACCGCCGCGGACTCGACCGGCGTCGTCCAGGTCGGCGGCGGCAACTCGGCCGGCGACTCGACCGGCGCCGCGCAGGTCGGCGCCACGCAGGCGAGCCCGTCGGCAGCCGTCTCGGCTGCCGGGCAGGACGCCGCCGTCACCGCCTCGGTCGGCAACCTCGGCGGCGGCAACACCGCCACCGACACGACCGGAGCCGCGCAGCTCGGCGGCGGCAACACCTCCACCGGCTCGACCGGCACCGCGCAGTCGAGCTCACTGGCGGCGGCCATCGGCGCGGCCCTGAACGACACCGGTGCCTCCGCGCCGGTGACCGTCGGGTCCGGCGGCGGCACGAACACCGCGACCGACTCGACGGGAATCGTCCAGATCGGCGGCGGCGGCAGCACCGCACAGTCGGCGCCGCCGGGCACGTCGCCCGCGGCGAGCACTCGGGGATTGGCCACGGCGACCGCGCCGCCACCGTCGGCGGCCTCACCGTCCGCGCCGGCGAGCGCAGCAGGAACGCCCCAGCCGGTCTCGCGCAGGCTCGGGCAGCAGGCGACTCGCACGCAGACCCCCGCCCGGAGCACGGGTCAGGGCTCGACGACGGCCCGCGCGAGCCTGCTCGACCGCGTCGCGAGCGCTCAGAACCTCCCCTTCACGGGGATGGGGCTCACGCTGTGGGTCGCGTTCGGGCTGCTCGGCCTCGCCCTCGGCTCGCTGCTCCGGCTGCGGCCGCGGATGAGCGGAGCGATGATCGCGGCGATCTCCGTGCTGCTGCTCCAGGCGGCCGCGGCGTCCGCGTCGGACCTGAAGGCGACGTCGACCGAACGTTCGTTCCTCGTCGCCGTCAACCAGGCCCGTACCGAGCACGGACATCCAGCCGTCGCGCTCGACTTGAGGCTGCTCCAGGCGGCTCGATGGCAATCGCACGACATGATCGAGCACGGGTACTTCGCCCATCGCAACATCGTCGCCCGGGTCGTGCACGCCGGCGTCCGGAGCGGCGAGGTCGGCGAGAACCTCGGCTGGGCGGCGGAGACGGACGGATCCGTCGACCTGCTCCTCAGGCTGTGGCTCGAGAGCCCGACACACCGCTCGGTGCTGCTCGACCCACGATTCGAGTCCGTCGGCGTCGGCGTCGCGATCGGCCGGTTCAAGGGCTGGCCGAACGCGATCGTCGTCACCACCGACTTCCTCGACAGCTGATCAACCCGGCGACCGGGCCCGGCCACGGCGGCCGGGCCCGGTCGCACTCACGACCAATCGAGAAAAGGAGGACCCGCAGTGGCATCGATCAGGCACATCGTCGCCCTGGCGGCGGTCGTCTCGGCCGTCGCGGCGCCGGCTGCGACGGCCTCGGAGCTCGTGGACCGAAACGCCACCGGCGTGCAGCTCGAGACGACCGCGAAGGGCGAGGCGATGATCACCTACCGCGCGGGCGGGAAGCTCAAGAACGTCCTCGTGTGGGGCGCGGTGAATGCGATCCCGCCCACGAAGTCGCGTCCACAGGTCAAGTTCAGGCTCGACTACTCCGGCGGGTTCGCGAAGTACCACAACAACTACGCGGAGACCTACACGGGCGTGTGCCTTCCGTACGACGGTCCGGCGCTAGCCTGGAAGGTCGCCGCGTGCAAGGCGCCTGACGGCTCGTACTGGGCGCTGCAGGCGTGGCAGCGCATGCTGCCGAACTACGGCCTCGCGCCGACGGCGGCGCAGCGGGTGTGGGAGCTGCGGGTCTCGCACTGGACGGGCGCGACCGGGACGCTGCAGATCGCGACGAACTGGGCGTACCGGCGCTTCGACCATCTCTACGGCTCGTTCCAGCTCGGCGGCGTGGGCGTCTACGGGTTCAAGTCGACGAGCGCAGGCGTCCCGCTCGACACGTTCGGCCGCAACATCTACCTCGACACGTTCAACTCGGCGTACGGGGCGGGCTGGAAACGCGAGAACAGCTTCCTGACGCACGCGTCGGAAGGCACCTTCTGCTACGGGCTCTTCCAGCACGGCAAGCGGCCCGTCGGGAAGGGCGCGAAGTACCGCGCGACCGTCGAGGGGCCCGGCGTCACGCCCGACGTGATGTGGGAGGGCAGCGCACCCGGCGCCTACGACGCGACGCGGGACGCCGCCGCCAACAACGACATCAAGGAGATGAACGACAGCAGCTGCAAGCCCAATTGAGCTGAGCCGGAAGCGCTACGCCTCGAACGCCGGCGGGAAGACGATGCGCCCGCTGATCGTCTTCTCGTACGCACCGAGCGGCGCGGCGAAGAACACCGGGCGCAGGCGCTCGTCGGGCGGCTCGAGCCCGAGCTCCGTCGACGGCCGGAAGCCGAACCGCGGGTAGTACTCCGCGTGCCCGAGGACGAGCACGAGGGGCTCGCCGGCGGCGTCGGCGCGTGCGAGGGCGTCGCGCGTGAGCGCACCGCCGATGCCCTCGTGCTGCCGGGCGGGTGCGACCGCGAGCGGGGCGAGCTCGAGCAGCCGCCGGTCGGAGCCGTCGAGGCCGACGTAGCTGAGCATCACGTGGCCGACGATCTCGGCCCCGTCGACGGCGACGAGCGACAGCTCCGGCACGTAGCCGTCGGATGCGCGGACCGCGTCGACGAGTCGCACCTCGTCCTGCTTCCCGAACGCGGCTTCCACGACCTCGCCGATCGCCGCGAAATCGTCGGGCGACTCGACGCGGATCTCCACGGCGCGCATGATTCCACGACGGACGATTAGGACATTGTGACGGGGCGCACGAATCTCGGGTACACTGGCGGAGCGCGTTCGTCCTTGCATCGAAGCCGCCGAGGCTCTGCACTTTCCTCTTCGAGCTGTCACATCTGGACTGAGCGTCCGCAGGGAGCCCCATCGGGCTTTCCTGCCCTGAACGAAAGAATGAAGGAGCAGCACATGCATGCGATCATCCGCCGCTACGAGGGTGTGGACCAGAACCGCACCGACGAGCTGACCAAGAAGCTCGGCGAGAGTCTGGCCCCGCGGCTGAGCAAGCTCCCGGGCTTCGCCGGCTATTACATGATCGAAGCCGGCAACGGCGTCCTGAGTTCGATCGGGCTGTTCGAGACCTCGTTCCAGGCCGACGAGTCGACGCGGGTCGCGGGCGAGTGGGTGCGCGACGAGAAGCTCGACTCGGCATTCCCGAACGCCCCGAAGATCACGAGCGGCAAGGTGTTTGCGCAGACGAACGGCGCGCAGGTCGTCGCTTAAGAGATTCGCGCGGGGGAGGGAGCGAATGCCGGAGAGGGTCCGCGCGCCGGATCCTCTCCGGCTCAATGCCAAGCAGTGAGGAGCGCATGACATGGACGCAAATGCGAAGCTTTCCCAGCAAGAAGAAGACACTCGTACGCAGGTCGATCTGACCAGCAAGGTCGGCGTCAGGCTGACGACGCCCGAGAAGGCCACGTCGCCGTGGAGCGCCGTGAAGCGGATGCTCCGCATCGGCTGACCGAGCGGGCGAACGACGCCTCACGAAGGAGGAGAGATGCAAGGCGAACCGGACCAGTCGCAAACGCATGAGGCGACCGAGCCCGTCGAGGCGCGCCTCGCACGACTGCGCCGTCACGGCCGCCGCACAGGCCTCTACGCCTGGGCGTTTCTCCTCGTGACGCTCCTCGTCATCGTCATCGCGCTCACGGTCGCGAACACGCGCCAGGTGAAGGTGAGCTGGGTCGTCGGCACGAGCCACGCCTCGCTCGTCTGGATCATCCTTGCGGCTGCCGTTCTCGGCTGGCTGCTCGGCATCGTCACCAGCGTCGTGTTCAGCCTGCGGACGCGCCGCCGCCGCACGAGATAGCACGCACTCCGGATCCGCCGCGATAGGGGGACGGGGCCCCGCCGGAGCGGGACCCCGTCCGCGGCTGTCACTTCGAGATCTGCTCGACGACCTCGCCGGTGCGCGCGTCGTCGCCTGCCTTGGCGACGTCCGCCTGCGCGACGATTCCGACGAGCTTCCCGTCCTCCTCGACGACCGGCAGGCGCCGCACCTGGTGCTGCGCCATCAGCCGGAGGGCTTCGTCGAGATCCTGCTGCGGGTCGATCGTGACGAGATCCTGCGACGCGATGTCGCGCACCTTCGTCTGGCCGTCCTTGCCCTCGGCCACCGCACGGATCGCGATGTCGCGATCGGTGATCACGCCGACCAACTGGTCGCCCTCGACGATCGGCACGACGCCCGCGTCCTCGTCGCGCATGATCTTGGCCGCTTCGGCGATCGTTGCGTCGGCCGTCACCGTGCGCGGGTTCTTCGTCATCAGCTCCTGAATCTTCTTGCCCATCCGGTACCCCTTTCAGCTCTTGCGCGCCGTCGCCTTGCCGCCCTTGCGGCCGGCCGCCTTTTTCTGAGCGGTCGTCCCGCCCTGCGACGAGCTGCTCCGAGAGCTCGGCGAGTGGGACTTCTTGCCGCCCCGGCTCGAGGCGCCCGGCGAATTGGCGATCTTCGCCGCGCGCTCCTTCGACATCCCCTTGTCCTTGAGCGCCTCGTACTGCTTCTCGTTCTTGACGCTCGCTCTCTTGCCCGGCATACGGTCGTCCTTTCGCACGTCGGTTCGTTCGAAGGTTGTGTCCCCTCGTGACAAGGCCCCCAAACGAGTGCAAAATGCGCCCGATGCGCCTTCCGCGGCCCCCCTGCTAACTCGACGTTCGGAGCCGGCGCCGAGCCGCCGGCTTCGTCACGACGCTCCTCGCGATCGAGCTCTTGGACGAGCTCGTGTTCGGCGCGCGCGAGGCCGCGTGGCCGCAGATCCGGCGCGACCTCGACCTGAGCTACGTCCAGGTCGGCGTCGCGCTGTCGGTGCCGGGGCTCGTGTCGCTCGTCGTCGAGCCGGCGATCGGCGTCTTCGGCGACCGCGGCCTGCGCCGACGCCTCGTCCTCGGCGGCGGCGCCGTGTTCGCGGCCGCGCTCGTGGCGACCGCGCTCGCGCCTGCGTACGTCGTCCTGCTCGCTGCGTTCACGGCGATGTACGCCGCGTCGGGCGCCTTCGTGAGCCTGTCGCAGGCGACGCTGATGGACGCCGACCCGGCGAACCGCGAGCGGAACATGGCGCGCTGGACGCTCGCGGGCGCCCTCGGCGTCGCCGCGGGGCCGCTGCTCGTCGCCACCGGCGCGCCGTGGCGCGCGATCTTCCTCGCGTACGCGGCCGTCGCGGCGATCCTCGTCATCGTCGCCCGGCCGCTGCCGTTCGACGGCGCCGCGTCGAACGGCAGCGGGTTCCGCGCCGCGCTGCGCGAGCTGCGCAACCCGCGCGTCGTGCGCTGGCTCTTCCTGCTCGAGCTGCAGGACCTCGGCGGGGACATCCTCTACGGGTACCTCGCGCTTTACTTCGTCGACGCGGTCGGCGTGGACGTGCGCACGGCCGCGCTTGCGGTCGGCGTCTGGACGGGCGCCGACCTCGTCGGAAACCTGATCGTCCTGCGCTTCCTCGACCGCGTCGGCGGCCTCCGCTGGCTGCGCGCGACGGCCCTCGGCGTGGCGCTGCTCTTCCCGGCCTTCCAGCTCGTCGACGGGCTCGGACCGAAGCTCGTGCTCATCGCGCTCCTCGGCGCGCTCCACTCCGGCTGGTACCCGATCTCGAAGGCCCGCCTGTACGAGGCGCTGCCGGGCCGCAGCGGGACGGCGATGGCGCTCGGCACGACCACCGGCGCCCTCGGTGCCGTGCTGCCGCTCGCCCTCGGCCTGCTCGCCGCGCGCGTCGGCATCCATGACGCCTTCTGGCTCGTGCTGGCTGCGCCGCTCGCGCTGCTGGCGTTCGTTCCGCGCCGCTAGGAACGGCCGCCCTCTGGCTTGCGGTGCAAGGCACTAGGTGCTACCTTGCGGTGCATGGCAGTCGGTGAGGGTCGCAGGTCCCAGCTGCTTCGCGGAGTGCTCGACCTCTGCCTGCTGGCGGTGATGGAGGAGGGGCCCGCGTATGGCTACGAGATGACCAAGCGGCTCCGCGCCCGCGGCCTCTCGATCGTCGGCGAGGGCTCGATCTACCCGCTCCTCGGCCGCCTGGAGCGCGAGGGGCTGGTGGAGACACATCGCGCCGCGAGCGACGGCGGACCTCCGCGCAAGTACTACCGTCCTTCCCGCGAGGGCCGTCGGGCGCTCGCGGCCGGGATCGCCGAGTGGCGGGCGGCGCGCGACGCTCTCGACGGCGTGCTGGGTCTCGCCGAAGCGGAGGTGGCGCCGTGAACGAGTTCGTCGAGGAATGCCGCAGCGAATGGAAACGGCTCGGCGTCCCCGATCCGGTCGCCGGCGAGATGGCGGCCGACCTCGCGGCCGACCTCGAGGAAGCCGAGGCAGAGGGCGCCTCGGCCGAAGATGTGCTCGGAACCGGCGCATTCGACGCGCGCTCGTTCGCCGCCGCCTGGGCCGCCGAACGAGGCGTCGTCCGGCGACCGCGGAGCGGACTGCCGCGCAGATCTCGCGTGCCCGCCGCAATCGCGACGTTCGCGCTCATCATTGCGATTGTCGGCGCTGTGCTGGTGATCGCCGCGTCGCCGGCTGCGCCGCGGGTCTCCGCGTTCCCGGCTGCGCCGCCGAATGTGGCCCTCACGCGCGTAGCCCCGACGCCCGCGCCGACGGATGGAGCTATAGCTGTATGGGTCGTTGCTCCCGAGGACCTGCTCGGCGACACGCTGCCGACGAACGACTCGGGCGTCGACACGCGCACCGTCGGCTCGGTCCTGCTGATCGTCGGCCTCGCCGGATTCGTCCCCTTGACGTTGTTCTGGTTGTGGGTCGGCTCCGGCAGCCGGCCGCGCCGCCGGCCCGCGTACTAGTCGGCTTCGGGAACGTCCTCCGCGTCCGTGTCTTCGTCCGTCGGATCCGGAGCGGGGGAGTCTTCGAGCTCCTCGTTGCGATCGTCCTCGGGCGGCTCGCCGCCGGGGTTCACTTCGCTCATGACGACGCGCTACCCTGTACGCATGATCGCGAACCGGACGACGACGACGCTTCGCCGCGCGCGGCAGCCCGTCGCCGGGTCGCGCGCGGCGTAAGCCTTTCGTCAGGCGACACCTCCGTTCATTCGATCTCGCACAGGAGGTGCGTATCCTTGTCCGCCGTGAGAATCGTCCTCCCCGACAACTCGGAACTCCAACTTCCCGACGGCGCCACCGGCCTCGACGCCGCGCGCGCGATCGGGCCGAAGCTCGCAGAGCAGGCCGTTCTGGTGCGCTCAAACGGGAGCGTCCGCGACCTGCGCGCGCCGCTCGCCGACGGCGAGCAGATCCAGATCCTGACCGTCCGCGACAAGGACGACCCGGACGCGCTCGCCGTGCTGCGTCACTCGAGCGCGCACCTGCTCGCCGAGGCGGTGCGCCGTCTCTACCCGGGCGTGAAGATCGCGATCGGGCCGCCGATCGACAACGGCTTCTACTACGACTTCGAGTTCCCGCAGCCGATCCACGAAGACGACCTCGCCAGGATTGAGGACGAGGTCCGCCGCGAGCTGAAGGAAGGCCGCGAGTGGTCGCGCGAGGAGGTCTCCGCCGCCGAGGCGCGGCAACGCTTCCTCGAGGAGAATGAGCCCTACAAGGTCGAGCTCGTCGACACCGCCGACGGCCCGATCAGCTTCTACACCCAGGGCGACTTCACGGACCTCTGCCGCGGCCCGCACCTGCAGAACTCGAAGCCGATCAAGGCGTTCAAGCTCACCGGCCTCGCCGGGGCGTACTGGCGCGGCGACGAGCACAACAAGCAGCTGACCCGGATCTACGGCACCGCGTTCTACTCGCAGGAGGACCTCGCCGCCTACCTCGAACGGCTCGAGGAGGCGCGCCGACGCGACCATCGCCGGCTCGGCACGCAGCTCGATCTGTTCAGCTTCGACGAGCACTCGCCGGGCTCTGCGTTCTGGCATCCGAAGGGGATGACGATCTGGAACGAGCTCGAGGACCTGCGCCGCCGCGAGAACCTGAAGCGCGGCTACAGCGAGGTGAAGACGCCGCTCATCTACGACAAGGCGCTTTGGGTCACCTCCGGCCACTGGGAGAAGTTCCGCGAGAACATGTTCCTGATCCCGCTCGACGACGACCAGGTGTACGGGATGAAGCCGATGAACTGTCCCGGGCACATGCTCCTCTTCGGAAGCGCGCTCCGCAGCTACCGCGAGCTGCCGCTCCGATACGCGGAGGCCGCGCCGCTGCACCGGAACGAGCTCGCGGGCGCACTCCACGGGCTCACACGCGTGCGGCACGTGACGCAGGACGATGCGCACATCTTCTGCACGCAGGAGCAGATCGCGTCCGAGCTCGACGGCTGCGTCGCGTACCTGCGCTACCTCTACGGGCTCTTCGGCCTCGAGCCGCGCGCGGAGTTCTCGACCCGCCCGGAGGACAAGCTCGGCAGTGACGACGAATGGGACTTCGCGGAGGGCGAGATCGAGGCGGCGCTGGAGCGCAATCAGATCCCGTACGAGATCGGCGCGGGCGAAGGCTCGTTCTACGGTCCGAAGATCGACCTCCACGTCGCCGACGTGCTCGGACGGTCGTGGCAGCTCGGGACGATCCAGCTCGACCGGCAGATGCCGGCACGATTCGGTCTCACCTATGTCGGCCCGGACAACACGGAGCATCCGGTGTTCGTCATCCACCGCGCGCTCTACGGGTCGTTCGAGCGCTTCATCGCGATCCTGATCGAGCACTACGGCGGCGCGTTCCCGTTCTGGCTCGCGCCGGTGCAGATCAGGATCATTCCGGTCGGCGAGAGCCATCGCGATGCAGCGCACGATCTGGCCGGGAGGCTCGGGTCGCACCGGGTCGAGGTCGACGACTCCGACGAGACGGTCGGCAAGCGGATCCGGAACGCCGAGGTGGAGAAGATCCCGTTCGTCGTCGTCTACGGCGACAAGGAATCCGACGCGAGCCTGGCGATCCGGGCGCGGGGCGGCGGCCAAGAAACGCTCTCGCTGGGGGAATTCCAGGCGAAACTTGCTACCCTTGAACCCTGGCAAGCAGGGGCGAAACCGTCTCTCACCTCCTGACCCACGGTCTCGGAGGTTCAACCGAACGGGTTGAGAACGGTGTCTGCCGCTGCCTGTCAGCGGTTTTTTCATTTACGAAGGAGGACGAAGAGAGCTTGGTGACGACGATTTGAGGCCGCGGCGAGGCTTCAACGAGCCGCCGCGCCGCCCCGAACCGCAGACGCGTGTGAACGACCAGATTCGCGTGCCGCGGGTCAGGCTCATCGACGAAAAAGGTGAGCAGATGGGGATCAAGTCGACGGACGAGGCCCGGGACTACGCGTACGGGAAGAACCTCGATCTCGTCGAAGTGGCTGCGCAGGCCGACCCGCCCGTTGCGCGGGTGATGGATTACGGCAAGTACCGCTACGAGCAGGAGCAGAAGGCGAAGCTCGCGCGGAAGCACCAGACGCAGATCCACGTCAAGGAGATCAAGCTCAGACCGAAGATCGGGCAGCACGACTACGAGACCAAGAAGGGCCATGTCGCGCGCTTCCTGAACCAGCGCGCGAAGGTCAAGGTCACGATCATGTTCCGGGG
>DASXTR010000144.1:0-12291 GCA_036505325.1 Gaiellaceae bacterium
GCGGGGATCATCGAGACGCTCTGGCGCGAGCTCGAGGACGAGCTCCACGCCGAGACGCGCGTCGTCGTGCTGCGCGGAAGGGGCGAGCGCGCGTTCTCGGCGGGCGCGGACATCGCCGGCTTCCAGCGCGCCGACGCGGACAGCGGGCGGCCCGCGGGAATCCAGCCGGTCGCCGACCTGATCGAGCGCGCGCCCGTGCCGGTGATCGCGGCGATCCATGGCTACTGCCTCGGCGGCGGGCTCGAGATCGCGCTCGCGTGCGACCTGCGCGTGGCGCACGTGGACGCGCAGCTCGGGTTCCCGGAGGTGAACCTCGGGCTCCTGCCCGGCGGCGGCGGGACGCAGCGCGCGCCGCGGCTGATCGGCGCCGGCCGCGCCGCGTGGCTCACGATGTCCGGCGAGCGGATCCCGGCGCGGCAGGCCGAGGCGTGGGGGCTGGTGGAGTTCGTCGTCGACGACCTCGAGGGCGGCATCGAGCGCTATGCCGGCGCGCTCGCGAAGCAGAGCCCGCACGCGCTGCGCGAGATCAAGCGCCTCCTGCACGAGACGCGCGACGAGCGCAGCGACGAGAAGGAGTTCGAGGCGTTCGCTCGCTGCCTCGGCTCCGAGGACGGACAGGAGGGCGTCGCGGCGTTCCTCGAGAAGCGCGAGCCGAACTGGGTCGGCCGGTGAAGGCGGTCGTCCTGCACGAGGTGAACGGCGACCTCGACGTGGAGGACGTCCCCGAGCCCGACGGCGACGACGTCGTCGACGTCAAGGCCGCGGGCATCAACTTCGCGGACGTGCTGATGCGGCGCGGACGGTATCCGCAGATGCCGGAGCTGCCGTACGTCCTCGGCTCCGAGGTCGCGGGCGATCTCCATGGGAAGCGCGTGGCGGCGCTCCCGCGCCACTCGGGAGGCGGCTACGCGGAGCGCGTGGCCGTCGATCCACAGTGGACGTTCGAGTTGCCTGAACAGGCAACATACGCAGAGGGCGCGTCGTTCCTGACGACGTACCTGACGGCGTTCATTCCGCTGATGCGCCTCGTCCGGCCGAAGCCGGATTCGACGGTGCTCGTCCACGCCGGCTCCGGCGGCGTCGGCATCGCCGCGATCCAGATCGCGAAGTTCGCCGGCGCGACCGTGATCGCCACCGCATCGAGCGACGAGAAGCGCGCGTTCGCGCGCGAGCACGGCGCGGACGACGTGCGCGGCTACGACGAGCTCGACGACGTGCGCGCCGACGTGGTGATCGATCCGGTCGGAGGAGACGTCTTCACGCAGTCGTTGAGGCTGCTGAATCCGCTCGGGTCGGTCGTGGCGATCGGCTTCGCAGGCGGACAGTGGCAGCCGGTCGAGCCGGCGCTCCTCGTTGGCCGCAACATCTCGGTCGTCGGCATCTATGTCGGCCGTCTGATGGCCCTGCGCCCGGACTACGTGCGGGAGTGCGCGGAGGAGCTCCTCGCGCTGTGGCGACGGGGCGCGCTCCGGCCCGTCGTCGGCGCGACGTACCCGCTCGACCGCGCCGCAGACGCGCACGCGCTGATCGAGCGCCGCGAGCACGTCGGGAAGGTCGTGCTCGAGCCGTGAAGGCGCTCGTCACGGGCGGGGAGGGAGGGATCGGCCTCGCGATCCGCGCGCGCCTCGAACGCGAGGGCCACGAGGTGCAGTCGCTCGACATCGTCGACGGCTTCGACGTCTCGGACCCCAGCGCGTGGGAAGAGATCGAAGCGGTCGACCTCGCGTTCCTGAACGCGGGCGTGACCACCGAGACCGGCGACATCCGCGAGCTCACCGACGAGCAGTACGCAAACGCGCTCGGCGTCAACGTCGACGGGGTCGTGCTCGGCGTGCGCCGCCTCGCGCGGGTGATGGACGACGGCGCGATCGTCGCGACCGCGTCGCTCGCCGGGCTGACGGCCATGCCGATCGATCCGATCTACGCGCTGACCAAGCACGCGGTCGTCGGCTTCGTGCGCAGCGTCGCCCCCCAGCTCGAGCCGATCCGCATCAACGCCGTCTGCCCGGGTATCGCCGACACGCCGATGATCGACGACCAGCGCGAGGCGTTCGCGGCCGCCGGCTTCCCGCTACTCGCGCCCGAGGACGTCGCCGAGGCGGCCTGGCGCGCCGCCACGAGCGCGGGGACGGGGGAGGCCTGGTTCGTCCAGCCGGGCCGCGAGCCCGGCGTATTCCGGTTCGCGAACGTGCCCGGCCCGCGCCGCGGCGGCGAGACCGTCGGCGCGCCGCCCCTCTAGCTCCTAGTTCAGCGATGGATCGAACGGCATCGACGCGATCAGCGCGTACTTGCCGCCCTTGCGGTGGATGGCCGTTCGCCAGAGGTCGTCCGGGTCGGTGACGAACGCGTCCTCCGGGTCGGCGGGCACCACGATCCACGACGGCTCCTCGAGCTCCGCCTCGAGCTGGCCCGCGCCCCAGCCGGCGTAGCCCGCGAAGACGCGCATCCGCCGGACGGCGAGGTCCTCCGGCTCTGCCTCGGCGGGCATGAAGCCGACGTCGCCGATCACGCGGGCGGCCGCCTCGTCGACGTCCTCGAACTCACACAGCACCATGAACGCCTCCGGCTGCACGGGGCCGCCGACCGACACCACGGCTTCGTCCTCCACGACGCCTTCCAGCGCAGGGACGGCGTCGGTGACCTTGACGTCGGAGGGCCGCGTCAGGACGAGCCCCATCGCGCCGTCCTCGTCGTGGTGCGCGATCAGGACGACCGTCCGCCGGAAGTTCGGGTCGACGAGCGCCGGCGAGGAGACGAGCAGGTGACCCTGGAGCGATTCCATCCCGAGGCGTGTTCCCGCTCCGCCGCGCCCTATGCGCGCAGCGCGGCCAGCCGGTCGGCCAGGGCCGTCAGGCTGGCGAGGTCGTGCCCGCTCGCGAAGTCGTCCACGAACGGGAGCGCAGCCCGCATTCCGCGGGCGAGCGGCTCGTAGCGCGGGTCCTCCTTCAGCGGGTTCAACCACACGACGTGGGCGGCGAGGCGGGCGAGCCGGGCCATCCGGCGGCCCAGCAGCTCGGGGTCGCCGCGCTCGAGCCCGTCCGAGCAGATGACGACGACCGCGCCGCGGAGGACGGACAGGTGCTCCCGCCGCGCGAGGAGCTGCCCCAGCGACTCGCCGATCCGCGTGCCGCCGTCGCGGTCGACCGCGGCCTCGGCGGCCTCCGCGACCGCCCGCTCCGGATCGGCGTCCCGCAGGGCGGCGCTCACGCGCGTCAGCCGGGTCCCGAAGCAGAACGCCTCCCACCGGGCGTCCGCACGCATCGCGGCGTGTGCGAAGAGGAGGAGCGCGCGCGAGAACGGCGCCATCGAGCGCGAGACGTCGAGGAGGAGCACGAGGCGCCGCGGCTTGCGGGTGCGGGCGCGAAACCGCAGCTCGGCCGGCTCGCCGCCGGTGCGGAACGACCGGCGCAGCGTCCGCCGCAGGTCGAGCTCGCCGTCCCGGGCGGCGCGGCGGCGGCGCGAGCGGCGGAGTGGGGGCGAGAGCCGGAGGCGCGCGACGAGCTCCGGGAGCCGCGCGAGCTCCTCTTCCGAGAGGTGACCGAAGCTCGTGCGCCGCAGGACCTCGACGGGGCTCGCGAGGAACGCGGTGCCCTTGGACGCCTCGCGCCCCTCGGCAGCCGTCATGCCGAGGCCCGGCCCGCGCTCGCCGGCGCGACGCCCGAGCGGCGCCGGCGCGCGCTGCCCCGGCACGGAGCCGAAGAACGCGCGGAAGACGCGGTCGTAGCGCTCGATCTCGGCCGGCCCGGGCGCGAGCGTCGCGCGGCCGGCCCAGTAGAGGTCGGCCGCGGGAAGCAGCGCCGCCGCGCGCGCGAACTCGACGACCGCGCCCGTCCCGACGGCGAGCCCCTCGCGGCGCAGCGCGTGGCCGAATGCGACCAGCTGCGCGAGCGGATCAGGCGACGAGCTCATCGAGCCGCGCGTGGACGACGCGCAGGTCGTCCTCGTTCTTCACCACCCAGCCGAGCGTCGCGCGCGCCGTCTCCTCGTCGAGCGTCGCGACGCCGAGGAGCGCGAGCGCAGCCGCCCAGTCGATCGCCTCGGCCGCGCCCGGCCGCTTCGCGAGCTCCCACTCGCGCAGGCGCGCGACCGCCTCGGCGACCGAGCGCGCGAGCCGTTCCGAGACTCCCGGCGCGCGCAGTCGCACGATCGCCGCCTCGCGCTCGACGTCCGGGAAGTCGATCCAGTGGTACAGGCAGCGGCGCTTGAGCGCGTCGTGCAGCTCGCGCGTGCGGTTGGAGGTGACGATCACCGCCGGCGGCTCCGCCGCTGCGATCGTGCCGATCTCCGGGATCGTGACCGCGAAGTCCGAGAGCAGCTCGAGCAGGAAAGCCTCGAACTCGTCGTCCGCACGGTCGAGCTCGTCGATGAGCAGCACTGCGCCCGCGCCGGCGCGAAGCGCGTGGAGGAGCGGGCGCTCGAGGAGGAACTCGGGCCCGTGCAGCTCGGCGAGCCGCCGGTCGGGCTCCAGCTCGCCCTCCTGCAGGAGGCGCGCGTACAGGAGCTGCTTCGCGTAGTCCCACTCGTAGAGGGCCTGTGCGGCGTCGATGCCCTCGTAGCACTGCAGCCGCACGAGCTCGGCGTCGAGGAGCCGCGCCAGCGTCTTCGCGACCTCGGTCTTGCCGACGCCAGCCTCGCCCTCGAGGAGGAGCGGCCGCCGCATCGCGAGCGCGAGGTAGAGCGCGGTCGCGAGTCCCCGGTCGGCCAGGTACGACTCGCCGGCGAACGCACGCTCGACCTCGTCTGCCGATCCGAAACCCACGCGACCATCGTAGGAGAAAGCACGCATTGGAAAGCCGATCGGGCGAGGCGTATTCTCGGCGAGCCTGAAAGGAGGGCGACCGGATGTACCCCGCGAGCTTCGAGTACTTCGCGCCGCGGACGCTGGAGGAAGCGCTTCAGACCCTCGACCGGTTCGGCGAGGAAGGAAAGGTCATCGCGGGCGGGCAGAGCCTGATCCCGCTCATGAAGCTGCGCTTCGCCGCTCCGCGTGCGTTGATCGACATCAACCGCATCGACGGGCTGGACGAGCTCGGCGAGCGCGACGGACAGCTGCGCTTCGGCGCGCTCGTCCGGCACAAGACATGCGAGCGATCGGAGCTCCTCCGCGGGCGCTACGGCGTCTTCGGGGAGGCTGCGCGGCAGATCGCCGATCCGATCGTGCGCAACCTCGGCACCGTGGCGGGGTCGCTCGCGCACGCCGACCCGCAGGGCGACTGGCCCTCGGTGATGCTCGCGGCGCGGGGGGAGATCGTTGCCCGCAGCTCCGACGGCGAGCGCACGATCGCGATCGACGAGTTCCTGCAGGGACCGTTCACCACGGCGCTCGAGCCGAACGAGATCGTCACCGAGATTCGCGTGCCGGCCCCGACCGGGCGCGCCGGCGGGGCCTACGAGAAGCTCGAGCGGAAGATCGGCGACTTCGCCACCGCAGGTGTCGCCGTGCACCTGACGTTCGCGAACGGCTCGGTCGAAGCAGCGGGCATCGCCCTGACGGCGGTCGGGCCGACGAACCTGCGCGCGTCCGCCGCGGAGCAGGCACTCGCCGGTCGCGTGCTCGACGACGCCGCGATCGACGAGGCCTCGCGGCTCGCGGGCGAGGCGGCACAGCCGCACGACGACACACGCGGAAGCGCGGAGTACAAGCGCAACGTGATCCGCGTCCTGACGGCGCGCGCCCTGCGGCGGGCGGCGGCGGACGGGCAGGAGGAGGAGTTCGCGGGTCACGAGACGATCGAGGGCGTGATGGAGGAGATCAGCGAGAAGGAGGACGCGTGAGCGCGACCAGCGAGATCACGACGCAGGCGATCACGGTGACGGTCAACGGCGACGAGCGCTCCGCGGAGGTCGAGCCGCGCCTGCTGCTCGTCCACTTCCTGCGCGAGACGCTCGGCCTCACCGGCACGCACGTCGGCTGCGACACGACGAGCTGCGGTGCGTGCACCGTCCTCGTCGACGGCGTCCCGATCAAGTCGTGCACGTACTTCGCGGTGCAGGCGGACGGCCGCACGGTGAAGACCGTCGAGGGGCTGATCCAGAACGGTCAGCTGCACCCGATCCAGCAGGGGTTCAAGGAGGAGCACGGGCTGCAGTGCGGGTTCTGCACGCCCGGGATGCTGCTCGTGACCTCGGCGCTGCTCGAGGAGAACCCGGACCCGACCGAGGAGGAGATCCGCTGGGCGATCTCCGGGAACATCTGCCGCTGCACCGGCTACCAGAACATCGTCAAATCGGTGCAGTGGGTCGCGGCGAAGCTGAAGGAGGCGTGATGGCAGCCACTGAGCCGCGTCCCAGCCGCTGGCTGGGCCAGAGCGTCAAGCGCAAGGAGGACGAGCGGTTCGTCCGCGGCAAGGGCAACTACGTCGACGACATCAAGCTCCCCGGGATGCTGCACATGGCGATCCTGCGCAGCCCCTTCGCGCACGCGAAGATCAACTCGATCGACACGACGCGTGCCGGCGAGCTGCCGGGCGTCGTCGCCGTCGTCACCGGCGAGCTGCTCGCTCAGCACAGCCTCGCGTGGATGCCGACGCTCTCCGGCGACACGCAGGCCGTGCTGGCGACCGACAAGGTGCGCATGCAGGGCCAGGAGGTCGCGTGCGTGATCGCCGAGGACCCGTACACGGCGCACGACGCCCTCGAGCTGATCGAGGTCGACTACGACCCGCTGCCCGCGGTGACGACCCCGCAGCGGGCACTCGAGCCGGACGCGCCGGTGATCCGCGACGACAAGGAGGGCCAGGCCGACAACCGCGTCTACCACTGGGAGGCCGGCGACGCCGACGCCACCGAGCGGGCGTTCGCCGCGGCCGACAAGGTCGTCCGCCTGGAGACGTTCTACCCGCGCTGCCACCCCGCGCCGCTCGAGTGCTGCGGCTGCGTCGCCGACGTCAACCCGGCGACCGGCAAGGCGACGATCTACATGACGTCGCAGGCGCCGCACGCGCACCGCACGGTGTTCGCGCTCGTCGCGGGTCTGCCCGAGCAGAACATCCAGATCATCTCGCCGGACATCGGCGGCGGCTTCGGCAACAAGGTTCCGATCTACCCGGGCTACGTCGTCGCCACGGCCGCGTCGCTCCTGATCGGACGCCCGGTGAAGTGGAGCGAGGACCGCACCGGCAACCTCATCTCGACCGGGTTCGCACGCGACTTCTGGATGGACGGCGAGCTCGCGCTCACCGCCGACGGGAAGATGACCGGGCTGCGCGTAAAGATGCTGTCCGATCAGGGATACGCGTACGCCGACGCGCAGCCGACCAAGCTCAAGGCGGGTCTCTTCCACATCGTCACCGGCTCGTACGACATCCCGGCCGCGCATGTCGTCACCGACGGCGCGTACACGAACAAGGCGCCGGGCGGCGTCGCGTACCGTTGCTCGTTCCGCGTCACCGAGGCGTCCTTCTTCATCGAGCGCCTCGTGCAGACGGCCGCCTACGAGCTGGGCCTCGATCCGGCTGAGCTGCGCCGCCGGAACTTCATCCCGAAGGACGCGTTCCCCTACACGTCCGCGACGGGCTTCGAGTACGACTCCGGCGACTACGAGGCCGCGTTCGACCTCGCGCTCGAGAAGGTGGGCTACGCCGAGCTGCGCGAGGAGCAGAAGCGGGCGCGCGAGGAGGGGCGGCTGATCGGCATCGGGCTGGCGTCGTTCACCGAGGTCGTGGGCGCGGGCCCGAGTCGCCAGTACGACATCCTCGGCATCAAGATGTTCGACTCGGCGGAGCTGCGCGTGCACCCGACCGGCAAGGCGATCCTCAAGCTCGGCGTCAAGTCGCAGGGCCAGGGCCACGAGACGACGTTCGCGCAGATCGTCGCGCACGAGCTCGGGATCCCGCCGGAGGACATCACCGTGCAGGAGGGCGACACGGACAACACGCCGTACGGGCTCGGGACCTATGCCTCGCGCTCGACGCCGGTCGCCGGCGCCGCGACCTCCGTCGCCGCGCGCAAGGTGCGGGACAAGGCGCGCGCGATCGCCGCTCACCTGCTCGAGGCCGCCGAGGACGACCTCGAATGGGATGACGACGGCTTCGCGGTGAAGGGCGCGCCTGACCGGAGGAAGACGATCCAGGAGATCGCCTTCGCGGCCTACACCGACCATCCGGAGGGGATGGAAGCCGGGCTCGAGGCGACGAACTACTACGACCCGCCGAACATGACGTACCCGTTCGGGACGTACGCCGTCGTCGTCGAGATCGACCGCGGGACCGGCGAGTGGAAGGTGCAGCGCGTCGTCGCGGTCGACGACTGCGGCGTGCGGATCAACCCCATGATCGTCGAGGGCCAGATCATGGGCGGCCTCACCGAGGGGTTCGGCATGGCCGCGATGGAGCTGATCACCTTCGACGAGGAGGGCAACTGCATCGGGTCCAACTTCATGGACTACCTGCTCCCGACGGCGTGGGAGACGCCGCACTTCGAGCTGCACGCGACCGAGACGCCGTCGCCGCACCACCCGATCGGCGCCAAGGGCGTCGGCGAGTCGGCGACGGTCGGCTCGCCGGCGGCGTACGTGAACGCGATCGTCGACGCGCTCGCCCACGTGGGTGTGCGCGAGCTCGAGATGCCGGTCACGTCGGACAAGGTGTGGGAGGCGCTGAACCGGGCGGGGCTCGCCGAGTGAACGTCCTCGTCCGCGCCGGGCGCCTCGCCGCCGAGGGGCGGCCCTTCGCCCTCGCGACCGTCGTGCACGTGGAGCGGCCGGCCTCGACGCGGCGCGGCGACCGCGCGCTCGTCACACCGGACGGCGCGGTCGAGGGATGGATCGGCGGCGCCTGCTCGGAGCCGATCGTCGTGCGCGAGGCCCTGCGGGCGCTCGCCGACGGCGAGCCGCGCCTCGTCCGCATCGGCCCGCCGGGAACCGAGGGCGGCGAGGGCGTCGTCTGCGCCGTCAGCGAATGCGCGTCCGAGGGGACGGTCGAGGTGCTGATCGAGCCGCAGCTCGGCGCACCGCTCCTCGCGGTCGTCGGCGGGAGCCCCGCCGCCCGGACGCTGGCGCGGCTTGCGGCCGAGATCGGCTGGCGCGTCGGCGACGAACCCGAAGGCGCGGACGCGGTCGTCGTCGCCTCGATGGGCCGGGACGACGAGGAGGCGCTCGAGCGGGCACTCGCCTCGGGCGTCGGGTACATCGGCCTCGTCGCGAGCGCGAAGCGCGCCCGTGTGGTCGTCGCAGCGCTGCGCGAGCGGGGCGTCGGGGAGGAGGCGCTCGCACGCGTGCGGAGCCCGGCGGGCCTCGACCTGGGGCCGTGCAGCCAGGAGGAGATCGCCGTCGCGATCCTCGCGGAGCTTGTCGCGTGGCGGCACGCGCGCCCGCTGCCGGAGAGTGCGCCGACGGAGGCCGTCGACCCCGTCTGCGGGATGACCGTCTCGCTCGTGGGCGCGATCGTCGCGGTCCACGAGGGCGTCACCTACGCGTTCTGCTGTCCCGGCTGCCGCAGCAGGTTCGAGGACGACCCCGCCCGGTACGCGGTCGTGACACGATGACGGCCGGATGAAGATCGAGAACTCGTTCGAGGTCGCCGCGCCCGCGGAGGAGGCCTGGGCGCTCCTGATGGATGTCCCGCGTGTGATCCCGTGCATGCCGGGAGCCGAGCTGACGGAGACGCTCGACGCCGACCGGTGGAAGGCGAAGATGAGCGTGAAGCTCGGCCCGATCTCGCTCGTCTTCGCCACCGACGTCGCACGGGAGTCCACCGACGAGGCCGCACGCACGTCGACGCTCTCCGCCAATGCGCGCGAGCTGAAGGGCCGCGGCAGCGCGCGCGCGACGATCGAGTCGCGGCTCGCCGACGTCGACGGCGGCACGCGCGTCGAGGTCGTCACCGACCTGTCGCTGACCGGTCCGGTGGCGCAGTACGGCCGCGGCATGGTCGCGGACGTCGCGGCGCAGCTCACCAGGCAGTTCGCCGACTGCCTGCAGCAGCAACTGTCCGCCCCGGCGGACGAGCCGGCCGCGCCGCCCGCGCAGGCCCGCCCCGTCTCCGGGCTCCGGCTCGGGCTCGGCGCACTCGTCCGCGCGCTCGGGCGCCTGCTCCGCCTACGAAGGGAGTCTCAGTGAGGCCGATCGCGGTCACCGTCAACGGCACGCGGCACGAAGCGGAGGTCGAGCCGCGCCAGCTCCTCGTCTACTTCCTCCGCGAGCAGCTTGCGCTGACCGGCACGAACGTCGGCTGCGACACCTCGTCCTGCGGCGCCTGCACTGTGCTGCTCGACGGCGAGTCGGTCAAGTCGTGCACGCTGCTCGCCGTCCAAGCGGACGGCCGCGAGGTGACGACGATCGAGGGCCTCGCGAACGGCGCGCTGCACAAGGTGCAGGAGGCGTTCCACGCGGAGCACGGCCTGCAGTGCGGCTACTGCACGCCCGGGATGGTGATGGCGACGGTCTCGCTACTCGAGGAGAACGCGAGCCCGAGCGAGGACGAGATCCGGAAGGCGCTCGAGGGCAACCTCTGCCGCTGCACCGGCTACGTGAACATCGTCAAGGCCGTGCAGACGGCCGCATCGGCGTAGGAGGGGCGATGGCTACCACCGAGCAGCAGACGTACATCGGGCAACCCGTCCCACGCAAAGAGGACCCGGAGCTCCTCACCGGCCAGGCTCGCTTCATCGACGACCTGAACGTGACCGGGCAGGTCTTCATGGCGCTCGTCCGCAGTCCGCACGGGCACGCGCGCATCGCGAACGTCGACGTCTCGGCGGTGCGCGAGGCGGAAGGCGTCGTCGCCGCGTTCACCGGCGCCGACCTTGCGGACGACTTCGCGGGGCCGCTCCCGTGCGCATGGCCGGTCACGCCTGAGATGCACAACCCGCCGCACTGGCCGCTCGCGCGTGACAAGGTGCGGTACGCGGGCGACGCCGTCGCGGTGGTGATCGCGGAGACGCGCGCGCTCGCGGCGGACGCCGCCGAGCTCGTCACGGTGGACTACGAGCCTCTGCCCGTCGTCACCGACGTCGCGCAGGCGCTCGACGAGGGCGCGCCGCTCGTCCACGACGAGCTCGAGTCGAACAGCTGCTACGTCTGGACGCTCGAGGCCGGGGAGGTCGACCGCCTCTTCTCGGAGGCGGACGTGACCGTCTCCGAGACGTACCGCCAGCAGCGGCTGATTCCGAACGCGATCGAGCCGCGCGGGCTGCTCGCGCAGCCGGCCGCGGCGATGGGCGAGTTCACGCTCTACACCTCGACGCAGATCCCGCACATCCTGCGCGTCACGCTCGCGCTCGCGACAGGGATCCCGGAGCAGAAGCTTCGCATCATCGCCCCGGACGTCGGCGGCGGCTTCGGCTCGAAGCTGAACGTCTACGCCGAGGAGGTGCTCGCGCTCGTGCTCGCGAAGCGTCTCGGGCGGCCGGTCAAGTGGATCGAGGATCGCACCGAGAACGCCGTCGCGACGATCCACGGTCGCGATGTGATCCAGCGGATCGAGCTGGCCGCCACTTCGGACGGGACGATCACCGCGGTGCGCGCGAACCTCACCTCGGCGATGGGCGCGTACCTCCAGCTCGTCACACCGGGGATCCAGATCCTGGGCGCGTGGCTCTACGGCGGCTGCTACGGCGTCCAGGGCTATCACTTCACGTGCGAGGGCGTCTTCACGCACACCACGCCGACGGACGCCTACCGCGGGGCCGGCCGGCCGGAGGCGACCTACGCCATCGAGCGGGCCGTCGACGCGCTCGCCCGCAAGCTCGGGCGCGATCCGGTCGACCTGCGCCGCCAGAACTTCATCTCGGAGTTCCCCGCGACGCTCGCCTCGGGGCTCACCGTCGACTCCGGGGACTTCCACGCGTCGCTCGACCGTGCGCTCGCAATCGCCGGCTACGACGACCTCCGCTCCGACCAGGCGGCGCGCCGCGAGCGCGGGGACGTCAAGCAGCTCGGAATCGGCCTCTCCACCTACCTCGAGATGTGCGGCCTCGCGCCGTCGCGCATCCTCGGCGCGTTGAGCTACGTCGCCGGCGGTTGGGACGCGGCCACGATCCGCTGCCTGCCGACCGGCGTCGTCCAGGCGGTGATCGGCACCTCGCCGCACGGCCAGGGTCACGTGACGACGTTCTCGCAGATCGTCGCCGACCGGCTCGGCGTTCCCGTCGAGAACGTCGAGGTGCTGCACGGCGACACCGCCGTCACGCCGCTCGGCATGGACACGTACGGCAGCCGGAGCCTCGCGGTCGGCGGGGTCGCGGTCTGGAACGCGACGGAGAAGATCATCACCAAGGCCTGGACGCTCGCCGCACACCAGCTCGAGGCGGCCGAGGAGGACCTCGATTACGCCCACGGGCGGTTCACGGTCA
>DASXTR010000145.1:0-7433 GCA_036505325.1 Gaiellaceae bacterium
GACCGACAGCGTCCCGTTGAACGCCGCGTCGAGCGCCTGCACGGTGATGGTGTCGTTCCCGCCGCCCGAGGTGATCGTGAGGCTCGTCATGGTCCCCACGTTCTCGAAGGTGTGGCTCTCGCCGCCGGAGACCTCGACGACGATCTTGCCCGCGTCGCCGGCGCGCACGGTGATCGTCCGCGCATCGGCCCCGGTGGTCGTGACGGTGCACGACGGGCAACCGGTGACGGTGATCGGCTCGAAGCCCGCGTAGGTGAGCACGTCCGCGTCGCGCGCGAGGGTCCCCGCGTCGGGGCCGGTAATGGTCGAGACGAGCGAGCCGTAGCTGCCGCCCGCGAGCTCGATCGTGTCGAAGCCGCCGGGGCCGCCCTGGACGACGCCCGCGACGGAGCCGCCGCCGCCGAAGACGAAGGTGTCGTCGTTGTCGGCCGCGCCGCTCAGGTTCTCGAAGCCCGTGAACGTGACGCCGCCGACGCTGCCGGAGCCCGGCCCGTCGACCGACCATCGCTGGTCGCCCGCCGGCCCGACGAACGTGTCGGCGCCGCCGGCGCCGTCGAGCGCGACCGGGATCGCGACCGAGGCTCCGATCGTGAACGTGTCCGCGAGCGGACCGCCGGTGATCGTGAGCGCGGTGACGTCCTCGAGCGCGCGGCTCGACGCGACGCCGTCGACGGTGACGACGAGGTCACTGCCGTCGACGGAGACTCCGACGACGTGAGCTGCGTCGGACGACAGCGTCGTCACCCACGCCTCGGGCGGCGAGCGTCCGCTGCCGGGCGTCGTGGAGGGATCGAGCACCGCGACCGTCTGGTCGGAGAGTGCGATCGTCGTGTCCGTGGCCGGCGCGGCCGAGACGCCGCCGGAAGCGGTGCCGCCCGACGACGAGGAGGAGAAGCCGGACGCCGACAAGGTGGTCGCCGACGAGTCGACGACCGGCGAGTCAGACGACGCCGACAGAGTCGCCGACGACGCGTCGGTCACGGTGATCGCCGGCGTCGCCGCGGTCGCGTCCGCAGGCGGAAGGGCGACGTCGACGGACGCGACCGGCTCCGACGCGGCGACGGACACGTCCACGGGAACCGGCTCGACGGTTACGGGAGTGGTGACGACGACGGTCTCATCGAGAGCGGGCTCCGTCACCGTCACCGTCGAGGGGTCGGGAGCGACCGTCGTGGGCGCGACCGGCGCCGCGGGCTCGGGTGTCGCCGTCGTCGCCGGAGCGTCGGAGGAGGTCGACGACACGGACGCGGCGGGGGCGCCGTCGGACGCGGACGTCGTGTCCGGCGCCGGCGCCTCCGTCTCTTCGAGCGGATGCTCGACGGGAGTCGCAGGGGCGATGCGATTCGCGGCGACGTCGCCGTCGTCGGTCTCGACGACGGGCGCCAACACGGCGTCCGCCGCGGGCGCAGCGTCGGTCGTCGTCGCGGGTGCGGCGTCGGGTGCCGGCGTCGTCGTCGGCGGCGTCGCGGCCGCCGACATGTCGGGCGGGATGTCGCCGATCGTGTCGACGACGACCGGTGCCGACGCGAACGGATCGGCCTTCGCCTGCGACTGCTTCTTCGTCGCCTGCGGAGGCAACACGGAGTAGCGGCTCTTGACGACCGGAATGCGAACCGTGCGCCGCGCCGCATGCGCGCGTGCGCGTGCCCGTGCACGGTTCATCGGCATCAGCTGCTCCGGCGACTCCGCGTACTGCGTGCGCCGCACGGTGCGCGCAGGCGCCGCGATGGGCTTCGGGGGAGCGTCGGGAGTTGCGACCTTGGGCGGTGCGAAGCGGGGGAACGACGCGCCTGCGAGTGCGAGCTGCGGGAGAGGCTCGACGAGCGGAGGCGACCGGAACGCGATCACCGCCGGCGCGATGTACGCGAGCGCGAACGACGAGATGCCGATCCCCGCCAGCCACAGCCGGATCGCGCGCTGGCGGAGCGCCAGTATCGATAGCGGCCCTGCTGCCTCAGCAGCCGGCGAAGTCGAACGGATGGTGCTTCCCCCTCCCGGCGCTTCTCCCTGACACGGCTCCCTCGGGCCGCCCCGCGGGCATCGTCCCCCAGAAGGGGTAGAGGTCGCAATAGGCCGTTCGGCCTATTCGCCCGGGGCTGTTGGAACCACCGTTACGGTCAGCCCAGCGTGCGGTCCAGCCGCTGCCGCTCGCGCTCGACGGCCGCGCGGGCGAGCGAAATGGCTCGCAGCCTGCGGTTGTAGGCGACGACGGCGTCGTGCTGGGCCTGGGTGACCTCGGGCTCGCGACTGGTCCGCGCGAGATATCGGTTGAGCTGCGTCGCCTCCGCGCGGTTGCCCTGCTTCACGGCGCGGCGGAGCCGGTCCATCACCCGGGCGGTCGTCTGCAGGCGCGCGGCACGCGCGTCGATCGTCGACTTCAGGATCGCCGGCGCGTCGATCTGCTCCAGCCCGCGCGCGGTCGTCCGCAGCACAGCGGCGTAACCCGCCAGCGCGCGATCCTGCTGCGCGGGCGTCCGCGCATCCTTGAGGTCGTTGCGCGCCCGAATCAGCGCGGGCGTGAGCCGCGTGTTCTCGCGTGCGTACCGCGGAAGCGCAAGCGCCATCTCCGCGATGTCGTGTGCGAACGACGCCTCGAGTGCGAGCGCCTCGAGAATCTGCGCATGCAGCCGGCGCGCAACGTCCGGCGGATCGAGCGCCGCGACGCGCGTGCGGACACGGCGGATCACCGCCTCCGCCTTGGCGAGATCGTTCTGCTGCGCCTCGAGCTTCTTCGAGTCGAGGCTGAACCTCCGGTACGTCGTGTCGATCCGGCGGAGCTGCGGCTGGAGATCGAGCTGCGCGTGGTTGACGTCGTCGATGTACGCCGCGACGGCGTCGCGTCTGCTCTCGCCGCGCGTCAACACGAGCGCGACGATCAGCGCGACAAGCGCGGCCGACGCGACGAGGCCCAGGACGAGCCAGATGCGCTTGCCGAACAGCGCTGAGGTGAACCGGCTCAGCGCAGCAGCTCGACGGTCGACACGCTGCGATCGCCGTGCCGGAAGACGAGCTTGACGAGCCCCTTGTCGGGCGCGAACCACGATGTGCGCGTGCCGCTCCCGAACGGGAAGCCCGGCTGCTTCAGCGTCGTCTGCACGACAAGCGCGCTGAAGGTCCCGGCCGGGACCTTCACGCGCTGCACGCCGATCACCTTTGCCGTCCCCGAGACGCCGTACACCGAGAAGTCACGGCCGTTCTTCGCTGCCGCCCAGCTTCCGCCGGCCGACGGGTAGGCGGGGATGAGCGGGTTGAAGCCGAACGTCATCAGATCGAACGGCGTGAAGAAGTGCCGCCGCTTGTCGGCGGGCAGGGCCGACGGCCCGAGCTTCGGGAGCTTCGCGAGCGAGGCCGCCTGCGACACTCCCCAGATGTTCGTCACGCCGTCGAGGTTGGACGTGAACCCGTACGCCGCCGCGACCTTGATCGGACCGGACACGCTCTTGAACGTGAAGCGCGCCGACGCATTGACGACCTGGTCGAGGGTGAAGGACTCCACCACGGGCTTCTTGAAGTACGTCGGGTTCGTCCAGCGGTACTTCCCCTTCATGCCCTGTTTGAGCGGGAAGTAGTTGGCGTCCGTCGGAGGCATCTTCGGCGTCTGGTTCGACGTCTGGAGGACAGCGGTCGTCAGGGCCGGGTTCGTGCCGCCGCTGTGCTCGAAGACGATCTTCACCGGGCCGACGCCGTACACCCACCACACGGTGCGGATCCCGCTGCCGTAGGGATCGCCCAGCGCGCCCGCCTGCGTCACCTCGGACCGCACCTTCGCAGCCGTCACCGGCTGGGCGAACGCGGGGACGGTGACGACCTCGGTTCCGGCGTAGGTCGAGGTCGACGCGACGTCGTTGCCGGCGCCTCCGGTCCCGCTCCACG
Source organism: Gaiellaceae bacterium (assembly GCA_036505325.1). Lineage (GTDB taxonomy): Bacteria > Actinomycetota > Thermoleophilia > Gaiellales > Gaiellaceae > PALSA-600. The sequence goes on from DASXTR010000145.1 coordinate 3,874, forward strand.
CGGTGCCCTTCACGAGCGGCTCGGCCAGGAGCGGCGCGCGCGACCCCCAGATCAGGTTGTAGAGCGAGCTCGCGAGGCTGTTCCCGCACTGCGCCGCGCGTGCGCAAAGGATCGGGAACGTCGGCGGCGGCAGGGTGCTCTGCCAGTCCGCGGTCACGAGGCCGTTGAGCGTCTGCTGCAGCGTGACCGTGCCGGCGCTGTCGACCGCGTCGTCCGCGTTGCCCTGGTCCGCAGTCGTCCACGCGAGCGTGAACGTCGAGCCCTTCGTCTCCTTGACCGTGACCTTCTCCGTCGTGGGGGTGGTGTTGTAGGCGCTGTCCGTCCACTGCCACGTCCAGAGCGCGTCCGCGGGATGCGGATACCAGTCGTCGGCCGCCGCCGCTTCCGGCAGCGCGAAGACGAGGAGCGCGCCGAAGCACGCGATCAACAGGAGCCCCCTCACCGGCCTCCAGGATAGCGGCGCTCCGGGGAACCGCTAGGGACCGGCGGCCTACGGGAGCAGGCCGCCGGTCCCATCGCCGGCACTAGTGCTTCGAGACGCGGAACGGAGCGGAGCTCGTCGCGGTCCCGGCGCCCGTCGTGACGCTGATCGGCCCGGTCGTGGCACCGGCCGGAACGGTCGCGACCAGCTGCGTCGACGAGACCTCCGTGAAGCTCGCGCTCGTACCGTCGAACGCGACGACCGTCGCGCCCCCGAGATTCGTCCCGTTGATCGTCACCGACGTCCCGACGGGCCCGCGCGTCGGCGAGAACGACGAGATCGACGGCGACTGCGTCGCAACGGTGACCGTGAAGCTCGACGAGCTCGTCGCCGTTCCGACGGGAGTGGTGACGCCGATCGGACCGCTCGTCGCCCCTGCGGGCACCGTCGCCGTGATCGACGTGTCGGACGTGACGCTGAACGAGGCGCCCGTGCCGTTGAACGTCACCGACGTCGCTCCGGTGAAGCCCGACCCGGAGATCGTGACGGACGTCCCGACGTCGCCGCTCGACGGGCTGAACGACGAGATCGCCGGCGGCTGCGTCTGCGTCTGCCCGCACGAGTCGAATTTGAACGAGCCGATGCGCGTCTGCCACACGCTCTCCTTGAGCGTGGTCGGCTGCGCGTTCGTGTACTCGTTCGTGTACCAGAACGTGCATCCGTCGGGGTCGATCGTCATCGCGCTGTAGTCGCCCCAGCGCGTGTTGAGCGTCCCGTCCGAGAACGTGCAGCACTGGTAGCCGGTGCCCTGCACCAGTGTGGTCTCGGTCTGGCCCAGCGTGCTGAACGCGTCGTCCGCGAGGCGTCCGGCGTACCGGATCGCCGGGGACATCGTCGCGTCCGACACGCTGTACCCGATCGCCATGTCGCCGCTCTTGTCGACGGCGAGGCTCGGCATGAACCGGTTCTTCGAGTCCGGCGCCCACGTCGACTGCTGCCTCGGCGAGGTCGCGACCGCGCCGCCGGTGACGGGCAGCTCGTACCAGCGCACGCGCGCGATGTTCGGCGTGCCGCCGCTGCCGACCGTGTGCGTCAGCCACAGCGACTCGGCGCCGCGGAGGTTCGTGTACTGGTTCTGCATCATCAGGCGGTACGACAGCGTGTCGAGGTTGTTACCGGTCTGCTCCGGGACGTTCCCCGGCCCGACGCTGAACGTGCCGATCGTCGCGTTCGTCGGACCCGTGAACGTCGAGTTCGCGATGTTCGTCCAGTCGACGTGGAACTTCCAGACGCGGATGTTGTACGAGCCCCAGATCGACGCGAAGTAGTTCGGCGACCCGCTCGGCGGCAGGCCCGTCACCGAGCGCGCGTTGCTCGGCAGCAGCGAGAACACGGTGATGCCGCCGACGGTGCGCGGGACGGCGAACGATACCGCCTGCGCCTGCTGACCGGCCTCCATCGCCGCGCGGTCGAACGCCCAGACCTGCACGTTCTGGAAGGAGCCCGAGCCGGTGGTCGCGAAGTTGTTCGTCGACATGTAGATGCCGTCCGGCCAGACGCCGAGCTTCGGGTAGTCGGGGATCACGCCGCCGTCGTTCAGCTTCCACGCATAGAAGTGCCAGCCGCCGCTCACCGGGTCGCCGCTCGCGGAGACGGCCATGCACTCGTACATGGCGCCGGCCGCGAAGTCGGTCCACGCGAAGTCGGTGATGATCCAGCGGTCGCCGAACGGGTCGTAGAGCACGACCGGGTCGCCCTGGTTCGAGTTGTCGCACGGCGTGCCGGTCCCGCCCGCGGCGAAGAAGGTGTCGAACGTCAACGCGGCGAGCTGCGAGCCACTCGCCTTGTCGTAGATGCCGATCGACGTGTTCACCGTCTGGATGTAGTGATTCGGACCGACGTCGCCGTTCGTGTCCGGGGGCCACCCGGCACCCCAGCTCGCGTAGTCGAGACCGTCGAACGAGGTCGTCGGCGCGGGCGCGGCGGCGAGCGCCGTCGTCGCCGTCTGCACCGCGGTGTCCGGCTGCTGGGCGCCGCCGGGGGCGTCGTTCGGGATCTGCGGCTCGGGTCGCCGGTCGATCTTCTTGATCTTCCCCTTCGGGATCTGGCGCACGTCGCCCTTGAAGTGCTTCGGCGCGGCAGTGTCCCTCGTGGGCTTAAGCGCCGGATCCGGCGCGTTCGCAGCGGTCGGGGCGAGCCCCGGACCTTGACCTGCGACCGCCGCCACCGCAGCGACGGCAAAAACGACGGCGGCGGCAAGCGCCGTCCTGACGAAACCTCGACGCACGTGAACCCCCTCGGCTCTGAAGACCCTGACCTGGTCTATTCAGAGTAGGGCAGGTTGGCGCCGGGTCAAGACCAGATTTGGTGGATGGCCGCCTCGAGGTTGACCCGGGCGGCGCCGAGCGTGTCGATCCAGGCGGTCGCGCCCTCGGGCCGCCAGCCGGGCAGGCCCGTCTCGACGAGCACCGCGTCCGGCCGCGCGTCGAGCGCCTCCCGGGCCGCCGCCTGCTGCCACGCGTGGCGGCCGGCGTCGTGCAGGACGAGGATCGGCCGCCTCCCATCGGCGCGCGCAAGGACCGCCCGCACCTCCGTGGGGGACGAGGCCACGGCCGCTTCGACCCCCGGCCAGCGCGCCCGCGCGGCATCGGCGAAGCGGTAGCCGGGGGGCCCGGCCGCGATCGACGGCTCGGCCGCGAGCTCGACGACGAGCGGCGCCCCGTCCACCCGAAGCTCGCCGCCGGCACGCACCGCGCGTCGCGCGGCGTCGGCTCCTGTTGTTCTTACGCGCGCGCGCGCGCGAGAACAAGAAATATCGGCGGCGGCGGAAACCCGCGCCGCCGCGTCGGCGACCCGATCCTCGGCGAGGGCCCCGCGTCGCACGGCGCCGACGATCGCGTCGCGAATCGCTTCGACGTCTGCGTCGGTCGAGTCGTGGCCGAGGCAGAGCGCGTCTGCGCCCGCCGCGAGAGCCGCGACGCCCGCCTCGCCCATTCCGAGCCGGCCGCTGATCGCCCGCATCTCCAGCGCGTCGGTAACGATCGCGCCGTCGAACCGCAGCTCCTCTCGGAGGAGGCCGGTCAGCACGCGGGGGCTCAGCGTCGCGGGCGCGTCGTCCAGATCTGGCACGACGAGGTGC
>DASXTR010000146.1:0-3477 GCA_036505325.1 Gaiellaceae bacterium
GTCATCCTCGTCGGGATCGAGCTCGGCGGCCTGATGCGCTCCGGTGACGGCGGTGCGACCTGGGAGGACCACCGTCCCGGCGCGCAGCGCGACGTGCACTCGCTCGCCTGGCACCCACGCGTCGCGACCAGAGCCTACGAGGCGGGCGGAGGCGGCGCCGCCTGGAGCGAGGACGCGGGCGAAAGCTGGCAGGCCGCGGACGAAGGCCGCGACCGTCACTACACGTGGTCGGTCGCCGTCGATCCCGAGGATCCCGACTGCTGGTACGTGTCCGCGAGCACGGGGCCGTTCGCCGCCCACGGCGGCCGCGACCCGCAGGCCCTGATCTTTCGCCGACGCAAAGGAGAGCCGTGGCGCGCGCTCGCCGGCGGACTCCCCGAGCCCTTGCCCGCGATGCCCTACGCGCTCCTTGCCGCCGACGGACGGCTGTTCGCCGGTCTCGCCGACGGCGAGCTCTGGGAGAGCCGCGATCGCGGCGACACGTGGGAGGCCTGCACGCTTCGCGGGGACAGCATCACCGCGCTTTCGGCGCTCGCGTTCACGAGGGACTGACGAGGCGACGCCCGGGGAGGCGGCCGGCACCGGGGGCGCGAGCGATGCCGCCTTCACCCGGCGGCGCCGCACGCTTGACCGGCGCGGAACTCTTGTGCGAGGCTATCGGTCAGCTCTTGCTGTAAACGATTACAGAAAACGTTTTCCGATCCGGGGAGAATCCAATGAGGACGAACGTCCGCCACGCCGCGCGGGTAGCAGCTGCACTGTCGTCATTCCTGCTCGTGCCGGTTGCGATCGGCGCCGGTGGCGCGGCGGGAGCACAGCCTGGGACGATCACAACAGCGAATTTCCGCTCAGCGACGCTGGGCGAGGACGTCTCGTACAACGTCTACTTGCCCGCCGGGTATGCGAGCACCGCAAAGCGATACCCCGTCATCTATCTGCTTCACGGACGCGGCGACTCGATGGCCGCGTGGACCCAGGTGAAGGGCAAGCTCGACGAGTTGATCGCCGACGGCGCGATTCCCGCGACGATCGCGATCATGCCCGACGCGCCGTGGAGCAGTCGCGCGAGCTACTACGTCGACTCCGCCTACCACGGCGCCGATCCCGGCCGGCCGGTCGAGACGGCGTTCACGACAGACCTGATCGCCCACGTCGATGCGACGTACCGGACGATGGCCTCCCGCAACGGACGAGTCGTCGGCGGGTACTCGATGGGCGGCTACGGCGCGTTGCGCTACTCGATCGCGCACCCGGACCTCTTCGCGGCGTCGATCGTCCTCAGCCCGGCCGTGTACTTCCCGACGTCGCCGCACGACTCGAGCACCCGCGAGTTCGGCGCCTTCGGCGAGGGCGGGGCGCTCTTCGTCGACTCGATCTACCGCAAGCTCAACTACCCCGCCGAGTTCACCCGATTCGCCGCCAAGAACCTTCAGTCGCACATGTTCATCGCGGTCGGCGACGACGAATACCAGAACCCCGGCGACTACACGCACGACCTCGACTTCGAGGCGCACGTCCTCTACAAGCAGGCCGAGCGCGTCCCCAACCTGTCGTCCGAGCTCCGCGTGCTGAACGGTGGGCACGGCTGGGACGTCTGGGGCCCCGCCTTCGAGGCAGGCGCGAAGTATGCGTTCCAGTTCGTCGCGCGACCACAGGTGACCGTGATGAAGGCGACGCTGACGGGCACCGCCGGCGAGGATCGCGAGGGCGGCGTTGCCGTCGACTCGGCGGGCAACGTCTACGAGGCGCTGGCGGCCGAAGGACCCGTCGACGACGAGGCGAACGCCGGTCTGAAGGACGTCGTGCTGATCAAGTACGGCCCGACCGGCACCAAGCTGTGGACGAAGGAGTTCGGGACGAGCGGCGTCGACCGCGCGTACGGCCTCCAGCTCGATCCGCAGGGCCACCCGGTCGTCGTCGGGTACACGAAGGGCAACCTCGACGGCAACCACGCCGGGAACACGAGCGACGACGTGTTCGTCGCCAAGTACCACCCGGAGGGCGCCCGCGAGTGGGTCGCGCAGGTGGGCACCTCGGCGGCCGACCGCGGCTACGGCGTCGCAATCGACACCGCGGGGTCGATTTACGTCGCCGGCTATACGAAAGGGAGCCTCGCCGGGACGAACGCCGGCGACAAGGACGTCTTCCTCCTCGAGCTCGCGCCCGGCGGCGGCGATCCTGTCTGGATCCGGCAGTTCGGCACCCTCGGCGAGGACAAGGCCATGGCGGTCGCGACCGGTGGAGGCGACGTCTACGTCGCAGGCATGACCACGGAAGCGATCGGCACCGCCCTCCCGGGCACGACGCCGGGCGGCCTCGACGGCTTCCTGGCGCAGTTCGACTCGAGCGGCGCGAGGACGTGGACGCAGCAGGTCGGGACGACCGCCGACGACCAGCTCTGGGGCGTCGCCGCCGACTCCTCGGGCAACGCCACCGTCGCCGGCTATTCAGCCGGGAACCTGTTCGGCGAGCTCGCCGGCGACAAGGACATCGTCGTCGCGCGCTTCGATCCGACCGGTTCCGCGACGCTCCGGGACCAGCTCGGGACGATCGGCAACGACAAGGGGGCGAGCGTCGCACTCGACGCCGCCGGCAACACCTACGTCTCCGGATTCACGGACGGAAACCTCGAGACGAACATCGGGAAGTTCGATGCGGTGCTGATCAAGTACGCGCCCGGCCTGACGCGTGAGTGGGCGCGCCAGTTCGGCACCAGCGAGGACGACGGCGCCGACGCGTTCGCCGAGGGCAACGTCTTCCTCGCCACACGCGGGACCAAGATCTGGGCGTCGGGGTTCACGATGGGCAGCACGCCGACGCAGACCCAGGTCGGCAACGGCGACGTGTTCCTCACGTCGTTCGACGCGCAAGGCGTCAACGGCTGACGGGACTGCGGGGAGGACGGCCTCGGCCGTCCTCCCCGCTCTCGATCCACTTCGCGTGATGCCGAAGCGCCCAGTCGCGCCTGACCGACCCGCGCGTCATGCCGCGGAGGGCGTGACGGGTCGCCGGATAGACGAGCGCGAGGTACAGGTGCCCGACGAGCAGCAAGAGCGACACGTACATGAGCCCGTCGTGGAGGAGGATCGTGCTCGCGAAGCGGAAGCGGGTGTCGCGCTCGCCCAGCCAGAGCAGCGAGCCGGAGACCGCGAAAAGCAGCGCGAAGGCCGCGGTCAGCGCGGCGTTCAGCTTCTGCCCCGCGTTGAACCGGCCTTGCGGCCTGGGGACGCGGCGCAGCCAGAGCCGGTCGTCCTCGTCGAACAGGTCGAGCTCGCGCAGCGTCCGCCGGAGGCGGCTGCGATCGCCGACGGCGACGACGAGGCACAGGGCGGCGAGCCACGCGATCGCGGTGTAGACGTGGACGTCCTTGACGAGCGGCCGGCGCGCCACGAGGCGGCTCAGGCTCGGCATGTAGAGGACGAGGCCGGAGCCGAGCAGCACGAAGAACGCCGCGGCGTGGATCCAGTGCACCGCGCG
>DASXTR010000147.1:0-7810 GCA_036505325.1 Gaiellaceae bacterium
CTCGCTCTCCTTCATGCCCGGGCGCAACGCGCCGCGGACGTGCTCCATCGCGGCCGCGCAGATCTCGTTGGCGATCCGCATCCGCTCGATCTCCTGCGCGGTCTTGACCGCGCGCGCCGCGGTCAGCACCGGCATCGCGTCGCGCGCGTCGGGCCATGCGTCGAACCACGCCTTCGTGAACGTCGTCGGCTCGCCGACCATGCGGTCCGACGCCTGCGTCCCGAGCGAGAGCTCGAGCCCGACGCGCTCGTAGTCGCGCGACGCGTCGCGCGCGAGGTCGAGCGTGCGCGCGAACGGCGGGCGCGGATCGCCTTCGTGGTAGCCGCGCACGAAGCGCACGTCCGCCGTCCACGCCGCGCGCGCCGCGTCGTCGGCCGACGCCTCGAGGCAGATCAGCACCGGCTCGCCCTCGCGGGGAAAGACGCACGCGTCGTAGCCCTTCATGCCCCAGAAGTTCGTCAGGTAGAAGACGTCGTCGGGCGCGCGCACGACGAGCGCGTCGAGACCGTGCTCGCCCATCAGCGCGCGCACGCGCGCGAGCTTGTCGTCGTCTCTCGGCCACGGCACGCCTACGCGTCCTCGCCCCACGGCCGCACGCGCGGCGGCGGCGGCGTGCCATGCCCCTCCTGCCAGGAGACCACCGGGTTCCGCAGCACGCCGATGCGGTCGATCTCGGCCTCGATCACGTCGCCCGGCTTGAGGTAGAGGCGCATGCGCTCCTCCTTCGACTTGAACCCGGCGACGCCCGACACGGTTCCGGTCGAGAGCACGTCGCCGGCGGAGTAGCCGAGCGCCGAGAAGTTCGAGAGGATCTCCGGGATCGTCACGCTCATGCGGCCGGAGTGGGACTCCTGACGCACCTCGCCGTTAACGCGCAACTCCATCGCGAGATCGTGCGGGTCGGGAATCTCGTCGGGCGTGACGATCCACGGGCCGAGCGGGCAGAAGGTCTCGATCGCCTTGCAGAAGCTGAAGACGCCGGACCGCATCTCGCCGCGCTGGATGTCGCGCGCCGTGATGTCGTTGAAGATCACGTAGCCGCCGACGTAGTCCATCGCCTCCTCGGGCGAGAACCACTTCCCCGCCTTGCGGAGGACGACCGCGAGCTCCAGCTCGTAGTCGAGCTCCTCGGTCAGGTGCTCCGGGTAGATCACCGGCTCGTCGGGCCCCACGATCGCGTCGACGTTCTGGAAGAAGTTGATCCACGGCGCGATCTGGTGCGACCAGTCGACGTTCTTCGACTCCTCCTCGTGCTCGCGGAAGTTGCCGGCCGTGTGGAAGAGCTTCTTCGGCACGATCGGCGCGCGCAGTCTCGCGTCGGCGAGCGGCGTGCGCTCGCCGGTGTCGTCCGCGCCGCCGCGCTCGAAGTACGCGCGCATCGTCGGAACGTCGAGGCGCACGATCTCGTCGCCGTCGATCCTCCCTACCTTGCCGTCGTCGTACGTGACGAGCTTCATGCGCACACCCGCTGTGCGACGCGCGCGTACGTCTCGGCCATGCGCACCAGCCCTTCGATGTCGAGGTTCTCGCCGAGCTCGACGTCCATCAGCCCGGTCGACGTGCCGTAGTTCACGGTCGGAATGCCGTAGCGCGTGAGGACGGAGGCGTCGCTGAACCAGCGCGTCACGTCACGCTCCGGCGGCTCGCCGAAGACCTCGGCGTGCGAGGCGTCGATCGCGGCGACGAGCTCGTGCCCCTCGTCGATCTCCGAGCCGGGGGCCGTGACGTACACCTCGCCCTCGACGCTGTACTCCGGGAACCGCCCTGCGAGCGCTCGCACGAAGTCGAGCACCTCGCGCCGCGCGACGGCCATCGGCTTCGTCGGCGGGACGCGCACGTCGAGGAACAGGTCGGTGTGGTGCGGCGTTCGCGAGACGCGCCAGCCGAACCCGCCCTCGATCGCGCCGACGTTGACGATCGCCTTCGCGCCGCGGTACGCGTTCGACGGATCGTCCTCCCACGCCGGGATCCATTCGAGCACCGCACGCGTCACCTCGTGCATGCGCAGGATGGAGTTGCGCTCGCGCTGGCCCTCGCTGAAGGCGGTGTGGACGAAGTCGCCGTGCGCGCGGATCCGCAGCCACAGCGCGCCGAAGTGGCCGAGCACGACCTTGCCCTCCGTCGGCTCGCCGAGCAGGCACATGTCGGCGACGCCGCCGTGCGTGACGAGGTAGCGGGAGCCGGCCGCGTAGCCGCGGTACTCGGCGCCCTGGGCCTCGCCGTGCTGCGCCTTCTCGATCTCGCCGCAGACCGCCGCGATCAGCACGTCGCCGCGGAGCCGGACGCCCGCGTCCTGCAGGGCCCGCACCGCCTCGACGTAGCACGCGAGCGCGCCCTTCATGTTCGAGACGCCGAGTCCGTAGAGCCGCCCGTCGCGGACGAACGCCTGCGGCTGGAATCCCGGCACGTCCTTCAGCCACGGCTCGCGGCCGGAGTACGACGTGTCCATGTGCCCGTTGAGCATCAGCGTCTTGCCGCCGCCCGCGCCGGGCCAGGTGCCGAGGGCGTTCGCTCGCCCGTCCTCGACCTGCTGCCACTGCACCCGGAGGCCCATCCCCTCGAAGAGCGAGACCATCAGGTCGGCCATCCGCTGCTCGTCGCCCGTGAAGCTGTGGACGTCGATCAGTGCGCTCGCCGTCTCGACAAGCCGGTCGCGATCGATCGCGACGCTCATCGCACGTGCGGCAGGACGCGCTCGCCGAAGAGCCGGATCTGCTCGGCGCGGTCGTCGCCCCACAGCTCGAGCATCACGTGCGTGCAGCCCGCGTCGCGGTACTCCTCGATCGCCGCAATGCAGTCGTCGGGCGTGCCCGCGATCGGCTTGCACTTGTCGAGCAGCGCGTCGGTGACCTCGGCCTTCGCGGCGAGGCGGCCGCCGCGCTCCATCGCCTCCGCGACCGGTTGGATCTCGCGCTGCTCGATCCCCGCGAGCTCGAGCAGCGTGTCGGCCGCGCCCCGGATGTTCTGCACCTTGTTCGCGAGGTACATCCCGGCGATCTCGCGGGCGCCGTCGCGCCCGGCGTCGCGGTCCGTCTCGTGGATCGACGCGACGATCGTGCAGCCGATGTCGATGTCCACGCCGACGTTCTCGCGCGTGTAGCGCACGAACGCGGGCGTCGTGATCGACGGCGTGAGGCACCCGTCGGCGATCTCGCCCGCGAGCGCCTGCATCTTCGGCGCCGTCGCGGCGACGTACACCGGCGGGACGCCGCGCGGCGTGTGCGCGGCGGCCTGCAGCGCCGGCACGTTCGCGCTCCACGTCGAGCCGCTGTACGCGAACTCGGCGCCGCCGAGGACGCCGCGGACGATCTCGACCGCGTCGCGCATCGGCCCGAGCGTCTTCGAGGTCTGCATCGACGCATTGTTGAGGAAGATCTTCGACGTCCCGAAGCCGAGGATGAAGCGCCCCGGCCCCGCGGCCTCCTGTACGACGCGAGCGTCCATCGCGACCTGGACCGGGTGGCGCGTGAACGGCGAGATGATCCCCCAGCCGATCGTCAGGCGCTCGGTCTCGCGGGCCATCAGGGCGGAGACGACGGTCGACGAGCGGGCCTCCATGCCGTGCTTGCGCCACCACGGGTACGCCTCCGCGAGCCAGACCGTGTCCATGCCCGCCTCGTCCATCGCGCGCGCGGACGCCAGCATCTCGTCCAGCGGCTCCATCGTCAGCTGCATCACGCCGACGCGGAACGGCGGGGTCATGCGGGCGTCGTCGGCGCAGCCGCGGAGCTGACCTGCTTGTCGAGCGCGGTCAGCACGTGGCCGACTTGCTGCTTCACGATCGGCTGCAGCACGCGCTGCCCCATCGACCCAACCGGGCCCGCGATCGAGACGTCGGCCTCCCACCACATCTTCGTGCCCTCGCCCTCGGGGGCGAGCGTGAACGACGTCTGCATGCTGAGGATCGCGCCGACGCCGTTGCCCTTCGCGTGCAGGCTGGCGAATTCCGGCTCGCGCTCCTCGGTCTTCTCGAAGTCGATCGACAGTGCAAGCGCGCCGAGCCCGAGCGGGATCTTGACGTTCGCCCGCCAGTGCCGGTCGTCCTGCACGTCGAACGACTGGACGCCCGGCATCAGCTCGGCCATCTTCGCGGGGTCGTTCAGGACCCCCCAGACGACCGCGGGCGGCGCGGCGAACGAACGCTCGCCGGCGACCTTCACGCCGGCACCACTTCGACCCGGCGGCGCGACGACTCGGGGTCGGAGAGCAGCCCCCACACGCGGTGCGGCGGGTTGCACGACTCGTGGACGATTGCGCCGCCCGCGCCGCGAAGCGCGTCCTGGAGCGCCGCGCAGACGGCGTGGATCGCGGCGCCGCCGCCCTCGCCCATGCCCTTGGTGCCAAGGGCGGTGAACGGCGACGGCGACTCGACGAAGCCGGTCTTGAGCGGCGGCACGTCCATGGCGTGCGGCACGTGGTAGTCGTAGAAGTTCGGGGTGAGGAGGTTTCCGTCCTCGTCGTAGGTGAACGTCTCGTGCGTCGCCGCGCCGAGCCCGTGCGCGGTCGCGCCCATCACCTGGCCCTCGACGATCTGCGGGTGGATGCGCTTGCCGCAGTCGTCCACGGCGGCGTGCTCGACGATCTCGTAGACGCCGGTCTCGGGATCGACCTCGACGAGCGCGACGTGCACCTGCGCGGCGTACGTGAGGGTCAGGTTCCCGTACTTCTTCTCGGTGTCGGGGATCTGGAAGGGCGGCACGTAGACGTAGCGCTGGTTGAGCGTGATCTCGCGCGCGTCCTCGGGGAGCACCGCGTTGTTCGCGTTCACGATCGCGCCGACGGCCATGAACGGCAGCGCCGCCTCCGGCATGTCGGCCCGTTTCGCGAAGCCGCCTTCGAGCACGATCCCGTCCGGCCCGTCGGCGCCGAGCACCGCGGCGGCGATCTTCTTGATGTCCGCTGCGAGCCGATCGGCGGCGCCCTTGACCGCGCCGAGGCCGGTGACCGCGAACTGGCTCGCGTACGTGCCGGAGAACCCGGCGTGCGAGTTCCAGTACGAGTCGTGGCCCGCGCGGACGTTCACGTCGTCGGGCGAGACGCCGAGAATGTCCGCCACGACCATCGCCGCGGTCGTCTCGTGGCTCTGGCCCTGCGGCGTCGTGCCGATCGTGACGACGATCTCACCAAAGATGTCGAGCTTCACGGTCGCGACCTCGTTGTTGCCGGAGAACTGGAGCTCCGGGTTGATCAGCCGCGACTGGCCGAAGTTGTTCGTGCCCGAGTCGAGGGTCGATCCGATGCCGAACCCGAACAGCTTGCCGCGCCCCTCGACCTCGCGGCGGCGCTCGTCGAGCCGGTCGTAGCCGATGAGCTCGAGTGCGGTGTCGAGCATCCGCGCGTAGTCGCCGGAGTCGTAGATGCAGCCGTTCGGCGTCGTGTACGGCATCTCGTCGGCGCGGATGTAGTTCCGCTTGCGCACCGCGACGGGATCGAGCCCGAGCTGGTGCGCGACGATGTCGATCACGCGTTCGGTGAACCACAGGTGTTGGAGGCGCGAGTAGCCGCGGTTCGGCGACACCGGTGCCTTGTTCGTCACGACCTGCGTGAACTCGAGGCGGACATTCCGCCAGCGGTACATGCCGGGCGTCACCTGCGCCCAGATCACGCCGCCGAGGGGCTCGTAGCGCGTGAACGCGCCCGCGTCGTCGAGGGCCTTCGTGCGAAAGCCGAGCAAGGTGCCGTCGTCCTTGACGGCGACCTCGACGTCGTGGAACCAGCGTTCGTTCCCGTGGGACATGCTGAGGTGGAACTCGGTCCGCCATTCCGTCCACTGGATCGGGCGGCGGAGCTTGCGCGCGAGCAGGCAGATCGCGACGAGCTGCGGGTGAGACGTGATCTTGTTGCCGAACCCGCCGCCGATGTCCTGCGTGACGAAGCGGAGCTTGTCGATGCCGCAGCGCATCGCCGGTCCCATCATGATCACCGCGAAGCCGGGGAACTGGTTGTTCGCGTGGATCGTCCACTGTCCGGTGCCGGCGTTGTACTCGACGAGCGCGCCGTCCGTCTCGAGCGGCGTCGAGTTGAAGCGGTCGAAGTGCAGCTCTGAGATCTTGACGATCCGGTCCGCCTCGGCGACCGCCTCGTCCCAGCTGCCCCACTCGTAGACGCCTTCCCAGACGAGGTTCGTACCGGCCTCGTCGTGGAGGACCGGAGCGCCGTCGTCGAGTGCGCGCCTCGCGTCGGTGATCGGCGGCAGCGGCTCGTAGTCGACCTCGACGAGCTCGGCCGCGTCGCGCGCGAGCTCGCGCGACTCGGCGACGACGATCGCGACGGGATCGCCGACGAAGCGCGCGCGCCCGACGGCGAGCGCGTAGTCCTTGATCTGCGAGCCCGGCGGCGTCGAGAGCTGGAAGAACGGATCGGTGAGCGTCGCGACCTCGTCGCCCGTCAGCGTGCCGATCACGCCGGGCGCCTCGAGCGCCTTCGAGACGTCGATCGACCTGATCTTCGCGTGCGCGTACGGCGAGCGGACGAAGTGCGCGAACCCCATGTTGTGGCGCTTCACGTCGTCCACGAAGACGCCCTGACCCTGCACGAGCCGCCGGTCCTCCTTGCGTGGGAGGCTCTGGCCCTTCCACTCTTCCTGTGGGGCCGCGACCTCCTGCTCGGCCGGGGCGACGGTCGTCTCGCTCATTCCGCGACCTCCTGGCCCGATGCCTGCTGAACGGCCTTGATGATGTTCCAGTAGCCGGTGCAGCGGCAGATGTTGCCCTGCAGGCCCTTGCGGATCTCGGCCTCGGACGGCCGCGGGTTCCGCGCCAGGAGCGCGGTCGCGCTCATCAGCATCCCGGGCGTGCAGTAGCCGCACTGCAACGCGTGCCGGTCGCGAAACGCCTGCTGCAACGGAGACAGCTCGTCGCCCTCGGAGAGGCCCTCGACCGTCTCGATCGAGGCGCCGTCGGCCTGCACGGCGAGCAGCATGCAGCTCTTCACGAGCGTCCCGTCGAGCAGCACCGAGCAGGCGCCGCAGTTGCCGGTGTCGCAGCCGATGTGGCTGCCGGTCAGGTCGAGGTCGTCGCGCAGGAAGTGGATCAACAGACGCCGCGTCTCGACGTCGCGCTCGTAGGCCGTACCGTTGACGGTGACCCTGATGCGGCTGGACGTCTCGACTCGCACCTAGCTCCCTTCGCTTGCCTGCAGGATCGCGCGCGCGGCGACCACCTCTGCGAGATGGCGCCGGTAGTCGGCGGGCGCGTGGACGTCCGACGGCGGGTCGAGCGTCGCACCCAGGCCGCTGACCGCCTCGCGCACCGCGTCCTCGTCGAGGTCGCCGCCGATCTTCGCCTCGACCTCCGTCGCCCGGTGCGGCACGGCGTCGACGCAGCCGATCGCCACGCGCGGCGCGCCGTCGAGGGAGGCGGCGGCGCTCACGATGCACGTCCCGTCGGCGCCGATCGTCACCGACGCGAACCCGTCGCGGCGGCCCGCCGGAACGGTGATCTTGGTCAGCAGCTCGTCCGGGCCGACCGCCGTCATGTAGACGCCGAGGAAGAACTCGTCGGCGGGCACGGTGCGCTCACCGCCCGGGCCGGCGATCGTCATCTGCGCGGCGACCGCGACCATCAGGGGCGGCAGGTGGTTCGTCGGGTCGTTCGAGCAGACGTTGCCGCCGATCGTGCCGCGGTTCCGAACCTGGACGTCGGCGATCTGCGCGCACACCGCGCCGAGAATCGGCCGCGCCCGGGCCTCGCTCGACTCGACGAGCTCGGTGTAGGTCGTCATCGCGCCGATCTCGAGCGTCCCGTCCGCGCGGAGCTCGATCCCCTTCAGCTCGTCGATCCGGTTCAGGTCGACGAGCGCGTCGGGGGAG
>DASXTR010000148.1:0-25812 GCA_036505325.1 Gaiellaceae bacterium
GAGCCGCTCTTCCACGCCGCGTCGTCGAACGACGGCGCGCGCCAGGCGGTGCCCGCGTCGCGGCCGTCGTCCCGGTAGCGCCACGTCGCGGCGGCCGGGACGAGCGTCGTCGCCGGTGCCGGCGCTCCCGTCGACTTCCACACGCGGACGTAGTCGACGTCGTACGTGCTCGGGAAGACGGTGCCCGCGTCGGGCGATCCCGGCCAGGTGCCGCCGACGGCGAGATTCGCGAGGAGGTACATCGGCGCTGACGGGATCACGCTCGGGTCGCTGAAGCGCCACCGCTCGACACCGTCGACGTACCAGACGAGCGCGTCCGGACGCCAGTCGACCCCGAAGGTGTGCCATCCGGTCGAGAAGTCGGGCCCGCGCCACGCGAGGCCGGCGTCGCCGCGCGTGCCGTCGCGGCGCACGTAGTGGAAGTTCATGCGCTGCACGTCGGTCGAGTCGCCGAGGATCTCCATCACGTCGATCTCGGGGCGCGAGTTGTAGCTCGCGGGCAGGAGCCAGAACGCGGGCCACAGCCCCTTGCCCCGCGGGACGCGCACGCGCGCCTCCGCGTAGCCGTACGTGAAGGTGAAGCCCGGCGCCTTCACGCCCTTCCGTCCGCCCGTCATCACCATGCCGGACGTGTAGCGGTACGTCGTGCCGTTCCAGGCGACCTTGTCGCGCCGCTCCGCGCGCAGGTGCGCGGCGCCGCCCGCGACCGAGACCTCGTCGGCCGTGTAGAGCTCGAGCTCGCCGTTCGACTCGATCGAGCACGTCGTCGTCGCCCACCAGAAGCACGTGTGCCAGCGCGTGCCGTCGACCGCCGCCCCGTCGAATTCGTCGGCGAAGGCGAGGCTCCAGCTCCCGGGCGGCCCCACCGGCTGCGCGGCGATCCAGCGGCTCGCGCCCCGCGCGTCCGGCCGCGACCACGCGCGTGCGGAGGCCGTCACCGCGGCGGCGAGAGCGACTGCGAGGACGGCGAGCACGAGAGCTCGTCTGGCGGCGAGAGCGGTCATGAGTGGAATGTCGGCAGAACGGGGCGCTTGCACGAGCCCGGCCGCCCCCGGCTCCCGCGTGCTGCGCAGAGTAGCGCCCCCCGGCCGGAGCCGCATCACACTACGAGCGCGGTTCGAAAATGCAACCGTTCCCGGTCGGCAGCGCAGACGGACGTCCGGGCGGAGCCCGGACGTCCTGAGGACGGCGCCGACAAGCGTCGCCTTAGCGGCGCAGCCGCGCAGCGGTCTCGGCCGCGCGCAGCGCCGCTGCGAGCGCCCGCCTGCCGCCGCGGCCGAGGGTGTCCGCGACCCACGGCTCGAACCGGCATTCGTCGTAGTGGACGCGGTCGGCGCCGAAGTGCTCCTTGAAGGCCATCAGGGACTCCACGCCTCCGGACTCGCCCATGTGGAACGTCTCGACTCCCGCGGCCGCGGCGTCCTCGAGCGCGCGGGCGACGAGCAGGTAGTTCGGGTAGGCGCGGCCCGCCCGGTCGCGGTCGCTCGCCGACCGCCAGTAGAGCGCGTGGCGCCCGTGTCGGAGGACGATCGTGGAGGCGACGGCCTCGCCGCCGATCGTCGCGACGCCGATCCGGCAGCGCTCGCCGAGCCGCCGTGCGAGCGTCGCCACCCGCGCGTCCGGCTCGCGCCGCCGCGCCAGGCCGAGCGCCAGGGCCGGGGGAAGCCCCCGCTCGGCCGCGCGGCCGAGCGTCCACCGGCGGTAGAGCTCGCCGTGGAGGCGGACGAGGCGCTCGTCGCAGCCCCATTCGACCTCGACGCCCACACGCTCGGCCTTACGGAGCTTGTTCCGCGTCCCGGAGCTGAACCGCTTCGACCAGAGCGCATCGAACCCTCCGCGGAGGTCGACGACGTGGACGAGGTGCGGGATGCGCCGGCGCGCCGGCACCCCGGCCCACGCAGCGGCCGCGAGCGGCCCCGGCTTCACGATCGTCCGCGCCGCCGCGCCGACGAGGTCCGGCAGGACCGCCGCGACGTCGGACGGCTCGATGCGCCCAGGCCCGACGATGCCGCCGAATCCCCAGTTGGACGGCATCGACCAGGCGGCGTCGAGCGCCCGAGCGGGCCGTCGCCGGACGAGCAAGGGCACGACGAGCCGCCGGCCGCCGGCGAGCTCGTACAGCCGGCTCGCGTCCTCGAAGCCGGACACCTCGCAGGCGGTGTCCGTCCACTCGGGCGTCTGGTAGGGCGTCGCCTCGTCACTGGCGGCGGCGACTTCCCGCCACGCGTCGCGCGGCGCGGGCGTCGTCGCCTCGAGTGCTGCCGAGACAACCCGTGCGAGCAACGTCACGGCGCCGCGACCGACGCCAGCGCGTCGACGATCGCGTCGACATCGGCGGCCCGCACGCGCTGGTGCGTCGGCAGGTTGACGAGGTTGCCGGCGAGCTCCTCGGCGTGGGGGCACGAGCCCGGCTCGTAGCCGACGTCGGCAGGTGACCGCGCCTCGCCGATGATCGTGCTGAACCAGCCTCCGAGGACGGCGCGCGAGCCCGCGGCGCGAACCGCCGCAGCCCGGTCGGGCACCTGCACGGGGTAGCGCACGTAGGCGGGATTCGCCGCCGGCGGCGGCTGGGGGAGATCGAAGCCGAGCTCGGCGAGGCGCTCGCGGTACGCGGCCGCGGTCGAGCGGCGGTGGCCGACGTTCTCGTCGAGTCGCCGCAGCTGCCGCAGCGCGATCGCAGCCTGGGCGTTCCCGAGGCGCATGTCGTAGCCGCGCGGCCGCTCGCCGCGCTGCTCGTCGCGGCCGGTGGCCGCGGGCGCGAGGCGCGTCGCGTCGCTCCTTCCGAGCAGAACGTAGAGCGGGCGCACGTATGGGTGCAGCCGCGGCTGCGTGCAGACGTGGTAGACGATGAGCTTGAGCAGGTAGCGCGCGACGTGCCCGGCCGGCGGCCAGGCGCACGACGCCTGGAACGCACGCACCCGCTCCGCGAGCCCGGCGTCGCTCGTCACGGCCATGCCGCCCATCGTGCTCGAGATCGTCTTCGTCTCCTCGGTGCTGAAGAAGGCCGCGCGGCCGAGGCTCCCCACCGGACGGCCGCCGTATGTCGAGCCGAGAGCGTGCACGCAGTCCTCGACGACGATCAGCCCGCGCCGTCGCGCGAGGGCCTGCGCGGCGTCCATGTCGACTGGGATCCCGAACGTGTGTTGGAGCAGCAGGACCTTCGCGCGCGGCGTCGCGCGCCGGTCGGCGTCGGCGAGGTCGATATTGAAGGTCGACGGATCGCAGTCGACGAAGATGGGCCGCGCGCCGGTGTAGCGGACAGCGTTGACGACCACGACGTGCGTGGGTAGCTGGAGCAGCACCTCGTCCCCGCTGCCGACGCCGAGTGCGCGCAGCAGCGCGTAGAGCGCGACGCGCCCGCTCGCGAAGCTGATCGCGTGACCGACGTCGATCCGCCGCGCGAACTCGCGCTCGTACTCCGCGATCGCCGGGCCGCGGACGAGCTCGCGCCGACGGATCAAGAGGCTCGCCGCGGCCGCGCAGTCGCCGAGCGTCGTCGTGCCGTAGAGCTCTGCGACGAGACGCGGCAGCTGCGGCGACCGTGTCACCGCGCGACGCGAGTGCGCTCGCCGCCTTCCTCGGCGCGGAGCTTTCTGAGGATGTGCGAACGGTGACTCCGCACCGTCGCGGGCGCCAGCATCAGGCGGCGTGCAATCTGACTGGTCGTCAGCTCCTCCTGCATGAGCTCGAGCACTTGCCACTCCCGGCTCGTCAACCGCGCGTGCGGACGCTCTCCGGCCGGGAGCCGCCACGACGGCGCACGGTCGCGGAACTGCGCGATCAGGCGCGCGACGAGCGCGCGCGGCAGGGCGGCCTCGCCCTGGACGACCCCGCGCAGCGCGTGCGGCAGCCGGGAGCTGTCCATGTCCTTCAGGAGGTACCCGGCGGCGCCGGCCCGGAGCGCGGCCAGCAGGTCGCCGTCGGACGTCGAGACGGTCAGCATCACGACGGCCGTCTCCGGCAGGCGGGCCGAGATCTCCCAAGCGGCGGCGAGGCCGTTCCCGGGCATGCTGATGTCGAGCACGCACACGTCCGGACGATGCGCGAGCGCCGCGCTGATCGCGCCGGCGGCGTCGACCGCCGTCGCGCACACCTCGATCGACGGATCGGCCTCGAGTGCGGCCCGGACGTCCTCCACCGTCGGCGCGTGGTCGTCGGCGACGATCACGCGGAGGCGGGCGCTCACGGCACTGACACCTCGATCTCGGTTCCGCTGCCGGGCGTCGAGGTGACGCTGAGGCGGCCGCCGACGCCTTCGACCCGTTCCCGCATGCACCTCAGGCCGAAGGAGCCCTCGTCGACGTCCTCGGGCACGAAGCCACGCCCGTCGTCGACGATCGAGAGCCGGATGCCGTTGCCGTTCGCGAGCGAGACGCGAATCGTTCGCGCGCCGCCGTGCCGCTCGGCGTTGATGACGGCCTCGCGGACGACGCGCACGAGCGCCTCGCCCACGTCCTGCGCGACGACCGCGTCGGTCGTGATGTCGAGTGCGAGCTCGGCGCGGCCCCGCACCGCCACGTCGGCGGTCGACCGCGCGATCGCCTCCCAGAGCGGCTCGTCGGGCGGCTGCTGCGCCATGTCGATCATCCGTCGCGCCTCCGCGAGCGCCCGCGCCGCCGCCGCGATCACCGACTCCGGGAGCTGGAGCGCCTGCCCGTGACGGACGATGTACGCGAGCTCCTGCGCGATCCGATCGTGGACGTCGCGGCCCATGCGCTCGCGCTCGTCCGCCGTGGCCCGCGCGATCAGCCGCCTGCAGTAGCGGACGATCTCCCGCGTCGCGGCCGCGCTGAGCACGACGAACGATGCGACCCGCAGCCCGTCGGCGGCGCGGACGAGGCCCGGCGAGAGCGACGGCGCGAGCGCGTACGCGAGCCGCGCGACGGCGGCGATGCCGGCGGCGACCGCGATGAAGCCGAGGAACTCGTCGCGTTCGTGCGCGGCGCGCCGCGCGAAGCCGGCCGCGCACGCAGCGAACAGCAGGCCCGTGACGAGTTGCGCCGCCGGCACCGCGCGATCGCCGTCGATCGCCGACGGCGGCGACACCACGACGACGACCGCGATCACGAGCGCGAGCGCCGACACGGCGCCGCTGACGGCGAGCACGATGCCCCGCAGCGGTGCTCGCACGCGGCGCGACGGGATCAGGGCTGCGACCGCGATCACGGCCGCGCCGACGCACCGGCCCACGAGGGCTGACCACTCCGTGCGCGGTGCCTCGTTCGCCAGTGCCGTCGGAATCGTGTCGAGAAACAGATTGGCGCCGGCGACGATCGTCAGGCCGCCGCCCAACACCAGGAGGTGCAGCCGGCGCTGCTGGCTGAACCAGCCGAGGACCAGGACCGCTGCGAGCGCGGACAGCACCGCGGCCGCGGCCTCGACCGCCGCGGCCTCGGCCGTGTCGTGCTCGACCGTCTCGTGAACATGCGTGAGCGCAACCGTCGAGGTCGCGGCAGCAATCGAGCCTACCGCAAGGAACGCGCAGATCGCCCGCCGCGAGAGCATGATGCCCCGCCTATTCTCCGCACGATGACGATTGTGATCAAGTTCGGCAGCGGACTGGTCGTCGACGAGGGGCTGCGGGTGCGCGAGGAGGCGCTCGACGCGCGGGCGCGGGAGATCGCCGCCCTGCTCGGAGCCGGGGAGCGCGTCTGCGTCGTCTCGTCCGGCGCCATCGCGCTCGGGCTGCCCGTGCTCGGCCTGCGCGCGCGGCCGCGCGCGATGCCGCGGCTGCAGGCTGCGTCGGCCGTCGGCCAGCCGCTCCTGCACGCGGCGTGGGCCGAGGCGCTGGCGCGCCATGGCCTGCAGGCGGCTCAGGTGCTCCTGACGTCGTCCGACGTCGAGCGGCGCGCGAGCTACGTCAACGTCCGCAACGCCTTGCGCGCGCTGCTCGAGGCGGGCGCCGTGCCGGTCGTGAACGAGAACGACACGACCGCCACCGACGAGATCGCCTTCGGCGACAACGACGCACTCGCCGCGCACGTCGCGGTGCTCCTCGGGGCGCGCCTGCTCGTCCTGCTGACAGAGGTGGAGGGCGTGTTCAGCGCACCGCCGGGCGAGGAGGGCTCGGAGCTGATCGAGGACGGCACGCGGGCGGCGGCCGTCCGTTTCGGCCGCGGGAGCCCGGTCGGCCGGGGCGGCATGGAGAGCAAGGTGCGCGCGGCCGAGATCGCGGCCGCGGCGGGCGTGCAGACGGTGATCGCCGCGGGCCACGGAGCCGAAGTGCTCGAGCCGGTCGCCTCGGGCGCGGCGCGCGGCACGTGGTTCGCAGCGAGCGAAGCGACGCAATCCGCGTTCAAGCTCTGGCTGCGCCACGCGGTCCGCCCGGCCGGGCGCATCGCAGTCGACGACGGCGCGCGCGCAGCGCTCGTCGAGCGAGGAGCGAGCCTGCTCCCGGTCGGCGTGACCGCCGTGGAAGGCTCGTTCACGCGAGGCGACGCCGTCGAGCTCGTCGACGCAACCGGCACCCCGTTCGCGAAGGGCATCGCCTCGCTGGGAGCGCACGAGATCGCCGGCGCGAGCGCAGAGCTCGTCCACCGCGACCGGCTCGCGCTCTACTGACTCTTGTTCCCTCGGGACATGTCTGCACTCCGGAGTGGAGACATGGCTACTGCGCCGTCTCGAGTGCCGGCCGCCGCTTGTACGGACGGCCCGGGCGCTTCGGGACGTAGCCCGCGGCTGCGATCGCTGCGTTCCACGAGCCGAAGACGCGCTGAACGGTCTGGCGGCTCGGGTGGTCGGCGCCGGCGCGCGACCACTGCTCGGCCGTCGGCGCGCGCATGTGCCGGCGCGCCCAGAGGTCGATCGCGTACACGATCATCTCGGGGCTCCAGCGAATGCCGTCTGCGCGAATTCCCGGCCGCATTACTTCAAATAGTAAAGGAATGGAGGGGCGAACGCCAGCCCAGCGTTCGCCCCTCCAGCCTCAGGCGTCGAGCGCCGGCTCCGTCGTCGCGTGCATGTGCGCCGGCGCCGGACGCTGCGCCCGGGCAGGCGCATGCCCGCCGCCGAGATGCGCGTGCGAGTCCGTCCCGTATCCGCCGGGGACCGGGATGTAGAACTCGGGGTACCCCCACATGCCGTGCTCGGACACATCGAGGCCCGCGGTCTCGACGTCCTCCTCGACGCGGATGCCCCAGAGCTTCTTCATCACCCACAGCGACCCGAACGAGGCGCTGAAGGTGAACCCGCCGACGGCCACGAGGCCGAGCAGCTGGATCCAGACCTGGTGCAGCGAGCCGCTGTAGACGAACCCGCCGGTGCCCGTGGCGAGGTTCTTCGCGAGTGACGGCACCGCGAACAACCCCGTCGCGACGGTGCCCCAGACGCCCGCCATGCCGTGGACGGAGACCGCACCGATCGGGTCGTCGATGCCGATCCGCTCGACCGCGATCACGCCGAGGACGGCGATCACGCCCGAGACCATCCCGATCACGACCGCCGCCCATGGGGCGACGAAGCCCGACGCGGCAGTGATGGCGACGAGCGCCGCGAGCACGCCGTTCAACATCATTGAGATGTCGGGCTTCCTCAGGAAGATCCACGACGCCAGGATCCCGCTCACCGCCCCGGTCGCCGCGGCGAGGTTCGTCGTCAGCGCGACATACGCGAAGTAGCCGAACCCGCCGAAGTCGACCGACAGCGTCGAGCCCGGGTTGAACCCGAACCAGCCGAACCAGAGGATCAGCGTGCCGAGCACCGCGTACGGCAGGTTGTGGCCCGGAATCGGGTTCGCGCGTCCGTCGGTGCCGAACTTGCCGATGCGCGGCCCGAGCAGCAGCGCGCCCGCCAGCGCGGCCAGGGCGCCCTGGTAGTGCACGACCGTGGAGCCGGCGAAGTCCTGCATGCCCTTGGCGAAGAGCCACCCGTGCGGGCTCCAGATCCAGTGCGAGACGACGCTGTAGATCAGCGTGAAGATGGTGCCGAACGCGAAGTAGACCCAGAGCTTCGCGCGCTCCGCCATCGCACCCCACACGATCGCGAGCGAGACGCCGGCGAACACGACCTCGAACAGGTAGCCCGCCGCGCCGGGGATCTCCGCGAACCAGTCGAAGGGCGCCTTGCCGACGGCAGTCAGCGCCTCGACCGACGGGAAGAACCCGTCCGTGCCGAAGAGCCCGTTGCCGCCGCCGAACGCGATCCCGAAGCCGACCGCCCAGTAGACGAGCGAGCAGAGCCCGAAGGTTAGGACGTTCTTGGCGGCGATGTGGCCGGCGTTCTTCATCCGCGTCAGGCCCGCCTCGAGGAACGCGAAGCCGGCCTGCATGAACATCACGAGGACGGCGGTGATGACCACCCACACCGTGCTCGCCGCGATCAGGAGCTCCTTGTTAGTTGCCAACGACCTCCACCTCCTCGAGCCGCAGCCCGGTCCGGTTGTGCGTCACGTTCGCGATGTGGCTCGTCCAGCAGATCCCGTCGCCGGATTCGTTGCCGCTCCGCGCGGCGTCGGCGACGGCCGCGACCACCGACGGCGCCTTCTCGTCGTCCACGACGAAGATCAGCAGCGCCTTCGGCAGGAACCGCGACTCGAAGACGCGGCCGCGGTACTCGTGCGTGATCCCGCGCTCGCGTCCGTGACCGACCGCCTCGATGACGGTGACGCCCACGTGGCCCGTCGCCTCCTCGACCGCGTCGATCACCGTCTCGACCCGCTCCCGGATGACCGTCGCCTCGACTTTGACCATTCGTTCCTCCCTGTTTTCAGCCCAGAAACGCGAAAAGGCCCCAGCAAGCACACTTGTGCTCACTGAGGCCTCAGTGCCTCGGCCGCGCGCCCTCCTCGGCGGGCGACCGCGTTCAACACTACACAAAGTGAAGTCGATGTTCAAACCAGAGCGCCGTTGCCTCCGCAGAAAAAGCGGCGTTTGACGGCGCAAGTGCACGCCTTTATGCTCGGAGAGCTATGACGCAGCCGGCCGAGAAGATGTTCCGCATGTTCATTCTCGGCTGCGCGCACGTGGCCTAGCCGGCACACCCCGTCCACCCGGCTAGGACATCCACAGAGGACGGGGCCCCGGTGAGCGTCGCGCTGCACTGCCGCGTGTGCGAGGCGGCCGCCCCGCCCGCGCCCGGGAACCGCTGCGAGCGCTGCGACGGCCCGACCGACCTCTCCTATGACTGGGCGCGCCTGCGCGGCGAGGTGTCACGTGAGGCGATCGCCGCGGGGCCGGCGAGCATGTGGCGCTACCGCGCGCTGCTGCCGCTCGCGCCGGCCGACCACACCGCGCCCGGGTGGACGCCGCTGCTCCACGCGCACCGGCTCTCGGACGCGATCGGCGTCGACCTCTACCTGAAGCTCGAGACGGCGAACCCGACGCATTCGTTCAAGGACCGGATCGCCGCGCTCGCGCGCGCGGCGGCCGTCGAGCACGGGATCGAGACGCTCGCGTGCTCCTCGACCGGAAATCTCGGCGACGCGCTCGCATCGCAGGCCGCGGCCGCCGGACTCGAGGCGATCGTGCTCGCACCGGAGGCGACCGCCGGCACGGTCGCGGTCGAGGCCGGTGCGAACGTCGTCCCGATCGCCGGGTCGTACGACGACTGCCGGCGGCTCGAGCTCGAGCTCGCCGCGCTGTTCCCGTGGGGATTTCTCGCGGGGAATCTCCACCCGTTCGCGAGCGAGGGCGGCAAGACGATCGCCTACGAGATCGCCGAGCAGCTCGACTGGCGACTGCCGGACGCCGTGGTGTGCCCGGCGGCGACCGGCGCCCTCCTCGCGAAGGTGTCGCAGGGCTTCACCGAGCTCGGCCTCGTCGGCCTCGCCGAAGGCGACCTGCCGCGGCTCTACGGGGCCCAGGCCGAGGGCTCGAACCCGATCGCCGCCGCGTTCGCCGACGACCGCTCGATCTCGCGGCTGCGCCCGAACACGTCCTATCCCTCGCTCGCGGTCGGCAACCCGGCCTACGGCGACCTCGCGATCGGCGCCGCACGGGCGTCGGGCGGCGCGATCTACGCGGTGCCGGAGGACGAGATCTCGATGGAGACCTCGTTCCTCGCGCGGATGACCGGCGTCGTGGCCGACTGCGCAGGCGGCGCAGCGCTCGCCGCGCTGATCCGGGCACGGCAGTCGGGCGAGCTGGAGGCGGGCGCGCGCGTCGTCCTGGTCGTGACCGGGAGCGGCGTGACGCCGCTCGTACGGGACGTCGGGCCGCCCGTCGAGCCGGACGTCGGCGCCGTGCTGGCGCGGCTCGGCCTCTCGGGCTGACTTCAATTGCTGAAGTCTTGTTACTTTCCTTTTTGAAGTTTTCTGATAGCGTCAGCTCGATGGGTCGGACGACTCCTCCGACGATGCTCGCTCTGGGGGCCGGCGGCGGCAGGACGATCGCGTCCTGCCGCCGTTCGGCGGTATGACGCGCGAGCGTCCGCCGGTCGACTGGGAGCTCGTCCTCAAGCGAAATCCGGTCGAGCGTCTCAAGCGCGAGAAGGCGCCGCTCGGGATCCGCGACGAGCTGCCGGCGCTGATCGCGCAGGGCTACGAGCACGTGGCGGAAGAGGACGTCGTGCGCCTCCAGTGGTGGGGCCTCTACCACGACAAGCCGAAGGTCGGGACGTTCATGCTGCGCGTCAAGCTGCCGTCCGGCCACCTGACGCCGGCGAAGTTGCGCGCGGTCGGCGAGGTCTCGAACCGCTACGGCCGCGGCGACGCGGAGCTCTCGACGCGGCAGTGCGTCCAGCTGCACTGGCTCGAGCTCGCGAGGCTGCCGGACGTGTTCGCGCACCTCGAGGCGGCCGGGATCACGACCGCGGGCGGGTGCGGCGACACCGTCCGCAACATCACGGGCTGCCCCCTCCAGGGGATCGCGCACGACGAGCTGTTCGACGCGTCGCCGGTCGTCGAGGCGGCCGCGGCGAACTTCTTCGGCAACCCCGACTGGGCCAACCTGCCGCGGAAGCACAAGTACTCGATCTCCGCGTGCGCGGGACGCTGCAACGCGCCGGAGATCAACTGCGTCTCGCTCGTCGGGGCGATCCACGAGGGCCGTGAGGGCTTCGCGGTCCTCGTCGGCGGCGGGCTCTCGTCCGTCCCGCGCATCGCGCGCGAGCTCGGTGTGTTCGTGCCCAAGGAGGAGGCGATCGACGTCCTCGCGGCGATCACGGGCGCCTGGTCGGACGACCTCAAGTACCGCGTGTCACGCGTGAAGGCGCGGCTCAAGTTCATGATCGACGACATCGGTCCCGAGGGCATGCGGGAGCGCGTCGAGGAGCGGCTCGGCCGCCGGCTGGAGGACTACACGCTCGAGCCGCTCGAGGGACAGCCGGCGACCCACCTCGGCGTGCACGAGCAGAAGCAGGCCGGTCTGCACACGATCGGCGTCCCCGTCCACCTCGGGCTCGTCTCGGGGGACCAGCTGATCGCCGTCGCGGAGATCGCCGAGCGCCTCGGCGGCGACATCCGCCTCACGCGCCAGCAGAACTTCGTCCTCGCCGGCGTCCCAACCGCGGAGCTCGATGCGACGCTCGC
Source organism: Gaiellaceae bacterium (assembly GCA_036505325.1). Lineage (GTDB taxonomy): Bacteria > Actinomycetota > Thermoleophilia > Gaiellales > Gaiellaceae > PALSA-600. Next base: position 11,465 of record DASXTR010000148.1, read on the forward strand.
CGAGCTCGAGGCGCTGGGCTTCCCGCTCGACCTGAACGGCGTGCGCGGCAACTCGATCGCGTGCACCGGCGAGCCGCACTGCAACTTCTCCGTCACGGAGACGAAGTCGCGGCTCGGCGCGCTGATCGACGGCCTCGAGGAGCGGTTCGGCGACCGTATCGCCGAGCTGCGCCTGAACCTCGACGGGTGCCCGCACTCGTGCGCGCAGCACTGGGTCGGCGACCTGGGCTTCCAGGGGACGACCGCGCGCGACGACGAAGGCGTCCGCCGCCAGGCCTACGACATCTTCGTGCGCGGCGCCCTCGGCGCGGAGGCGCAGATCGGGCGCCCGCTCTTCCGGCGCGTGCTCTCCGAGGAGCTCGACGCGGCGGTGCACGGCCTCGTCGGCGGCTGGCTCGAGCAGCGTGCCGACGGAGAGTCCTTCACCGCGTTCTCGCGGCGGCTCACCGACGACGAGCTCGGCGCGCTCGCGGGCGTCGAGCCGGCGAAGAAACGCGAGCGCGAGGAGGTGGCAGCGTGACGGAGATCCTGGACGAGCTGGAGGCTGGCGAGCTCTCGATCGAGTTCGAGGGTGAGGAGCCCGAGGCCGTCGTTGAGTGGGGCCTGCAGACGTTCGCGCCGCGGATCGCGATCTCGACCGCGTTCCAGATCGACGGCTGCGCGCTGATCGACATGGCGTACCAGCTCGACCCGTCCGTCGAGGTCTTCTCCGTCGACACCGGACGCCTCCCCACCGAGACGTACGACCTGATCGAGGCGCTGCGCGACCGCTATCCGGGCCTGAACCTGAAGCTCCTCGCGCCGAACGGCGACGAGCTCGCCGCGATGGTCGGCCGGCACGGTCCCAATCTCTTCTACCGCTCCGTCGACAACCGCCTCCTCTGCTGCCAGGTGCGGAAGGTCCGCCCGTTGACGCGGCATCTCGCGTCGCTCGACGCGTGGATCACGGGCCTGCGTCGCGACCAGTGGGCGAGTCGCACGAACATCCGCAAGGTCGAGCTCGACCACGACCACGGCGGGATCGTGAAGCTGAACCCGCTCGCCGAGTGGAGCGAGGAAGAGGTGTGGGACTACGTGCGCGAGCGCGAGGTTCCGTACAACGCGCTCTACGACCAGGGCTACACGTCGATCGGCTGCGCGCCGTGCACGCGGGCGATCAAGCCCGGCGAGGCCGCGCGCGCCGGCCGCTGGTGGTGGGAGTCGGGCGCGCCGAAGGAATGCGGGATCCACTGCGCCGTCGAGACCGGCGGCCTGGAGCACGAGCTGCACGCGATCCTGGGGCAGCACCGGTGACCGCCGTTCGCGGGGAGGCGGCCGAGGTCGCCCTCGGCGAGGCGCAGGCCGTGCTCGCACTCGTGCAGGACCCGGAGCGGCGCGGCCGGCTCGCGGACCTCGTCGCGGCGCTCGGCGACGGCGAGGTCGGCGGCGAGGACGCGGACGCGCTCGAGGAGCTGCTCGAGCTCGGCTTACAGACCGGCCGCCTCCGCGCGCTGTACGGGCCCGGCGGCGAGCAGGCCGCGCTGGCGCTCTTCCGGCGCCTGCCGCGCGGCCGCGAGCTCGCGGGCAGCGCGCGCGAGGTGAGCGACGCGCTGTCCGCGTTCGAAGGGCGCACGCTCGACCGCGTCGCCGTCCGCGTCGTCGGCCCCGGCGAGTTCGCTCTCGATCTGGGCGCCGGCGGCCTCGAGCTCTCGGTGCGGCTCGGCCGCGCCGGCGTCCGCGTCCACGACCTGGGGGCCTGACGAATGAACCGGTACTACATGGCGTGCCTCGACCTCCGGGACCGCCGCTGCGTCGTCGTCGGCGCCGGCGCGGTCGGGATCGAGAAGATCCGCGGCCTGCTCGACTGCGGCGCGCGCGTGACGGTCGTCGCGCCCGAGGCGGACGACGAGCTGCACTCGCTGCCGGTCGTGTGGCGGCCCCGCCGCTACAAGACGCGCGACCTCGGCGGGGCGTTCCTCGTCGTCGCTGCGACCTCGGACAACCGCGTCAACCGGCGCGTCCACGGCGACGCCGAGCGGCGCGGGATGCTCTGCAACGTCGCCGACGTCCCCGAGCTCTGCAACTTCATCCTCCCCTCGGTCTACCGCCAGGATCCGATCGCGGTGGCCGTGTCGACCGGCGGCGCGTCGCCCGCCCTCGCCAAGCGGCTGCGAGACGACATCGGCACACAGATCGGCCCCGAGCACGCGGAGCTCGCGCGACGGTTGCAGGCGCTGCGTCCGTGGGCGAAGCGGCGGTTCGCGACCTACGACGAGCGGCGCGTGTTCTTCGAGCAGTTCGTGGACGGAGCTCTCGGATGACCGTGTTCCTCGTCGGCGCCGGCCCCGGCGACCCGGGGCTGATCACCGCGCGCGGGCTCGAGCTCGTGCGGCGCTGCGACGCGCTCGTCGTCGACGAGCTGGTGGCGCCGGAGCTCGTCGAGGAGGCACCGGCCCATGCGTCGGTCGTCTGGCGCGCGGGGCTGAAGCAGGACGAGATCAACGACCTGCTCGTCGCTCTCGGCCGCGACGGCCTCGAGGTCGTCCGGCTGAAGGGCGGCGACCCGTTCGTCTTCGGCCGCGGCGGCGAGGAGGCACTGGCGCTCGCCGAGGCCGGCATCGCATACGAGGTCGTGCCCGGTGTGTCCTCGCTCTCCGCGGTTCCCGCGGCATTCGACATCCCGATCACCCACCGAGGCGTGTCGGCGCAGGTGACGCTCGTGAGCGGGCACTCGGCGAGCGGCGAGGAGCCGGCCTGGGACGTGCTCGCGCGGACACCAGGGACGCTCGTCTTCTTCATGGGCCTCCGGCAGGCCGGCCGGATCGCGGCGCGGCTGATCGCGCACGGCAAGGACGCCTCGACGCCCGCGGCGGTGATCGCCCGCGGCACCCGCCCCGACGGCGAGTGCGCGTCCGGCGCGCTGCGTGACCTCGCGCGGCTGGCCGAGGGTCTTCCCCAGCCCGCGCTGATCGTCGTCGGCGACGTCGTCGCTGTCGCGGCTTCAGCTCGTGCTGCGCTCGCCGCCGCGTAGTCCGTACGCTCGGCCCGTGCGCGCCTCACCGGCCGACGAGCCCCTGCGCCGCGACGTGCGGTTGCTCGGGACGATCCTCGGGAACGTGCTCGTCGAGCAGGTCGGGCAGGACCTGCTCGACGCCGTCGAGGAGGTTCGGCTTGCGTCGCGGACGGCGCGCGGACACGGCGCCGTCGCCGATGTCGCGACCGAGGTGCGCGCCGATCCGGTGCTCGTCCTGCGCGCATTCGGCCTCTACTTCCAGCTCGCGAACATCGCCGAGCAGCACCACCGCCTGCGCCGGCGGCGCGAGCAGGCCCACGACCCGGAGCCGTCGCGCGAGTCGCTCGACGACGCGTTTCGCCGGCTCGCCGACGTGCCGGAGGACGAGCTGCGGCGGCGGGCGGCGGGCACGCGCGTCGAGCTCGTGCTCACGGCGCACCCCACCGAGGCGACGCGGCGCACGACGCTCCTCGCGCACGTCCGGATCGCGGACGAGCTCGCGCGGCGCGACGATGCGCTCCTGACGCCGCAGGAGCGGGAGGACGTCGAGGCCCGGCTCGCCGAGGAGGTGACGCTCCTGTGGCAGACGGACGAGGTACGCCACGGTCGCCCGCGCGTCGGCGACGAGATCCGCCACGGCCTCTGGTTCTTCGAGCACAGCCTCGTCGAGGCGGCGGAGGAGCTCCTGCGCGACTGGCAGCGGCGCCTGCCCGGCGTGCCGCTCGCGTTCGGCACCTGGATCGGCGGCGACATGGACGGCAACCCGTCGGCCGGCGCGGCGACGATCGAGGAGGCGCTCGACCGAGCGCGGGCGCTTGCGCTCCTGCGGCTGCGCGGCGAGGTGCGCGAGCTCGCGGTGGCGCTCGCGTCGACGCGGTCGCTCGTGCGTGTGTCGCAGGAGCTGGACGAGTCGCTCGCGCGCGACGAGCGCGAGCTGCCCGCATACGCGGCGGAGATCGGCGCGCAGAACGAGCTCGAGCCGTACCGCCGCAAGCTCTCGTTCATGTGGTGGCGGCTCGGCAACGACGGCTACGCCTCCCCGGACGAGCTGCTGGAGGATCTCGCCGTCGTCCGCCGGTCGCTGGTCGCGCACGGCGGGCGCCGGGTGGCCGAGGGACGCGTCGCGCGCCTCGAGCGGATGGTCGAACTGTTCGGGTTCCATCTCGCGCAGCTCGACGTGCGCCTGCACGCGCGCGAGCTCGGGAGCGAGCGGGCGCGCGAGGCGGTCGGCGCCGCGCGTGCGGCGCGGGCGCGGCACGGCGAGCGCGCGCTGGACACGCTGATCGTCTCGGGCACGTCGTCGGCGGAGGACGTGCTGCGCGCGGTCGAGCTCGGCGGCGGCGAGCTGACGGTCGTGCCGCTCTTCGAGACGGTCGACGACCTCGCCGCGGCCCCCGGCATCGTCGACGAGCTGCTCCGCGACGGGCGCTTCGCCCGCGACGGTCGCGCCGAGGTGATGGTCGGCTACTCCGACTCGGGCAAGGACGGCGGGTATCTCGCGGCGCAGTGGGCGATCCATCGGGCGCAGGAGGGGCTCGCGGAGGCTGCGCGCGCGCACGCCGTCGAGCTCACGATCTTCCACGGCCGCGGCGGGTCGACGGGGCGCGGCGGCGGCCCGACACACGCGGCGATCGTGTCGCAGCCCCCCGGCCATCCGCCGGGGCGCGTGAAGGTCACCGAGCAGGGCGAGACGATCTCCTTCAAATACGGCCTCGCCGGGCTCGCGCGGCGCAATCTCGAGGCGGCGCTCGCCGGCACGCTGCTCGCGACGTTCCCGGAGCGGACGGCGCGGCTCCCGACCGCCGCGGAGCGGGAGGTGCTCGACGAGCTCGCGCGTGCGTCACGCGAGCGCTACCGCGCGTTCGTGTGGGAGGAGCCGCGCTTCGTCCCGTTCTTCCGCGCGTTCACGCCCGTCGACGAGCTGACGCTGCTGGAGATCGGCTCGCGGCCCGCGCGGCGGCCCGACGACGCGGCATACCTGCCGTCGCTGCGGGCGATCCCGTGGGTCTTCGCGTGGACGCAGAACCGCGTGCTGCTGCCGGCCTGGTTCGGCGTCGGCACGGCGTTCGCGTCGCTCGCCGCCGACGAGCTGCGCGCGCTCTACCAGGGCCTGCCGTTCTTCTGCTCGCTGGTCGACAACCTCGAGATGACGCTCGCGAAGTCGAGCCTGGAGGTCGCGCGCGGCTACCTCGCGCTCGTCGACGACGAGTCGCTGTACGCGGAGATCGAGCGCGAGCACGCGCTCGCAGTCGCGGGCGTCCTGCACGCGGTCGGCGTCGACACGCTACTCGAGCGCCAGCCGGTCCTCCGCCGCTCGATCGACCTGCGGAACCCTTACGTCGACCCGATGAACACGATCCAGGTCGAGCTCCTGCAGCGCCACCGCGCGGGCGACGAGAGCGCACGTCTACCGCTAATGCGCTCCATCGCCGGCATCGCCGCGGCACTCCGCAACACGGGCTGACATGGCGCAAACGGACGTGGCCGACGCGTGAAGCGAACCCGGCAGCGGCTGCCGCCGGACACGGCCCGAAGGGACCTGGCCAACGCGTGAAGCGAACCCAGCCGCGGCTGCCGCCGGACACGGCCCGAACGGACGTGGCGAACGTGTGAAGCGAACCCGGCAGCGGCTGCCGCCGGACACGGCTCGAACGGACGTGGCCGGATCAGGCGACGGTCGTCGTGTCGAAGCGCGCCGGATGCGTGGCTTCGTATGCCGCGATCTCCGCTTCGCGTTGGAGCGTGCGGGCGATGTCGTCGAGGCCGTTCAGCAGGCAATGGCGCTCGAAGTCGTCGAAGTCGAAGGGGACGCGCAGGCCGTTCGGGTGCGTGATCTGCTTCGCCTCGAGGTCGACCTTCAGCTCGTTGCGCTCGGCGACCGCGGCGCGGACGCGCGCGAGCTCGTCCGGCGGGAGCACGACCGGGAGGAGGCCGATCTTGACGCAGTTGTTGCGGAAGATGTCGCCGAACGACGGCGCGAGGATCGCGCGGAAGCCGTAGTCCTCGAGCGCCCACGGGGCGTGCTCTCGCGACGAGCCGCAGCCGAAGTTCCGTCCCGTGACGAGGATCGACGCGCCTTCGGCTTCCGGCCGTTTCAGCTCGAAGCCGGGCTCCTTCATCCAGTCGTAGAACAGGAACTCGCCGAAGCCCGTGCGCTCGATGCGCTTCAGGAACTGCTTCGGGACGATCTGGTCGGTGTCGACGTCGGCGCGGTCGAGCACCGCGACGCGCCCCGAGACCGAGCGCACGGCCCTCACGACAGCTCCCGCACGTCGACGAAGTGACCGGTCAGCGCGGCCGCCGCGGCCATTGCCGGCGAGACGAGGTGCGTCCGTCCGCCGCGGCCCTGGCGGCCCTCGAAGTTGCGGTTCGACGTCGACGCACAGCGCTCGCCGGGCTGGAGGATGTCGTCGTTCATGCCGAGGCACATCGAGCAGCCCGCCCGCCGCCACTCGAAGCCGGCGGACGTGAAGACGCGGTCGAGGCCTTCCTCCTCCGCCTGGCGCTTCACCTTCGCCGATCCGGGGACGACCATCGCGCGCACGCCCTCCGCGACGCGGCGGCCCGAAACGACGCTCGCCGCCGCGCGCAGATCCTCGATTCGTGCATTGGTGCACGAGCCGATGAAGACGCGGTCGATGTGGATGTCGCGGATCGGGGTCCCGGGCTCGAGCGCCATGTACGTCAGCGCGCGCTCGACCGCGGCGCGCTCGGACGGGTCGGAGTACGACGCGGGGTCCGGCACCGCGCCGTCGACCGGCGCGACCATCCCGGGCGTCGTCCCCCACGTCACCTGCGGCAGGAGTTGCGCGACGTCGACCTCCACCTCGGCGTCGTAGGCGACGTCCGGCGACGACGCCAGTGCGCGCCACCGATCGACCGCCGCCTCCCACTCCGCCCCGCGCGGCGCTCCCGGGCGCCCTTCCAGGTACGCGAACGTCGTGTCGTCGGGCGCGATCATCCCGGCGCGCGCGCCCGCCTCGATCGACATGTTGCAGACCGTCATCCGTCCTTCCATCGAGAGCGCGCGGATCGGGGCGCCCGCGTACTCGACGACGTGGCCGACGCCCCCGGCGACGCCGAGGCGTCCGATCGCGCCGAGCACGAGGTCCTTGGCCACGATGCCCGGGGGCGTCTCGCCGACGAAACGAACCACCATCGTCCGGGGCTTCGTCTGCGGCAGCGTCTGCGTCGCGAGCACGTGCTCGACCTCCGACGTGCCGATCCCGAACGCCAGCGCGCCGAACGCGCCGTGTGTCGAGGTGTGGCTGTCGCCGCAGACGATCGTCATCCCCGGCTGCGAGATCCCGAGCTCGGGGCCGATCACGTGCACGATGCCCTCGCGGCCCGATCCGGTCGCGTGCAGCGGGATACCGAACTCCTCGCAGTTCCGGCGCAGCGCATCGAGTTGAGCGCGGGCGAGCGGGTCGGTGATCGGCCCCTCCCTGGTCGGAACGTTGTGGTCCATCGTCGCCACGGTCTGCTCCGGGCGCCGGACATCGCGCCCGGCCAGCCGCAGCGACTCGAACGCCTGCGGACTCGTCACCTCGTGCACCAGGTGCAGGTCGACGTAGAGCAGCGCGGGCTCGCCGGGCGGCTCGGCAACGAGATGCGACTCCCAGATCTTCTCGAACAGCGTGCTCAATCGTTCTCCTCCTCGGCCGGGTAGCAGCCCGTCACGAGCAGCTTCCGCGACCGCCCTCGCAGCTCCTGGAGCGCCAGGCGGACGTTGTCATCGTACGGATGGCCGTCGAGCACGGCGTCGAAGCGGTAGTTCCAGCGCGAGCGCGGCAGCGGGCGCGAGACGAGCTGTACGAGGTTCACACCGTGGTGCGCGAACGGCGCGAGCGCACGGTAGAGCGCGCCCGGCGCGTGGTCCGTCAGGAAGGCGATCGCCGTTCGCCACGGGCGCGCGTCGCGCGCGACGAGAGTCCACGGCGCGAGTGCGACGAACCGCGTGAACGCCTCCGGATGGTCGGCGACGTCGTCGTCGAGGACGTGCAGCCCGTAGAGCCGCGCGGCGTGCGCGCTCGCGATCGCGACCTCGCCCGGCTCGCCCGACTCGGCGACCTCGCGCGCGGCGTCGGCCGTTGTCGCCGCCGGCACCCGCCGGGCCTGCGGCAACGCGGCGAGGAGCCGGCGACACTGGTCGAACGCCTGCGGGTGCGAGCGCACGACGCGCACGGCATCCAGCGCCGTCCCGTTCCGTGCGAGCAGGCAGTGGCGAACGGCGAGCCGCGTCTCCGCGACGATCGACACCGGACGCTCGTACAGCAGGTCGTGCGTCTCGGCGACCGGGCCCGCGAGCGAGCTCTCGATCGGCAGGACGCCGAGCTCCACCTCGCCGGCGACGACCGCGTCGACGACCGCGTCGAAGCTCGCCGCGGCGCGATGAACCGCTTCGGGCGCGAGCTTCTCCGCCGCCGCCGAGCTGTGGCTGCCGACGGGGCCGGGGTACGAGACCGACGTCACAGGCGGAAGTCGATCCTGATCGGGAGTCCGCAGCGGTCGCAAACCGTCCGCGCCGCGCCCTTCCAGGTCGCGCGGATGTGCGGGAGCGGGGTGGCGCACGTGCAGGTCGCGGCCGCGGCGACGACCTCGGGCCACGGCTCCGGGATCTTGTCGGGGACTACGCGAGGCTCTTCCATGACTCCTCCTTGGAGGCGGCGGCGACGCGGTCGAGCACCGCGTCTGTGAGGTCGGAGGTGGATGCGGTTCCGCCGAGGTCGGGCGTCGGCGCGGAGCTCATCGCGTCGTCGACGGCGGCGTCGAGGGCGTCGGCGAGCGCGGGCTCGCCGAGGGAATGCCGCAGCATGAGGGCGACGGAGCGGAGCATCGCGGTCGGATTCGCGATCCCGCGGCCGGCGATGTCCGGGGCCGAGCCGTGCACCGGCTCGAAGATGCCCGCGGTGCCGTCGCCGAGGCTCGCCGACGCGGCGACGCCGAGCCCGCCGGTGACGGCGGCGGCGACGTCCGACAGGATGTCGCCGAAGGTGTTCTCCATCACGAGCACGTCGAATTCGTGCGCGTGCGTGACGAGGCGCATCGCGGCGCTGTCGACGAGCTGGTCGGCACGCTCGACGTCCGCGAACTCCGCGGCGACCGAGTCGACGACCTCGCGCCAGAGCCGCGACGTCAGCAGGACGTTCGCCTTGTCGACCGAGGTCACGTGACGGCGCCGGGTGCGCGCGAGCTCGAACGCACGCCGCACCACGCGCTCGATCTGGGCAGGCGTGTACTCGAGCGTGTCGAAGACGGTGCCGTCCTCACGCGTTCCGCGGGCGCCGTAGTAGAGCCCGCCGACGAGCTCGCGCACGATCAGGAGATCGACGTCGCCCTGCCGTGCCGGCCGCAGGTTCGCGTACACGTCGAGCTCCCGGCGCAGGCGGATCAACCCCTGCTCCGGCCGCACCTCCGCGCGGTCGAACCGCGGGTGGCCGACAGCGCCGAGCAGCACGGCGTCCGCTGACATGCAGGCCGCGAGCGTCTCGGCCGGCAAGGGGTCGCCGTGCGTGTCGATCGCCGCGCCGCCGAACGCGTGCACGTCGAGCTCGAGGTCGAGCGGCAGCGCCTGGAGCATGCGCACGGCCTCGGCGGTCACTTCCGCGCCGATCCCGTCGCCCGGCAGGCAGACCACGTGCCTCACGTCGCCACCCCTAGCTCGGAGAGCAGGGCGTCCACGTCCGGATCGATCTCGATCGCGTCGACGGAGTCCGACACGAGGTGCGGCGTCTTGAGCCCCGTGCCCGTGACGCACAGCACGACGCGATCGGACGGCCCGAGGTCGCCGCGGCGTACGGCGGTGCGCAGCGCGCCGAGCGTGACGCCCGCCGCGGCCTCGCCGAACACGCCGGTCGCCTCGGCGAGCAGCTCGATGTTCTCGCCGACCTCGTCCTCCGGGACGGCGTAGATCGCGCCGCCCGACGACTGCGCGGTCGCAACGGCGAGGTCGCCGTCGGCCGGCGACCCGATCGCGAGCGAGTGGACGCGGGTCTGCGGGCGCACCGGCGAGACGCGGCGCTCGTCGGCGAACGCGGCAGCGACCGGCGAGCAGCCTTCGGCCTGGCCGCCGAAGATCCTCGGCGCCGGGCCGTCGGCGAGCCCGACCCGGCGGAACTGGTCGAAGCCCTGCCAGAGCTTGGTCAGCAGCGAGCCGGACGCGACGGGGCACACGACCGCGTCGGGCGTCTCCCACCCAAGCTGCTCCGCGATCTCGAACGCAACCGTCTTCGACCCTTCGGCGTAGTACGCGCGCAGGTTGTTGTTGACGAACCCCCACTCGACCTCGCCCGCGAGCTCCGTGACGAGCCGAGAGCAGTCGTCGTACGTGCCGCGGATCGTGTACAGCGTCGCACCGTAGACCGCAGTCGCGACGAGCTTCTCGCGCTCGATCGTCGACGGGCAGAACACGATCGCCTCGAGCCCGTCGGCGGCCGCGCGCGCCGCCACGGCGTTGGCGAGGTTCCCCGTCGACGAGCAGGCGAGCGTCGTGAAGCCGAGCTCCTGCGCCTTCGCGGACGCAACCGCAACGACGCGGTCCTTGAACGAGTGCGTCGGGTTCGCCGTGTCGAGCTTCACGAACAGCTCGCCGAGACCGAGCGCCGCTGCAAGCCGCGGCGCCGGCACGAGCGGCGTCATGCCCGGGGCGAACGCCGACGGCGGCGGCGCCGCGACCGGCAGCAGCGGCGCGTAGCGCCAGATGTTGCGCGGCCCGGCTTCGATCTCCGAGCGCGTCACCCGCAGCGAGTCCCAGTCGTACACGGGCTCGAGCGGGCCGAAGCAGCGCTCGCAGACGCCGACCGCGCCCGGCTCGTACTCCGCCTCGCAGACGCGGCAGCGGATCACCGAGACGGGCACGGCGCACCCCTAAGATCCGAATGGTGAAGTTCCGGCGAGTTCACGATCTCCCCCCTTACGTCTTCGCGACGATCGACCAGTTGAAGCGGGACCTGCGGCGCGGCGGCCGGGACGTGATCGACCTCGGGTTCGGCAACCCGGACATCCCGTCCCCGGCGCGCGCCGTCGAGAAGCTGTGCGAGGCGGCGGCCAAGCCGGCCAACCACCGGTACTCCGCGAGCCGCGGCATCCCGCAGCTGCGCGCGGCGATCTGCGAGCTGTACGACCGCCGCTTCGGCGTGCGCCTCGACCCCGAGACGCAGGCGATCACGTCGATCGGCGCCAAGGAAGGCCTCTCGCACCTGCTGTGGGTGCTCGTCGAGCCGGGCGACGTCGCCGTCGTGCCGACGCCGAGCTACCCGATCCACCTCTTCGCGCCCGTGCTCGCCGGCGCGTCCGTCGCGCAGGTGCCGGTCGCAGGCGACGACTTCGTCGACGGCGTGATCGAGACGTTCGAGCGCTCGCGCCCGCGACCGCGGGTCGTCATCCTGTCCTTCCCGCACAACCCGACCACGCGGGTCGCGGAGGTGTCGCAGCTGCAGCGGCTCGTCGACTGGGCGCGCGCGAACGACGTGCTGCTCGTCCACGACTTCGCCTACGCCGACATCGCCTTCGACGGTTACGAACCGCCCTCGCTGCTCGCCTGCGACGGCGCCCTCGAGTGCTCGGTCGAGCTGTACAGCCTGACCAAGTCCTTCTCGATGGCCGGCTGGCGCGTCGGCTTCGTGCTCGGGCGGCCGGACGTCGTCGCGGCGCTCGCGAAGCTCAAGTCCTACCTCGACTACGGGACCTTCCAGCCGATCCAGATCGCGTCGATCGTCGCCATGCGGGAAGAGCCTGACTACCCGCGCGAGGTGACCGAGATCTACCGCGTCCGGCGCGATGCGCTCGTCGCCGGCCTCGCGCGCGCGGGGTGGGACGTCGAGCCGCCGCGGGCGACGATGTTCGTGTGGGCGCCGATTCCGGAGCCGTGGCGTGCTGCCGGCTCGCTGGAGTTCGCCGTCACGCTGGCGCAGGATGCGGGCGTCGCCGTCAGCCCGGGCGTCGGCTTCGGGCCGGGCGGCGAGGGGTACGTACGGTTCGCCCTGGTGGAGAACGAGCAGCGGATCGCGCAGGCGTGCCGCGGCATCCGCAAGCTGCTGCAGGCCGCGCCGGTCTAGCACGTGACCGCTCCTTGGGAGGCGCTGCTCACGGACGCGGCGTACTTCGCGAAGACGCCCTTCTCGTAGCGGGGCGCGGGCGGCGTCCACTCGGCGAGCCGGCGTTCGAGCTCGCCCTCCGGGAGCTCGACGTCGAGCCGCCTCGCGTCGACGTCGATCACGACCGGGTCGCCGTCGCGCAGCGCCGCGACCGGCCCGCCGCGCGCCGCCTCGGGCGCGATGTGGCCGACCATCAGCCCGTGCGTCGCGCCGGAGAAGCGCCCGTCGGTGATCAGCGCGACGTCGTCGCCGAGCCCCTCGCCGACGATCGCGGCGGTCACGTGCAGCATCTCGCGCATGCCGGGCCCGCCGGCCGGCCCCTCGTAGCGGATGACGATCACGTCGCCGGCCTGGATCGAGCGCGCCTTCACGGCCGCGAAGCAGTCCTCCTCGGAGTCGAACACGCGCGCGGGGCCGCGGTGGTAGGTGCGCTCGTGCCCGGCGAGCTTCACGACGCAGCCGTCGGGGGCGAGCGAGCCGCGCAGGACGGCCAGGCCGCCGCGCGGCTTCAGCGGCTCGTCCCACGAGACGACCACTTCCTGTCCCGGCCGCTCGGCGACCGCGGTCGCGACCTCGCCGAGCGTGCGCCCGTCGACCGTCAGCGCGGCCTCGTCCACGGCGCCGCCGCGGATCAGCTCGCGCGCGACGAGCCCGATGCCGCCCGCAGCCTGGAGGTCGGTTGCGACGAACCGCCCTCCAGGCTTCAGGTCGGCGACCACCGGGGTGCGCTCGGAAATCGAATCGAAATCTTCCAGCGAGAGCTCGATGCCGAGCTCGTGCGCGATCGCGAGCAGGTGCAGCACGCCGTTCGTCGACCCGCCGGTCGCGGCGATCGCGGCGATCGCGTTGTCGATCGCGCGGCGGGTGATGATCGCCGACGGCCGGACGTCGTCCCGGACGAGGCGCATCGCGACCCGGCCGGCCTCCGCGGCAGCCTCCTTCTTCTCCGGCGCGGTCGCCGGGATCCCGGACAGCGCCGACGGCGAGATGCCGAGGAAATCGAGCGCGGTCGCCATCGTGTTCGCAGTGAACTGCCCGCCGCACGCGCCGGCGCCCGGGCATGCGACGTCCTCGAGCGCGTGCACGTCCGCCGGGCTCATCGTCCCCGCCGCGTGCGCGCCGACCGCCTCGAAGACGTCCTGGATCGTCACGTCGCGGTCGCGGAAGCGCCCCGGCCCGATCGAGCCGCCGTAGAGCACGAGCCCCGGGATGTCGAGGCGGGCGAGCGCCATCGCGGCGGCAGGGATCGTCTTGTCGCACCCGACGACGCAGACGAGGCCGTCGAAGAGGTGCCCGCGGGCGACGAGCTCGATCGAGTCCGCGATCACCTCGCGCGAGACGAGCGACGCGCGCATCCCCGCGGTGCCCATCGACACGCCGTCGGAGACCGAGATCGTGTTGAACTCCATCGGCGTGCCGCCCGCCTCGCGGATCCCGCGCTTGACCTCCTTGGCGAGCACGCGGTGATTCCAGTTGCACGGCATCGTCTCGATCCAGGTCGTCGCGACCCCGACGAGCGGGCGCGCGAGGTCCTCGTCCGTGAAGCCGATGCCCTTGAGCATGGCGCGCGCCGGCGCGCGGTCGACGCCGTCGGTGAGCGCGGCGCTGTGCCGCTTCGCCGGGTCGGTCGGCCGCGCGTACGGGTCGTCGCCGTTGCGGCTCACGCTCGCGCCACCTCCTCCGCCTTCGCGCCCTCGGCGACGGCCAGCACGCGCACCGTCGCGTCCGGGAAGCGCCGCTCGAGCTCCGCGGCGCGCGCCGCTGCCTCCGCCGGCTCGACCCAGACGATCACCGTCGGCCCGGAGCCGGACAGTGTCGCGCCCTCCGCGCGCAGCTCCTGGAGCAGCGGGGAGTCCTCCATCCGGTACGGCTCGTGCAGTACGTCGTCGAACGACGCGCGCAGGAGGTCCGCGTCCCCCGCGGCCAGCGCCGCACCGAGGAGCGCGGCGCGCGACGCCGCCACGGCCGCCTGCTCATGAGCGAGGACGAAGGGGAGACGTCCACGCGAGGCGGCCGTGGCGACGCGGTCGGGGGGAGAGACGGCGATCGGCTGGAGGGGAAGGTCGCGTGCGAGGCGGGCGACGCGGTGGCGCCCACCCTCGCGCCAGGTCAGGCACGCGCCGCCGGCGAGCGCGGCGGCGAGGTTGTCGGCGTGGCTCTCGAGCTGGAGGGCGATCGCCAGCTTGCGCTCGAGCTCGAGCGGGCGCCCCTGCCAGCGGGCCGCGGCCTCGATTCCGAGCGCGATGGTCGCGGCGCTCGAG
>DASXTR010000149.1:0-2979 GCA_036505325.1 Gaiellaceae bacterium
GATCGTGGCCGCCGAGCGAAACGGGCTCGTCGGGCGCAGGATCGCGAACAGATCCTCCGAGCGGTTGGACATGACGTGCAGCACCCACTCGATGTCGGGCGAGGTCGAGGTCGCTAGCTCGGCCGGCCTCAGGCCCGGCACGTCCGCGCCGTACCGTCGCGCGATCTCCGCGATCTCGTCGGAGTCGGTCGAGACGACGACGGCGGCGAAGACGCCGCTCTCGCGGGCGGCTGCGATCGTGTAGGCGATAAGCGGGTGGCCGGCGAGGGGCAGGACGTTCTTCCCGGGCACGCGCTGCGACCCCGCCCTCGCCGGGACGAGCGCCACCGCTGCCGGCACTCAGACGGCTCCGGGGTCGTGGGTGACGTACACCGTCTTCCAGTCCGAGTACACGTCGAGCGCCTCCGTTCCCGGCTCACGCCATCCGGTACCCGAATTGCGCTCGCCGCCGAAGGGCACGTGCGGCTCGAAGCCGTAGGTCGGGCCGTTCACCTGCACGCCTCCGGCGACGATGCGCCGGGTGAACTCCTGCGCGCGGTGGACGCTCGCCGTCCAGATCGCCGCCGTGAGCCCGTAGGGGCTCGCGTTCGCCACCGCGACCGCCTCCTCGAAATCGGCGACGCGGTGAAGCGTCGTGATCGGCCCGAAGAGCTCGGTGCAGGCGATCTCGGCGTCGGCGCCGACTCCCTCGACGATCGTCGGCGCCACGTAGAAGCCGCCGTCGTAGCCGGAGCCGGTCAGCCGCTCGCCCCCCGCGATCACCTCGGCGCCGTCCTCCCGCGCACGCTCGACGGCGGCGAGCATGTTCTCGAGCTGCCGCTCGTTGATCACGGGACCGAAATCGTGCTCGTCGTCGGGGCCGACGCGCTGGGCCTGCGTGCGCTCGAGGAGGAGCTCGCGGAAGCGGTCGTAGACGGCGTCGAACACGATGATCCGCGAGCCGGCGGCGCAGCGCTGGCCCGCGTTCGAGAAGGCCGAGAGGGCGGCCGCCTCGGCGGCCTTGGCGAGATCGGCGTCCGCGCACACCACGAGCGGGTTCTTGCCTCCGAGCTCGAGGCACACCTTCGCCAGCCGCTCGCCCGCCACGCGCGCGATCGTTCGCCCGACCGCGGTCGATCCCGTGAACGAGACGACGGCAACGCGGGAGTCCTCGACGAGCGGCTGACCCGCCTCGGCGCCGTAGCCGTGGACGACGTTGAGCACGCCGGGCGGGACGCCGGCCTCGGCGGCGAGCCGCGCGAACACGAGCGCCGTCTCGGGCGCGTCTTCGGACGCCTTCAGGACGGCGGCGTTGCCGCAGAGAAGCGCGGGGAACACCTTCCACGCCACGTTGGCGATCGGCGTGTTCGCCGCGATGATCAGGCCCGCCACGCCGAGCGGCTGCCTCACCGTCATCGCCTCCCGGTTCGGCACGGCGCTCGGCATCGTCCGGCCGTAGAAGCGCCGCCCCTCGCCGGCCATGAAGTAGCCGAGCTCGATCGCGCCGTCGGTCTCGCCGCGCGCGTCGCGCGGCGCCTTCCCGGTCTCCGCTGCGACGACGGCGGCTACCGCCTCGCGATCGCGCTCGAGCAGCTGCGCGACGCGGCGCAGAATGCGGCCGCGCTCCTCCACCGGGCGGGCGGCCCACGCACCCTGCGCCGCAGCGGCGGCGCCGACGGCCGCGTCGACGTCGCGTGCGTCAGACCGCGCGACGCGGCTCAGCAGCTCGCCCGTAGCGGGCGCGAGCTTGTCGAAGGTCTCGCCGCTCGCCGCAGGGCGCTCCTCGCCGGCGATCATGTTCGCGACCGTCCGCACGTCGATCGTGACGCTCACGCCGTGAAGCCCCCGTCCACGCGCAGCTCGTGGCCCGTCACGTACCGCGACGCATCGGAGGCGAGGAAGAGCAGCGGCCCGCTCAGGTCCTCGGGCTCCGCCATGCGCCCCAGCGCGACGCGGGCGCAGTACTTCGCCACGAACTCGTCGTCCTGCGCGGCGCGCACGCCGCCGGGCGAGAGCGTGTTCACCCGCACCGGCGCAAGGTGCCGCGCCAGCCACTTCGTGAGCTGGACGACCCCTGCCTTCGACGCGCCGTAGGCCGGCGGCTTCGTGAAGCCCGGGATGTGCGCGTAGAACGACGGGTCGGGCGAGATCGACGCGTACAGCGAGCCGATGTTCACGATCGACCCGCGGCCGGCGCTGCGCATCGCCGATCCGAAGACCTGCGACGCGACGAACGTGCCGCGGGTGTTGACGTCGAGGACGCGCAGGAAGTCGTCGGGCGACAGCTCCTCGACGCCGCCTCCCGCCGCCTCCGGGTCGGGCGGCTGGTCGATCCCCGCGTTGTTCACGAGCACGCGCGGCGTTTCCAGCTCCTCCTCCACTCGCCGCCGGACGCGCATCAGCGCTTCGCTGTCGGTCACGTCGGCGATCTCGAACAGCGACGCCTCGCTCGCACCGTCGCGAACGTCGATGCCGACGACCTGCATCCCCGCGCGCTCGAGCGTCGCGACCCACTGCGGGCCGAGGTGGCCGAGTGCGCCGGTGACGATCGCGACGCCTCCGGCGAGGTCACCGGTCATCGACCGAGCTCGTCACCGCCTCCTCGAGCAGTTCGGGCACACGCTCCTCGAGCAACTCGAACGTCAGCGCCATCTCCTCGACCATCGGATGACGCAACGTGCGGCCGACCACACGCTCCAGCTCGTAGGGCGGCAACCCGTCACCGGGCGACTTGAGCGCGAGATCGTCGCGTGTCAGCACGTGGCCGACGGGGAGATTGCGCGCCGCGACGATCTTCTTGGCCATCTTGAGAATCGGCGAGGCCTCGCTCGGATACATCGTCTTCGTTCCGTCGCCGAGGGCGAGGCGCGTACGGCGCAGGTCGCGCACCATCTTCCGAAGTCCCTGCGGCTCGAGCGAAAAGGCGTGGTCCGTCCCCTTCAGCGCGCGGTTGAGCGTGAAGTGCTTCTCGACGACGCGGGCGCCGAGCACGTAGGCCGC
>DASXTR010000150.1:0-3257 GCA_036505325.1 Gaiellaceae bacterium
GAGTACGTCTCGTCGCGGTCGACCGGCTGGATGAGCGCCGCGCGCAGCGGCGGGATGCGCTCCTCCCAGCTCATCGCGTCGAGGAAACGCGTGAGTGCCGAGTACTCGGCGTACTCGGGCCCGTCGTGCGCGACGAGCAGCGGCGACGCGGGCGGCGGCGGGTCGGGCGTCGAGTAGAGGAGGACGCGGACGCGCGCGACGAGCCTGCGCGAGCGCAGCTCGATCTCCTCCACCGGTCCCTCGTCGGCGATCGAGTCGACCCACGCCGGCGGCTCGTACTCGGGCCATTCGACGACCGACTTGTCCCCAAACGGCCCGGGCGCGCGTCGCGGGTTCGTCGGGTCGGGGCCGAGCGTGCCGTCGATCTCGACCAGGTACTCCATGCGGTCGGCGTCGGGCCGCGGGAGCTCGAGGCGCCAGCCGCCGGGGACGCGCTCGAAGTCGGGGCCGAGCCGCGGGCGCAGGACCTCCTGGGCGAGCCGCACCCGCTCGAGGCGCCGCTCGGGATCGGGGACGTGGAACTCGACCGCGTCCGGCTGAACGCGTGGGCCGGCCGCGGTCGTCGACATCAGCGCCGCTTTTTCCGCATCGCCTTCGTTCGAATCTTGTACTCCCTCACGCGCTCCTTGCGCAGCAGCACGTTCCGCCGCACCTCGAGCGCCTCGAGCTCGCGCTGCAGCTTGACGTAGCTGTCCCACCGGTCGCGCGGCAGCGTTCCGTCCGTGAGCGCCGCGCGGATGGCGCACCCCGGCTCGCTCGTGTGCGAGCAGTCGCTGAACCGGCACTGCGCAGCGAGCTCCTCCACGTCGGCGAAGGCGTGTTCGAGGTCGGCGTCCCAGAGTTGAAGCTCCCGGATCCCCGGCGTGTCGAGGACGACGCCGCCGCCCGGGAGCAGGATCAGCTCGCGGTGCGACGTCGTGTGGCGGCCCATCTGGTCGTCCTCGCGCACCTCCTGCGTCGCGAGCACCTCCTCGCCGACGAGCGCGTTCACGATCGTCGACTTGCCGACGCCTGACGAGCCGAGCAGCACCGCTGTCCTGTTGCCCTCGAAGAACGGGCGCACGTCGTCCAGGTGGTCGCCCGTGATCGGCGAGAGCGCGACGACCGGCACGGCGCCGAGCGTCACCGACTCGACGTCGTCGAGCCACGGCTGCACGTTGTCGACGAGATCGGTCTTCGTCAGCAGCACGACCGGCTGAGCGCCGCTCTCCCACGCCATCGCCAGGTAGCGCTCGAGCCGGCGCGGGTTGTAGTCGTACGGGAGCGCCTGGACGAGGAACGCGACGTCGACGTTCGCCGCGAGCACCTGCTCGCGCGTCGCCTGCCAGACCTCCTTGCGCGAGATCGCGGTGCGCCGCGGCAGCACGGCCTCGACGAAGCCTCGCTCGCGGTCGACCCCGACCCAGTCGCCGACCGCGGGCAGGGCGCCCTCGCGCACGAGGCGGGCGGCCGCGGGCGCGCGCAGCTCGCCCTCCTCCGTCAGCAGGTCGTAGGCGCCCCTGTGCTGGACCCCGACGCGGGCGGGCGCGAGCCCCGCGGCGCGGTGCGGCTCGAACGCGGCTTCCCAGCCGTCGTCCCAGCCGAGTCGCTGGAGAACGGTTTCCGTAACCGGAAGTGTCAACGAAAGCTCCTTTGCATGCGTGAACGGGAAACGGGCCGCAGCCCGTCACGCGCGCTTACGAGAGGCGGGAGCGGGCGGCGGCGGTGCGGTCTGCGCTGTCGTGGAATCGCTTCATCGGTGCACCACCTCCCAGAGTCGTCGTCGGCCGCCCATTGTGCGTGTCGGCACCGGATTGCGCAAGTCGGCGGCCGGAGCTACTCTCGCGCGCAACCCTGTCGAAAGGACGCTTTCACGAGATGAAGAGGACCCCGATGATTCTGCTCGCGCTCGGCGCGCTCGGCGCGGCCGGCTGCGGCGGAGGCGGCAGCAGCACGTCGGGCAACGGCGGCGGCGAGAAGGGCATTCCGACCGGCGGCGGCGGCGTCAACGGCATCTCCGTCGGGAACTGTCTGATCAGCGAGGACTTCCTGGTGCAGCCGAGCCAGACGACGCTCGACGGCACTTCGCCCGGCGGTGTCGTGTTCACGCTCACCTTCTACCCGAGCCAGGCGAAGGCCGACGAGGTGTTCAAGAAGAGGAACCCGAAGACGACCGCGCGCGTCGAGAACGGGATCGTGGACTTCCGCGGCAACCCGTCCCCGTACGAGGGCGCGCCCCCGGCGAAGATCTCGCAAAAGGAGCTCGCCGTGATCAAACGCTGCATCGACGAGAACAAGACGCCGGCGTCCTGAGCCTTCGCCTCCCGGGCATCCTCGACGAGCTCTGGGGCCCGCCGGTCGCGGTCACGGCGGCCCACGAGGGCCGCGCCAACGGCCTGATCTCGACCACGGCGATCGCGGCGTCGCTCTTCGCGGAGACGCCGCGCGTGCTCGTCGCGCTCGCGAAGGCGAACCTGACACACGACCTCGTCCTCGCCTCGGGCGCGTTCGCGGTGCACCTGCTGCCGCCCGACGCGCTCGACCTCGTGCGCGCGCTGGGCATGCGCTCGGGGCGCGACGGCGACAAGCTCGCGGGATTCGGATGGCGGCCGGGCGCGACCGGCAGCCCGATCCTCGCGCGCGCAGTGGGATACGCGGAGGCGCGAATCGCGTCGACGTTCGACGCCGGCGAGCTGACGATCGTCGTCGGCGACGTCGTCGCGGAAGGACGAACGGGCGGCGCGTTCCTGACGACGGCGCTACTGGCGGAGACGATGCCGCCCGAGATGCGCGAGGAGTGGGAGGCGCGCCGCGAGCAGGAGCAAGCAGCCGCGGCTAAAATGCGCGGGCCCGCGGCGCGGTGAGATTCCGAACCGGGTCAGATCCGGGAGGAAGCAGCCCTAAGGATCCCTCACCGGTGCCGCGGACTTTCCCGGGCGCATAGCTCAGCGGGAGAGCGCTCGCTTCACACGCGAGAGGTCCCTGGTTCGATCCCAGGTGCGCCCATCGGCGGGAAGCTAGAGACAGAGCCGAATCGCGCGGTACCGCGCCGGTGATGTCATTGCAAGACCTGATCCCACTGTCGTAAGTAAGGGGAGACCATGACCACACTCGAGAACCGGCCGAACACCGCACTCCTCGTCGTCGACGTGCAGAACGGTGTCGTCGAGGGGGCTCACGAGCGGGACGCGGTCGTCGCGAACGTCGGCAGCCTTGTGGAGAAGGCGCGGCGGGAACGGGTCCCTGTTGTCTGGGTCCAGCACTCCGACGAGCAGCTT
>DASXTR010000151.1:0-21804 GCA_036505325.1 Gaiellaceae bacterium
CCGGAATCGGTGACGGCGCTCTTCAGCTTGCGCCGGACCGTCTCCGGCGGGTCCGTGATCAGCACCTTGCCCTGCGGTTGGCTGTCGGTGGTGGACATTTTCCGGTCGGGCTCCTGCAGGTCCATGATCCGGCCGCCTGTCTCCGGATAGCGGCCTTCCGGCACCTTCAACGTCTCGCCGTAGCGGCTGTTGAAGCGCTCGGCGATGTCGCGCGACAGCTCCAGGTGCTGCTTCTGGTCGTCGCCGATCGGGACGACATCTGCCTGGTAGAGGAGGATGTCGCCCGCCATCAGCACCGGGTACGTGAAGAGCCCGGCCGAGACGAACTCTCGACCCTCGCCCTTCTCCTTGAACTGCGTCATCCGCTGCAGCTGGCCGTAGCTCGTGACCGACGCCAGCAGCCACGCCGCCTCCGCGTGAGCCGGCACGTGGCTCTGGAGGAACAGCGTCGAGCGCTGCGGGTCGAGGCCGACCGCGAACAGCAGCGCGGCGAGGTCGAGCGTGCGATCGTGCAGCTCGCGCGGGTCGTACTCCACGGTGATCGAGTGGAGGTCGACAATGCAGAAGAACGCGTCGCCCTCGTCCTGGGTCGAGACGTACTGGCGCATGGCCCCGATGTAGTTGCCGACGTGCTTGTCGCCCGTCGCCTGAATGCCCGAGAAGACTCTCATGTGTCTGACTCCTGGTGGTCGAAGCGTTTCGGATATCGATCCGGACGCGGCGCTGCGCGGGCTATGCGCGCAGGCTCTCGCCGCGCCCGTGGCGCCATGACCACCAGATGCGTCCGGCGAAGATCACCTCACAGAGGATAGCCGCATCTACACTGCGTTTCATGGCCACCGCGACCGGCGCACCCGAGCTCCTGATCGTGATGGGGGCCTCGGCGACCCCCGACCAGGTCGAGCACGTGCTCGTGGCACTCGGCGAGCACGGGATCGAGGCGCGCGTCCAGCGCGGCCGCGAGGCGACGGTGATCGGCGCGATCGGCGACCGCGAGCAGCTCGCGACGCTGCCGCTCGAGGGCTACCCCGGCGTCGAGCAGGTGGTGCCGATCCTCAAGCCGTACAAGCTCGTCGCGCGCGAGATCTCCCCGGATCCGACGGTGATCGACGTCGAGGGGCGCAAGCTCGGCGACAACTGGTTCGGCCTCATCGCCGGGCCCTGCACGGTCGAGTACCGCGAGCAGACGCTCGAGACGGCCCGGGCGGTCGCAAAGGCCGGCGCGACGTGGCTCCGCGGCGGCGCGTTCAAGCCGCGCACGTCTCCGTACACGTTCCAGGGGATGGGGCTCGAGGCGCTCGACGTCCTGCGCGAGGCGAAGGAGGAGACGGGGCTGCCCGTCGTCACCGAGCTGATGGACCCGCGCCACGTCGAGGCGGTGATCGACGTCGCGGACGTGATCCAGATCGGCGCGCGGAACATGCAGAACTTCGTGCTCCTCGCCGAGGTCGGCCGCGCCGAGAAGCCGGTGCTGATCAAGCGCGGGCCGTCGGCGTCCGTCGAGGAGCTGCTGATGGCGGCGGAGTACATCGCCAAGGAGGGGAACGACCGCATCGTGCTGTGCGAGCGCGGGATCACGACCTTCGAGCGCTCGACGCGCTACACGCTCGACCTGGGCTCGGTCGCCGTGCTGAAGCACGAGACCCATCTGCCGGTGATCGTCGACCCGTCGCACGCCGCCGGCCGCCGCGACCTCGTGCTGCCGCTCGCGCGCGCGGCCGTCGCCGTCGGCGCCGACGGGATCATCGTCGAGTCGCATCCCCGCCCGGAAGAGGCGCTCTGCGACGGGCCGCAGCAGATCCCGACGGACCAGTTCGGCGCCTTCGCAGACGAGGTCAGGTCGTTCGTCGCTCTCATGGGCAAGGAGATCGGCTGACGCCCGATTTGGCAACGCCCCCGCCCGCGGCGTAGTGTCGCGCGGGTGAGGCCGAGCGACGCGCCGACGTTCGGGCGGCCTGTGGCGAAACGCCTGGAGCTCCTGCCGGGGCAGATCCTGGTCCGCGTCCGCGAGGAGGCGGTGCGGCCGCACGTCGGCGCAGCGCGCGTCACGGCCGCGGCGGCGAAGCTCCTGCCGGAGTCGGTGACCGAGGCGTTCGACTTTCTGCGCCGTGAGGCCGGTGCGCGGCAGGTCGAGCCGCTGTTCGCGCCGGTGCGCGGGCGCGCGCTCGGCGGCGCGCTCGGCGCGCGGATCGCGGTCGCGGCGAGCGTGGCGGAGGCGCCCGAGGATCTCGCCGGGCTCGCCGTCGTCCACGTCCCGGAGAAGAACGTCACGAAGGCGCTGCTCCGGAAGGTCGAGTCGGCGCGCGGCGTCGAGTACGCCGAGCCGATGCCGGCGCGCTGGCTGCTCGCGGCCGCGGCGGCGCCCGACCCGTTCCGGAACCGCCAGTGGGGGCTGCGGGCGATCCACTGGTTCGACGCCCCCCTTCCCGACGCGAGCGACGTGCTCGTCGCCGTGGCCGACACGGGCGTCGACGAGCGTCATCCCGATCTGGCGCGCGCGATCGACGCCTATCACCACACCGGAATCTCGGCGAAGGACATCGTCGGCCACGGGACGCACGTCTCCGGGATCCTCGGCGCGGTCGCGAACGACGGCGTCGGGATCGCGGGCGTCTCGAACGCGCGCATCGCCGTTTGGAAGATCTTCGGCGACACTCCGGAGCGGGGCGAGTTCTACGTCGACGGGACGCGGTTCCTGCGCGCACTCGGCGAGATTGCGCAGAGCGGTGCGAAGGCGCTGAACCTCTCGATCGGCGGCACCGTGTCGTCCCGGACCGAGCAGCTCCTGTTCGACCGGCTCGGGCGCTTCGGCGTCACGGTTGTTGCCGCGATGGGCAACGAGTACGAGGACGGCAACCCGGTCGAGTATCCCGCGGCGTACAAGGGCATTCTCGCCGTCGGGGCGACGACCGAGGCGAACAAGCGGGCGCCGTTCTCGAACACGGGCCGACACATCGCGCTCGCCGCGCCGGGCGTCAACATCCTCTCGACGCTGCCGACGACACGGTCGAGGTACCGGCCCGAGACGAACTACGCGAGCTGGAGCGGCACGTCGATGGCAACACCGCACGTGACGGGCGCCGCGGCGCTCCTCGCGGCGCAGAATCCGTCCTGGACGCCCACAGACGTGAAGCGCCGCCTGAAGGCGAGCGCGGCCACGCTGCCGGGCATGCGGGGCGCCGGCCGGACGACCTCCGTCGGCGACGGCCTGCTCGACCTGCGGGCGGCGCTGGCCGAGGTATGACGACGCTCCGCATGAAGCTCCGCGAGGACGCGGGCGAGGACGCGCGCGGCGACGTCGTCACCGGCCTGGAGGAGCTGGGTGCGACCGTCGAGCCGCTCTTCCCCGGCGACCCGGAGCTCTCGACGCTCTTCACGGTGTCGGTCGACGACGACCATGCGACGCAGGCTGTTTCCCTGCTCGCGCGCTCGCGGGCGGTCGAGTTCGCCGAGCAAGAGGCCGGGCGGAGGCTGATCCTGCCCGAGGAGCTGCGACGCCGCGACACCTAGAGTGGCGGCGTGCGGCTCGCGGTCGTCGGAACAGGTCTGATGGGGACGTCGGTGGCGCTGGCGGCGAAGCGCCGCGGCGCGACCGTCGCCGGCTGGGACCCGGACGAAACGGCGCTCGCGACCGCCGTCTCGCGCGGCGCGGTCGACGCGCCCGCGGGGTCGCTCGCGGAGGCGGTGCGCGACGCCGAGCTCGCGGTCGTCGCCGCGCCGATCGCGCAGCTCCCCGCACAGGTGGCCGCGACGCTCGCGGCGAGCGGCGACGCGACGACGGTGACCGACGTCGGCTCGACGAAGGCGAGCGTGGTCGCCGCCGCCGACGGCTCGCCGCGCTTCGTCGGCGGCCATCCGATCTGCGGGTCGGAGGCGCGCGGCGCCGAGCACGCCAACGCGGAGCTCTTCGAGGGCGCGACGTGGTTCGTGACGCCGATCGCGCAGACGGATCCGGAGCGGCACCGGCTCCTGCACGGCTTCGTGACCGACCTCGGCGCGACGCCGGTGGCGATCGACCCGGCCGCGCACGACCGGCTCGTGGCGCTCACGAGCCACGTCCCGCACGTGCTCGCGAACGTGGTCGTCAACCAGACCGGAGCGACGCGCGTCGAAGGGCACGAGCCGCTGATGAACGCGGGCGGATCGCTGCGCGACATGACGCGCGTCGCGGGCGCGAACCCGCGCATCTGGATCGACATCTTCCTCGACAATGCCGCCGCGGTCCGCGAGGCCCTGGCCGAGCACCGCAGACGGATCGAGCAAGTCGAGGCGGCGCTCGAGCAGGGCGACGCGGGCTTCCTCGCGCGCTGGATCGGCGAGGCGTCGCAGAACCGGCGCCGGATGCTCGCGCGCGCGTACCCGGATCCGGGTGCGCTCCACCGCCTGCGCGTGCACGTGCCGGACCGGCCGGGCATCCTCGCCGGGATCACGCAGGCGCTCGGCGCCGAGCGCATCAACATCGAGGACTTCGAGCTCGAGCACTTCTCGCCCGAGCGCGGCGGCACGCTCACCGTGCTCGTCACCGGTGAGGGCGAGGCGGAGCGCGCGGCGGAGCTGCTCGAGGCGCAGGGCTACGGCGTGGTCGTCTCGGCGGTGCTCGATGAAGGTTGAGCCGGCGGCCGCCCTCCGCGGCGCGATCGCCGTCCCGGGCGTGAAGGGGATCTCGCAGCGCGCCGTCCTCCTCGGCGCAATCGCCGACGGGACGAGCCGGATCCGCGGCTTCGGACGCGCCGCCGACACCGAGTCGGCGATCGACGTCGTCCGGCAGCTCGGCGTCCGCGTCGACGACGACGGCGGCGACGAGATCGTCGTGCACGGCGTCGGCCTGCGCGGCCTGCGCGCCCCGGACGAGCCGCTGGACTGCGGCAACGCGGGGACGGTCCTGCGGCTGCTCGCCGGAATCCTCACCGGCCAGGAGGGGACGTTCGAGCTCGTCGGCGACGAGTCGCTGTCGTCGCGCGACCAGACGCGAATCGCGACGCCGCTCGGCGAGATGGGCGCGCGGGTCGAGACCACCGACGGCCACGCGCCCGTGCGCATCACGGGAGGCCGCCTGCACCCGATCAGGTACGAGCTCCCGGTCGCGAGCGCGCAGGTGAAGTCCGCGGTGCTGCTCGCGGGGCTGCTGGCGGAAGCCGGGCCGACCACCGTCGTCGAGCCGGTGCCGACGAGGGACCACACGGAGCGCATCCTCAGGGGCCTCGGTGTGCGCGTCGAGCGCGGCGCCCACGACGTGTCCGTCTGGCCGCCGGGGCAGCTACCGCCGCTCGATCTCGACATCCCGGGCGAGATCTCGTCCGCGGCGCCGTACATCGTGGGCGCGGCGGTGCTGGCCGGCTCAGAGCTCGTCGTTCACGGCGTGAACGTCAACCCGACGCGCACGGGTCTCCTCGACGTGCTCGAGCGGATGGGCGCCCACGTCACCGTCTTCAACCGCCGCAGCGTCGGCGGCGAGCCCGTCGCCGAGATCGAGGTGCGCTCGGCGCCCCTCGTCGCGACGACGATCGAAGGCGGCGAGGTGCCGTCGCTCGTCGACGAGCTGCCGCTGTTCGCACTCGCCGCCTCGTTCGCGCGCGGGACGAGCGAGGTGCGGGGCGCGGAGGAGCTCCGGCACAAGGAGACCGACCGGATCGACGCCGTCGTCGAGGAGCTGAGGCGCGTGGGCGTGCGGATCGAGGGGCGGCCCGACGGGTTCGCGGTCACGGGCGTTCCGTCGCGCCCCCGGGGCGGCAAGATCGACGCCCGCGGCGACCACCGGATTGCGATGCTCGGGGCGATCGCAGGCCTGGCGTCGCGGGAAGGGGTGGAAATCGGGGAGGCCGAGACTGTCGCTATAAGCTTCCCCGGTTTCTTCGACCTCCTCGACTCAGTCGCCCAGAGATGATCATCACGATCGACGGCCCCGCGGGGGCCGGAAAGAGCACCGTCGCACGCCGCCTCGCGGAGCGGCTCGGCTTCCGGTACCTCGACACCGGCGCGATGTACCGCGCGCTCACGTGGCTCGCGATGCAGCGCGGGCTGCCGCTCGGCGACCCCGAGCCGCTGTACGAGCTCGCGCGCGACAACCCGGTCGTCTTCGACGAGGTGGGGCGCGTCTCGATCGCCGGCACGGACGTGACGACGTCGATCCGCCAGTCCCGGATCGACCGCATGGTCGTCGTCGTCGCCCGGCATCCGGAGGTGCGCGCCGTGATGCGCGAACGGCAGCGCGAGCTCGCGGCCCACGGGAACGCCGTGATCGAGGGCCGCGACATCGGCACCGCCGTCCTCCCCTGGGCCGAGCTGAAGATCTACCTCGTCGCGGAGATGGCGATCCGCGCGCAGCGGCGCCAGGCCGAGCGCCCGGACATCGGCGCCGACGCGCTCACGACCGACATCAAGACGCGCGACGAGTCCGATCGCGTACGCCTGCAGCCCGCACCCGATGCGGTGGAGATCGACACGACGCACCTGCAGGTGGACGACGTCGTGGCGCGGATCGAGGAGCTGATCCGCGAGCGCTCGCTCAGCCCGTCATGAGCTACGGCGACACGGCCTGGCGCGTCGGCCGCGTCTGGATGGGCTGGCCGGCGCGCCTCGCGACGCGGCCGCGGCTCTACGGCGGCGATCGCATGCCCCGCGAGGGCGGCGTCGTCCTCGCGCTCAACCACCTGCACTGGATCGACATCCCGGTCGTCGGCGTCGTCTCGCCGCGGAACATCAACTTCGTGGCCAAGATCGAGGCGCACCTCGTTCCGGGGCTCGGGCAGGTCATCCGCATCCACGGCGCTCTGTCGGTGCGGCGCGGCGAGTCGGACCGCGAGGCGGTGAGGATCATGCGGCAGGCGGCGCGCGACGGCCGCGTGCTCGGGCTCTTCGTCGAGGGGACGCGCCAGACGAGCGGCCGGCCGGGGAGGGCGATGCCCGGTGCCGCGATGGTCGCGCTGCAGGAGGACGTGCCGGTCGTGCCGGCGGCGATCTACGGCACGCAGTTCTGGAAGCTCACGCACTGGACGGCATGCTCGGTCGCCTTCGGCGAGCCGCTTCGCTTCGGGGGCCTGCCGAAGAGCGGCAAGGGCTACAAGGAGGCGAGCGTGGAGATCGAACGCCGCATCCACTTGCTCTTCGACTGGCTCGCGGACGTGCATGCGCGCGGCCGCCCGAGCGGCGAGGTGCCGCCGCTGTGACCGAGGCGCCGCCGACGGAGCTGCTGGGGACCGTCGCGATCGTCGGCTTCCCGAACGTCGGCAAGTCGACGCTCATCAACCGTCTGACCAGCTCGCGCGCCGCCGTCGTCCACGAGACGCACGGCACGACGCGCGACCGCAAGGAGCTCGTGTGCGAGTGGAACGGCAAGCAGTTCCTGCTCATCGACACCGGCGGGGTCGACATCGCGGGGCGCGACGAGCTGACGCGCTCCGTCGCCGACCAGGCGCGCGTCGCGATCCAGGAGGCCGACCTCGTGCTCTTCGTGGTGGACGCCCGCGCCGGCGTCACGCCCGGCGACGAGGAGCTGGCCGAGATCCTGCGCGTGTCGCACAAGCCGGTGATCGTGATCGCGAACAAGATCGACGACCCGTTGCAGGAGTCGCTCGCGCTCGAGCTGCACCGGCTCGGGCTCGGCGACCCGTTCCCGCTCTCGGCGCTGCACGGCTTCAACACGGGCGACCTCCTCGACGAGATCGTCGAGCGGCTCGACGAGGTCGGCGAGCGCCGCACGCAGGTCTCGGAGGAGGCGGTGCGCGTCGCGATCCTCGGCCGGCCCAACGTCGGCAAGTCGTCGCTCTTCAACGCGCTCGTCGGCGCGGAGCGCGCGATCGTCAGCGAGGTGCCCGGGACGACGCGCGACACGATCGACACCGTGATCGAGCGCGACGACCACACGTTCGTGCTCGTCGACACCGCCGGACTCCGGCGCAAGCGGCGCCAGCGGCAGGGGATCGAGTACTACTCGGAGCTGCGCGCGCTCGAGGCCGCGGAGCGCGCGGACGTCGCGCTCGTGCTCATCGACTCGAGCCAGGGCATCACCGAGGGCGATCTCGCGGCCGCGGACATCGCGCGCAAGGCGCAGAACTCGACGCTGGTCGTCCTCTCGAAGTGGGACGAGTCACAGGTGACGATCGAGGACATCCGCCCGGAGCTGCAGCGCCGCCTGCGCCAGCGGCCGCCGTTCATCACCACGTCGGCGAAGACCGGCCGCGGCATCTCGCGCGTCCTCGACAAGGTCGCCGAACTCTTCGAGAAGCACGCGAGCCGAATCCCGACGCCCGAGCTGAACCGCTTCATCGGCGAGCTGAAGGAGGCGCGGCAGCCGCCGTCGAAGGGCGTCCGCCGTCTCAATCTGCTCTACGCGGCACAAATTGCTTCGCGGCCGCCGCGCTTCCGCATCATGGTCAACGACCCCGGGCTCGTGACGCGCGACTACGCCTACTGGGTCGAGAACCAGCTGCGCGAGCGGTACGAGCTGGAGGGCGTCCCGGTCGCGATCGATTTCCGGAAGCGGTCGTGAAGACGATCGTCGTCGGCGGCGGCGCGTGGGCCACGTCGTTCGCGAAGCTCCTGCGCGAGCGCGGGCACGACGTCACGCTCGCGGTGCGCGATCCGTCGCGCGCCTACCCCTACGGCCTGCGCGCGACCGCGCTCGCCGACGCGCCGTACGACGGCGCCGACCTGATCGTCGTCGCGGTGCCGTCGCGCGCGTTCCGCGAGGTCGTCGAGGCGTTCCCGGGGACTGCTCCGGTGCTGAGCCTGACCAAAGGGCTCGACCCGGCGACGGGCGAGCGGCTCTCGACGCTCGTCCGCGGGCGCGGCGTCGCGGTGCTCTCCGGCCCGAACATGGCCGAGGAGGTCGCGGCCGGCCTGCCGGGCGCGACCGTCGTCGCGAGCGAGGACGAGCGGCTCGCGCTGCGGCTCCAGGAGGCGATCAACTCGATCGTCTTCCGCGTCTACGTGAACACCGATCTGATCGGCGTCGAGCTGTGCGCGGCGGCGAAGAACGTGATCGCGCTCGCGGCCGGGGGCGTGGACGGGCTCGGCCTCGGCGACAACGCGAAGGCGGCGCTGATCACGCGCGGGCTCGCCGAGATGTCGCGGCTCGGAGAGGCGCTCGGCGCCGATCCCGAGACGTTCTCCGGCCTCGCCGGGATGGGCGACCTGATCGTCACGTGCTGGCACCCCAGCGGGCGGAACCGCCGCGCGGGGGAGCTGATCGCGCGCGGCGCGACGCCCGAGGAGGCGCGCGCCGAGATCGGCCAGGTCGTCGAGGGCCTGACGACGGCGCCCGTCCTGCGCGACCTCTCTCACCGGCTGGGCATCGAGCTCCCGATCACGGAGGGCGTCTGCGCCGTGCTCGGCGGGCTACCCTTGGGCGGGCTCGTGGAAGGCCTGATGGGCCGGCGGCCGACGGAGGAGTAGATGCGCACACGCCTGGCACTGATCGCGACCGCGGCGCTCGTCGCGGGCGGCTGCGGCGGCGGCTCCACGGGCAAGCAGGAGACGGCGGCGAGCCTCGCGCCCGCAAGCGCGCCGACCTTCGTCTCGCTGGACCTGCGGCGCCTGCAGCGCGCCGACGACGTGGTCGCGAAGTTCCCGATCCGGGATCGCGCGCTGGCGGAGGCTCGCAAGGCGATCCGCGGGTACGGGATCGACGTCGACGCACTCCGCCGCTCCGCCGGCCGGGAGCTCGACATCGCCGTGCTCGACCAAGAGGCCAAGCAGGCCGTCGGCTTCGCCCGGCCGCCCGACGAGAAGCGCTTCGAACGAGCGCTCGATCGCTCGAGGCTCGTGCACCAGAGCACAAACGGCTGGACTACGTTCTCGCGTGACCCGGCGGCGCTCGCCGCGGTGCAGCAAGCCGACGCGAAGCTCGCGGACGCGGCGGCCTACCGGCGCGCGACCGAGCGGCTGCCCGACGACGCGTTCGCGACGGCCTACGTCGCCGGCCGCGAGGCCCGCGAGTACGTGAAGCGGGCGCGATGGGCCTCGGCGGCGCTCCTCACGCACGACGAGGGCATCGAGCTCCAGGCGTTCGTCGACGCCCCCGGCTTACCCGGCGCGCGAAGCTACGACGCGGCGCTCGCCGACCTCATCCCCGACGGCTCGGTTGCCGCAGTGTCGTTCCGCGACCTCGGCGACGTTGTGCGGAGGTCGAAGACCGAGCTGCTCGGGATCCAGCTCGCCGACCTCGCCGACGCGTTCGACGGCGAAGGGATCCTCTACGTCCGGCCGGGCGCCCTGATCCCTGAAGTGACGCTCGTGACGAAAGGCGGAGACGAGGCGGCGCTCCACCGCATCGTCCGCGCGCTGGCGCCGAAGAACGCGCAGCCGACCAAGACGACGATCGAGGGCGTGACCTTGAACGAGCTCGCGCTCGGGCCGGTGACGATCCTCTACGGCGCCGTCGGCGGGAAGCTCGTGATCACGGACAACGCGAACGCGATCCGCGCGCTGAAGACCGGCGATCGCCCGAAGCTCGCCGACGACGACTCGACGTTCAAGGCCGTCCGCGACGCGGCGCACATGCCGGACGAGACGAACGGCTGGCTGTACCTGAACGTCGAGGACGGCCTGCCGCTCGTCGAGGCGATCGCGCAGCTCGCCAACGAGAAGCTGCCGCGCGCGTGGGTCGAGAACCTGCGCGTGGTGCGAAGCGCCCTCGTCTACGGCACGCGCGAGGGAGACACGCAGACGCTCGTCGCCTTCGTGCAGACCCACTGACTCCGGAGTGGGGCCATGGCCCCTCGGGACACGTCCGCACTCCGGAGTCGATCGCGTACGGCAATCACCGTAGGTGAGGGGCCCACGCAAGATCGGCTATCTGCCGCTCTAGAAGTTCACTCCCTTCCGTCCTAGGGTCATGTCGCGGGCAATCTCAGTAGGGAGGGGACAACTTGGCTGGCTTCAAACGGCTTCGGCGCCGCTATCGCGTGCTGCCGGTGCTCATCGCGCTGCTGGTTGCGCTCACGTTCGGTCTCAGCTCGTCGCAGGCGGACGATCCGCCCGTCGGCGACGCGACATCGGCGACCGATGTCGTCTCGGGACTGCAGCAGGTCGCGGACTCGCTCACGGGCCTCAACGACTTCGACGAGCTCGCGAACGCGATCCCGCTCACCGAACGCGTGCCCACGGCCGCGAACGGCCTCGACTACGCGAACGCGTTCGTCGACGGGCTGAAGACCCAGCTCGCCTCCGCGCCGACCACCTCCCTCACGGCGCTCCACGACTGGCTGAACGATCCCGCGCGGGACACGACCCTCCCCTCGGGCGTGCAGGTGGATCTCAGCTCGCCGTCCGTCGGGCCGGACGGCAACGGCTACTCCCTCGGTCTCCAGCTCGAGCTGACCCGCCCCGGCGCGAGCGCGCCGTTCAAGCTGCCGACGACCGACTCCGCGGTGGACGTCGACGGCGGCAGTCTCGCGCTCGACCTCCACTCGGTGCTCAGCCTCACGGTCAAGTACGACCCGACGCAGCTCGGGCTGAACAAGGTCTACCTGGACGCAGCCTCCAACCCCGCGCTCGACACGACCGCGGGCGTCACGTGGGACGGCGCGTCCTTCAACGTCAACCTCGGCGTCGCGCAGGTCGCCGTCGGCGGCTCCGCGAGCGCGAGCGCCGGCGTGCGCGCGCAGCTACTCGATCCGGACGGCAACGGCCGGATCACCCAGGACGAGCTCGCCGCAACCTCGACCTCGAGCCTCTTCACGGTCTCGTACACCGCTCAGACCGCGGCCGCGAACCTGTCGCTCGCGCCCAGTCTGACAACGCCGCTCGGCGGCGTGCTGCCGTCGGCGTCCGTGACTGTGGACGACCACGACTTCTCGGACGGCATCCAGGCGAGCGTCGACCTGAACGGGCTCGGCGGCTTCAAGAACATCACGCCGCAGCAGCTGCTGTCGACGATCGCCTCGCTGGCGATCATGATCTCGTCGCTCGAGAACACCGGGCCCGCCGCGCAGACGCTGCCGTTCCTCGGCCGCGCCGAGGACGCCGCGAACGACTCGCTGACGAACGACCGCTTCGGCGAGATCGCGAAGATCAACCAGAAGCTGATCGAGTTCTTCGAGGACAACAACCTGACGACGGCCGACGCGACCGACGATCCGCTCGCGCTCAACCTCGATCCGGACGGCAACCTCCTCAACGTCGACACGATCCAGGAGATCGGGCAGGCGCTCATGACGCTGCTCGGCCTCAGCGCGGACCAGTTCGCGCTGGCGTACGACCCGGCGACCTCGAAGCTGTCGTTCGACCTGAAGGATTCGGCAACGCTCGACCCGGTCAACGCGCACGTCGACTTCTCCGACCAGCTCAAGAACATCGGCATCCAGGACGTCCAGTCGGACGTCGACGCGACGATCACTCCGAGCTACGACTACGACCTGCCGATCGCGATCGACCTCTCGTCGCCGGTTCCGGTCGACCCGAGCTCCGGCACGCTGTCCGACCGCATCTCGATCGACACGAACGAGGCGCACATCAGCGCCGACGCGCCGATCACCGCGCAGCTCGACCTCGTCGGACGCGTCGGCTTCCTCGGCGTGAGCCTGATCAGCGGCGCCGGCCCGACGGCGAGCACGGTGCAGCTCCTCTCGCGCCGCGACACGTCGAAGCCGATGCTGAACATGGAGTTCGACGGCGGCGCGGACCACACGCTGACGCTGACGGACATCTTCCACGCGCTCGGGACGACCGAGGGCAGCCTCGCCGACCCGATGCAGATCCTCGACGCCTCGGACATCGGCGACGTGCTGAACGCGACGGTGCCGAACTTCGACATCCTCGCAAGCGCGCAGTTCGGCGAGCCGTCGGCCCCGGTGGCGACGGTCAGCGGCACGGCGCACGTCGGCTGGGCCGACGTCACCGACCCCTCGACGCTGAACCTCTCGCTCGACCCGGACTTCAGCTCGAACCTGCTCGACTTCGCGTTCGACCCGGAGAACCCGGAGGCGATGTTCGGGCTGATCCTGAACACGATCGGCCCGCTCGTCGACCAGCTCGCACAGCAGTCGACGTCGAACGACTTCCTCAAGACGAAGCTCCCGGTCGTCAACGCGAGCTTCGGCGACCTCGTCAACCAGTTCCAGAAGATCCGCGACACGCTGAACGGGATGGCGGCGAACCCGTCCGTCGCGCTCCAGGCGTTCGAGCAGGAGATCCAGACCGCGATCGGCGAGGCGCTGAACGTGCCCGAGGCGAACCGCGAATCGCTGTTCGACGTCGAGCTCGACACCAGTGGTGCGCGCCCGGTCGTGAAGTTCCACCTCGCGTTCGGCATCTGCGGGCAGCCGGACACCGCGCCGGCAGACGACGAGTGCAACATCTCGGCTCCGTTCGAGCTGCCGCTGAACCTCGAGCTGCCGTCGATCGGCGGGCTCGTGGGCGCCGAGGCCGGCGGTTCGATCCGCGTCGACTACAAGGCCGTCGCGCACCTCGACTTCGGGATCCGCCTGCCTTCGGTGACCACGACCGGCAGCGGCCTGCCCGCGGTGACCGGCGGCGAGTCGCCCGAGCTCTTCCTGCTCAACACGACGTCGGTGAAGCTCGACGTGAACGCGAGCGGGCAGGGTCACATCAACGCCTCCGTCGGCCCGCTCCAGCTCAAGATCGGGCAGGACACGGCGACCGGCGAAGAGGCGGCCGAGTGCGACAACGACGTCGACGACGACGGCGACGGATCCGTCAACGACGGCTGCCCGGCCGTCGGCAACCCGGAGACCGGCCTCGCCTGCGCCGACAATCTCGACGAGAACACGCAGCCGGCCGGCGGCACGGAGGCCGACGGCGCGGCGGACAAGGTCAACGACGGCTGCCCGGCGATCAAGAAGGAGCTCGTCGCGAAGGTCGCGGCGAAGTTCCACCTCGAGAACACGGGCGCGCCGGACGAGATCGCGCTTGCGGACGTCCCGAGCTTCGTCACGGGGATGATCCCGACGAGTCTCGACGACTTCCGGCCGGACTCGGCGCACCGCGTCGACTGCGGCGACGGCCCGAAGGACGCGTGCGTGAGCCTGCCGCTCTTCACGACGGACAACAAGGAGATCGGCACCGCCGACACGCCGTCGTACAACACGCACACGCCCGACGGGATCTCCCTCTCGGCCGACAACCTCTTCGACACGTCGACCTGGGACGGCCCGAACGTCGACCAGGACATCGTCGACTACCTCATCGCGCAGGCGCTCGACTGGACGACGCTCGTCCACGGCGTGACGCTGCTGTCGGACAACCTCGCCACGTC
Source organism: Gaiellaceae bacterium (assembly GCA_036505325.1). GTDB lineage: Bacteria > Actinomycetota > Thermoleophilia > Gaiellales > Gaiellaceae > PALSA-600. The sequence goes on from DASXTR010000151.1 coordinate 14,216, forward strand.
GCTGCGGTCGGCGAGCTACGGCACGCGCGACATCCCGGTGCTCGGCGACGTGCTCGACGGCGGCGCCGACGTCGCCGAGGCGTTCCACGACAACATCGCGGTCCCGATCGACACCTTCGTCACGCAGCTCGAGACGGACGGGGTGACCGACTTCGGCGAGCTCCAGTCGCGGTTCCAGACGTTCGTCTTCGACCACCTCGACTCCACGCACTTCCTGCTCAAGCAGGACGGCACCGAGGGCGCGACCGCGTCCGACGTGACGGTGCTGCTGCGCTGCGGCACGGATTACGCGTCGCTGCACACGTGCGCCTCACCGGGCGACGGCATCACGGACGTCTTCGACGCCCAGGTGCGCTTCACGATGGGCGAGGCGGACGGAAACCACTCCGTGCCGTTCGACCTCGGCTTCCCGGGCCTGCGCCTCAAGACCGACCAGGGTTCCGCGCTGACGACGCACGTCGGCTGGCACCTGAACATCGGCTTCGGCCTCTCGAAGACGCACGGCTTCTACGTCCTCACGGACGTCGACAGCGGCAGCGACCCGTGGCACAACGAGGCCGAGCTCGCGGCGAACATCTCCGTCGACGCTCCCGCCTCGATGCAGGGCGACATCGCGTTCCTGCGCGTCGACATCACCGACAACACGCCGGGCAGCGACGCGGCCGACCACGAGGTCACCCTCGAGACTGGCCTCGACATCAGCGGCGGCGAGCACGACGCCGACGGCGAGACGAAGCTCGGCCTCGACGCGCTCGCGTCGACCGACCCGGCGACGAGCCCGAACCTGACGCTCTCGCTCGGCGGCGCGGTGCACCTCGACCTCCACCTGGTCACGACGATCGACCTCCCCGGCTCGGCGGAGGACGACATGCCTGGCGGCGGCGACCCGACGAACGGGGCGATGCCGAAGCTGCTCGCCGACTTCCACCTCGACTGGGACTTCGGCGCCCACGCGAGCCTGCAGGGAGCCGGTCTCGACATCGGCGACCTCGACGTCGGGTTCGAGGACGTCCAGCTCGACGTCGGCCAGTTCTTCGGCCAGTTCCTCGGGCCGATCGTCAGGGAGGTCAAGCGGTTCACGCAGCCGCTGCAGCCGGTGATCGACACGATCCAGGCGCCGATCCCGGGCATCTCCGACCTGTCCGAGCTCGCGGGCCAGGGCCAGGTCACGTTCCTCGACTTCTTCGAGAAGGTGAGCGGCGCCGACCTGACGATGATCCGGCGGCTGATCACGCTCATCAACATGATCAACCACCTGCCGGAGAGCGGCACGACGCTGACGCTCGGCGACGGCTCGTTCGACCTCAGCCCGACCGCGCTCGACGGGCAGGCGCCGTCCCCGGATCAGGCGGACAACCTGATCGTCGCCGGCACCGCCGAGGCGATCGACTCGATCTTCGACAGTCCGGGTGTGATCACCAACCCGGCCGGACGCGACGCGTTCGAGGCTGCGACCGACGCCCAGGCGGGCCACGAGGGCGGCGGCGTGTCGTTCCCGGCGTTCGAGCACCCGGAGCAGCTGTTCCAGATGCTCGTCGGCAAGGACGTGCGGCTGATCCGCGTCGATCTCGGCACGCTCCGTGCGAGCTTCGCGTTCGACATCACCATCGGCCCGTTCCCGGCCGGCCCGATCCCGGTCTCGATCGTGATCGGCGGCTCGGCAGGCGTCGAGGGCCGGTTCGCCGTCGTCTACACGACGCGCGGCATCCGCACGGTGGTGCAGAAGCTCACCGACGACAACCCGGACAACGACGACGCGGCGCTCGTCGCCGACCTGATCTTCCAGGGCGTCGGCCTCGACGACCTCGACGGCGCCGGCACCGACGTGCCGGAGATCCGCCTGTGGGCGGAGGTGCACGCGGGCGCCGCGGTCGACGTGAAGATCATCTCCGTCGGAATCGTCGTCGGCCTGATCGCGACGGTCGACCTCAACCTGCACGACGGCGGACGACTGCCACCGGACGGCCATCCGGACCCGGCGCAGGTCGACGGGGTGCTCTACATCGACGAGATCATCAAGGCGATGTCGAACCCGCTGTGCCTCTTCGACGTCAGCGGTGCGCTCGACGCGTACGTGAAGTTCTTCGTCGAGATCGGGTTCTCGCCGTTCTCCGTCGAGTTCGAGATCACGCTCGTCCAGATCAGGCTGCTCGACATGCAGGGGCTCGAGAAGGAGCTCTGCGACCCGAAGCCGCCGCACCTGGCGCAGCAGTCCGGGACGACCCTGGTCCTGAAGATAGGACCGCACACGCCGGGTCGAAACGTCGACGAGGACAAGCCCAAGGAGAAGATCGTCGTGCGGCAGATCCCGCCGCGAGACGGCGATCCGTCCGGCCCCGGCCACCGCTTCTCGGTGACCGGGTTCGGGATCACGCAGGAGTACCCGGAGGAGGGCCACCCGCTGGTCGAGAAGATCTTCGCGGACGGCGGCTCCGACAACGACCAGATCCTGATGCAGACCGGCGTCCAGGCCTCCAAGGGGGCTGCGCCGAGCGGGAACACGCCGGGCCAGGTCAACACGACGTTCCTGCCGGTCGACGTCCCCGTCGAGCTGTGCGGCGGTGACGGCAACGACAAGATCGTCGGCGGCACGCACGGCGACCACCTGGTCGGCGACGGCCACGAGGGCGGCGGCTTCACGTGCACGACCGGCGAGGCCGGCACCGACGGCAACGACGAGCTCGACGGCCAGGGCGGGAACGACACGCTCGACGGCACGGGCGGCGGCGACACGCTGATCGGCGGCGACGGCGGCGACACGATCAACGCCGGCTCCGGCTCCGACCAGGCCAAGGGCGGCCAGGGCGAGGACCACATCTTCGGGCAGGCGGGCGACGACCCGATGCTCGAGGGCGGCCCCGAGGCCAACACGCCGGGCCAGATCGCCGACGAGATCGACGGCGGCGACGGCGTCGACATCCTCCAAGGTGACGAGGGCGCCGACACGATGCGCGGCGGCAACCAAGACGACACCCTGGGCGGCGGCCCCGGCGGCGACGACATGGAGGGCAACGCCGACAACGACACGCTCGTCGGCAACGACGGCGACGACGTCATGAAGGGCGGCCCTGGCCACGATCGCGTGTTCGGCCAGCAGGGCGCCGACGACATGTGGGGCGACAACGTCGGCAACGTCTTCGCCGGTGGCAACGACGACCTCGTCGGTGACATCGGTACGGACGAGATCCACGGCGGCGGCGGCCGGGACTACGTCCTCGGCGACCGCGGCGGGATCGAGCGGAACCCCGGCGACGCGAACGCAGTCGTCACGCCCGACCAGACGGTCGGCAACGACGACACGATCGACGGCGACGGCGGCAACGACGTGGTCTACGGCGAGAAGGGCGTGGACACGGTCCACGGCGGCCCGAACGACGACGAGATCCACGGCGACGCCGACGGCGACTTCCTCTTCGGCGACGCGAACGACGACACGATGTTCGGCGGCATCGGCGCCGACGACATGTCGGGCGGCCCGAACGAGGACGTCATGCGCGGCGACGACGGCACCGACACGATGCACGGCGACGGCGAGCACGACGTGATGTTCGGCGACGCCGGCGTCGACACGATGTTCGGCGACGGTGGGCCCGATCGCATGCGCGGCGGGACCGAGGCCGACGTCATGCACGGCAACGACGGCGAGGACGTCATGAACGGCGACGCCCACGGCGATCAGATGTTCGGCGACGCGGACCACGACGTGATGTCGGGCGACGCCGACGAGGACTACATGGAGGGCAACGGCGCGGACGACACGATGTCCGGCGGCGCCGGCCAGGACGACATCCTGGGCGGCACCGGCGGCGCGCTGTCGGCCGGCCAGCCCGACGCCGGCGACACGATCTGCGGGTACGACTGCTTCACTCCGCTGCTCGCGCCCGACGTCGTCTCCGACGCCGACGTGATCGTGGGCGACAACGGGGAGATCACGCGGCCCGGCGGCGTGCGCGCCGACGGGGCGTGGATCCGTACTGTGCACCTCGTCGACCTCGACGCGGCGCCGGGCGTCTACGGCGACGACACCGTGTCGGGCGACTACGGCCCCGACCGCATCTTCGGCGGCCGCGGCAACGACACGCTCCACGGCAACGCCGCGGACGACGAGATCGAGGGCAACGGCGACAACGACTCGATCTTCGGCGACGAGGGTCAGGACGACCTCATCGGCGGCACCTCGCAGGACGGCGGCGGGCACACCGACGGCGCCGACTGCATCCAGGGCGACGCCCGCACGAACGACTGCCACGGCGACGGCTCCGGCAGCGGCTCCGCCGCCGGCGGCACCGGCGGCGGCTCGGGCAACGCCGACGTGATCGTCGGCGACAACGGCTCGATCACCCGCACGGCGAACGCGGCGGGGATCGACTGGGTGCGCGACACCTTCGGGCCTGGGTACGTCGACATCGTCAAGCGGACGAAGACGCTGTTCGACGTCGCGACGCTTACGACCCCGGCTCCGGCCGGCACGAGCGGCGGCGACACGATCTACGGCGACGTCTCCTACGACCTGATGTTCGGTCAGGGCGACGACGACGAGATCCACGGCGGCGACGGCGACGACTACGCCGAGGGCAATGCCGGGACGGACACGATGTTCGGCGAGAACGACAGCGACGACCTGCTGGGCGGCTCGGCCGACGCGACGTGGCTCGACGTGAACGACGTCATGTCCGGCGGTGCCGGGTTCGACGTGATGGCCGGCGACAACGCGAAGATCGGGCGGCCCAGGGACGGCGCGGCCGGTCCGTGGTTCCTCGACACGCGTCGGGTCGGCGAGGCGGAGAACGTCGTGCGTCGCGCGGTGGAGCTGCTGAACGTCGACGTCTCGGGGGCGGCGGCTCCGGAAGCGACCCTGTCCGGCGGCGACACGATGTCGGGCGGCGACGCCTACGACGTGCTCTTCGGCCAGGGCGCAGTCGACACCGTCCACGGCGACGCCGGCGACGACTACGTGGAGGGCAACGCCGCGGGCGACACCCTGTTCGGCGACGCCGGCGACGACGACGTCACCGGCGGCGGGTCGGCGAACGACGGCGTGATCGACGACGACCGCTCGGGTGAGAACCTGCGCGACGGCGCCGACACGATCAACGGCGACAGCGGCGACCCGGCCGTCGGCGCGGGCGACGCGATCGCCGCCGACAACGCCCGGATCCTCCGGCCGCTCGCCGGCACGCTGTGGCAGACGGATGCCGACCGCGGCGCGACCATGAGGGACATCCAGCTGTTCGACCTCCAGAAGGTCGGCGATGCCGCCTTCACGGCACCGGCCGACGCGAGCGACTCGGACACCGTCCACGGCGACGGCGGACCGGACGTGATCTTCGGCCAGGGCAACGGCGCGAACGGCGACGCGTACGGGACCGAGTCCGGCGCTGCCGGGACCGCCGACTGCTTCGACGGCCACGACAACGGCGATGCGAACGATCCCTTCAACCCGCTCGCCGACGTCAGCGACCCGACCTGCCGCGCGGCGACGCCGAACGGCGACAAGCTGTACGGCGACGACGGCGTCGACTACCTGGAGGGCAACCAGGGCTCCGACCTCGTGTCGGGCGGCAACGGCGAGGACGACGTGGTCGGCGGCAGCTCGGCGAACACGGGCCAGATCGCCGCAGTCCGCAAGCCGGCGGCGGCCCGCAGCACCGCCGAGACGACGCCCGAGAAGCTGCTCGACGGCAACGACGTCGTGCAGGGTGACGGCGAGGACGACACGGTCGTCGGCGACAACGCGTTCGTCGACCGGTACGTCGGGCCCGGCTTCGCGTGGCAGCACATCACGTCGACGCTGGCCGGCCCGGTGACGAGCATCGACGGCGGCCAGTACGGCCCGTACGACCTCGTCCGGCGGAACGTGACGATGCTGCAGACGCCCGACTCCGCCGGCGCGTTCGGCAGCGACCTCGCGCTCGGCAACGACGGCGCGGACGACCTCTACGGCCAGCTCGGCGACGACTGGCTCGAGGGCGGTGCAGGAGACGACGGCATCGTCGCCGACCTGGGCCGCATCGACGACAACCTCCTCGGAACCGCCGCGGACGGCCTCGTCGACCCGGCGCTGAACCAGCAGATCGCCCCGCAGCAGCCGTTCATCAAGGACACGATCAACGTGACCGGCGTGCTGAAGCGTCAGGTGACGCTCTACGCGTTCACCGGGACGGGTGCCGGAAAGGGCAACGACACCGCGCAGGGCGGCGGCGACAACGACTGGATCCACATGGGTCCGGGCGAGGACCTCGCGAACGGCAACGCCGGCGAGGACCGGCTGTACGGCGGCGACAACACGGACACGAGGCCGCTGGCGAACAACCAGGCCAAGGTCGACGCGCTCTGGGGCGGCGAAGGCCACGACCACGAATGGGGCGGCTACGGCGCCGACTTCATCGACGTCCGCCCGCGGACGCCGGCAACGGCTCCGGGCCTCCCGCAGGCCGATCCGCCGACGTGGTTCCAGATCGCGGGCAAGGGCATCGCGGACTTCCAGGGCGTCGACTACATCTACGGCGGCTGGGACCAGGACGCGATGCAGGCGAACGAGGGCGACAACGGGCCGAACATCGGCGACCGCCTCCTCGACTGGGCGGGTTCGTTCAACGTCTACTACGTCTGCCCGGGCACCTACGGGGACTGGATCTCGACGCGTCTCCTCGCGCCCGGCATGATCGACTTCCTGCAGAACCTGTCGGGCGGCGACGGGGCCGACGCCCCGACGACGTCGTCGCCGGCTCCGGGGAGCTCCGGTTTCCGCGAGACGGCGATCGTGTTCAACGCCGACATCAAGAACAACACGAACCCGGTGCATCCGGACACGCCGGGGCACTTCACCTGCGTCGACACGGAAGCTCCGTAGGGGAGGACGTACGAACCAACGAGCGACGGCCCGCCTGGCGGGCCGTCGCTCGTCTCGCTACCCTTCCGCGCCAATGGCGGAGCGCAGCTTCCTCTTCACCTCGGAATCGGTCACCGAGGGACACCCGGACAAGATCGCCGACCAGATCTCGGACTCGGTCCTGGACGCCGCGCTCGCGAACGACCCCAACAGCCGGGTCGCCTGCGAGACGCTGATCACGACCGGCCTCGTCGTCGTCGCCGGCGAGATGACGACCGAGAGGTACATCGACATCCCGCGGATCGTGCGCGAGAAGATCAAGGACATCGGCTACACCCGCGCGAAGTACGGCTTCGACGCCGAGACGTGCGGCGTCGTCGTCGCGATCGACGAGCAGTCGCCGGACATCTCCCAGGGCGTCGACAACGCCTACGAGATCCAGCACGACCCCGGCGACAAGGACCCGCTCGACAAGATCGGCGCCGGCGACCAGGGGATGATGTTCGGCTACGCGACGAACGAGACGCGCGAGCTGATGCCGCTCCCGATCATGATGGCGCACCGGATCACGAAGCGCCTGTCGGAGGTGCGCAAGGCGGACATCCTCCCGTACCTACGCCCGGACGGGAAGGCGCAGGTGTCGGTGCGCTACGAGGTCGACGCGGACGGCCGGCAGCGGCCGGTCGAGATCGCACGCGTACTGATCTCGACGCAGCACCGCGAGGGCCTCGACCCCGAGTCGCTGATCAAGCCCGAC
>DASXTR010000152.1:0-5192 GCA_036505325.1 Gaiellaceae bacterium
GCCCGCCCAGGCGACGAGCTCGACGTCGTTCTCGCCGTCGCCGAACGCGACCGTCCGCTCGCGCGTGAAGCCCATTCGCTCGGCGAGGAACTCCATGCCGGCCGCCTTCGTCACCTCGGGCGCGGCGAACTCGAGGAAGTACGGCAGCGACTTCGAGATGTACAGGCGCCCGTGGAAATGCGCCTTCGTCCGGATCTCGAGCTCGTCGAGCGCGTCGGGGTCGCCCACGCAGACGAGCTTCGTGGGGGCGTCCTTCAGCCACGACTGCAGGTCGCCGACCTCGTGGATCGCGAGCGCCTGGAACTCGGCGTAGTCGCGGGCCGCCTGCGTGACGTGCGCGACGTAGAGCTCGTCGCCGACGTAGACGTTCGGGCTGTACCCCTCCTCCTCGACCGCCTCGATCGTCTCCTTCGCGAGCGCGAGCTCGATCGGCTCGTGCCTGAGCCACTCGCCGGTCACCGGGTCGACGACGGCCGCTCCCTGGTAGCAGATCACCGGGTCAGGAAGCTGCGCCGGCGCGAGGAACCGCTGCACGGACTGGTACATGCGGCCGGTGACGACGATCACGTGCAGGCCCGCGTCGCGCGCGCGCTCGAGCGCGCGGAGCGTGCGCGGGCGCAGGACGCCGTCCTCCCAGATCAGCGTGCGGTCGAAGTCGGTCGCGACGACGTCGACGTCGCGCGGGAAGTCGGGCGGGAGCTCGATCAGCCGTGGGTCGACTTGTAGACGAACGCGGCGACGTCGGCGATCTGCTTGTCGGACAGTTGGCCCTTGAACGACGGCATGCCGCCCTGTCCCTTGGTGACGCGCTCGACGATCAGCGCGAGATCCGGCTTCGCGTCGTCGAGGTTCGGCCCGACCTTGCCGGTCGCGCCCGCGGCCTTGAGCGTGTGGCAGCCCTTGCAGCCGGCGGTCTCGAACACCTGCTTGCCCGCCGTCGCATCGCCGTTCGCGTACTGCGGCGGGACCGCCGCCTCCGTTTGCGTCGCCACCGTGCCCACGACTGTCTCCGCCGTGGGCGTCACTTCCTTCCCGCCCGGCTTCGACCAGTCACAGCCGCCCGCGAGCAGCGCAACGGCGGCGAGAAGCGGGACGAGGCGGCGCACGGGCGCCGATCTTACAGGGCCCGCCGCAGCGCAAGCGCTTGCAACGAGCCCCACAAGAGGACGTCCTGCGGCGTGTCGTTGACGAGCAGCGAGACGCCGATCCCGACCAGGAACGCGTCGAGGATCGCACGGCGCGGACGCTGAACCGCGATCCAGACGAGGCCCGCGAGCAGGAACGCATCGAGGACGGCACGGCCGGTCGTCCCGGTCGCGCCGCGCCAGGCGACCGACCACCGATGCGTGAACGCATGCCAGACCGCGCCGGGGCCGTCGCCGACCGTGCGCGTGACGTGGTTCGAGCCGCCGGTCGCGGCGTCGAGCGCCACAAGCGCGAGCGTGACCAGGACGACGCCCGCGAGCGCGCCGACCGCAAGCACCACTCTGTTACGAGTGAAGCGGCTCCACGCCAACGTCGCGTACGACGAGAGGAAGACAAGTGCGCCGCCTCCGTCCGCGCCGGCGCGGCTCCACGCAACCAGCGCAACGACGAGCGGGGCCGCGGCCAGACCCAGGGCGAGAGCCGGCGCGAGCAGCAACGTCTCGACCTCGTTCGTTACGCCGTGGAAGCGCCCGGCCCCCTGCGGGTGCGGGCCGAGGATCGTGAGCGAGGCCGTCTCGGGAAAGAGCGCCAGCACCGCAAGGTAGACGGGGAGGAACAACCACAGCGCGCGCAGCGGTGCGAACGCACCGAGCAGCGTCAGCAGCGCGAACAGCAAGACACTCGTCGAGCCGAACGCCGAGAGGACGAGCGCGGCGGCGATCGCGGCCGGGCCGGCCATCAGGACTCGCCGGGGTGAGAACAGCGCGAGGCCGAGCATCATCGCCACGAGCGCGATGCGAGCCCCGAGGCGCGCGGCGCGGGCGTCGTCGAGCCGCTGCGAGAGGCGGGTCAGGTCCGCGTCGCCGCCAGGCTTCAGGACGTCCGAGCCGCGCACGGCGTCGGCGACGTCGGTGGCGGCGACGAGCCCGCCGATCCGCGTCGTGCTCGACCGTACGGTGCCGCTCCAGCCGTCGACCCACAGCGGTGCGCGACGCCCGGGCGCCGTCCGCCGGACCCAGAAGGTGAGCGCGCACGACCGCACGACCGGCCGCACGACGAGCGGCCCGTCGCCGTACGCCGAGTCACGCTCGATCGCGCGCACGACGTCGACGCCCGGCCGGGCGACGACATAGGCCTGCGCCGGACGATCGAGGGACCCGATGCGGAAGCACCGGCCCGGCGCGCCGGCAGCATTCGCTGTTGAGGCGACGTTAAGCCCTAGAATCAGGAGCACCCCCACCGGTACCATCGCTCTCATGAAGCGCAAAAACCTCGGCCGCGACGGCGGCCTGACGCTCCGGATCCTGCTGACGAGCGGAATGCTCGGGCTCCTGTACGTCATCTTCGCCGTCGTCCTCTTCAACGTCCTGAACGTGGGCCTCGTCCCGCTGCTCCTGATCGTGATCGGCATCGCGTTGTTCCAGTACTACACGTCGGACAAGCTGGCGCTCGCCGCCGCGGGCGCGAAGGTCGTGAGCCGCGAGGAGGCGCCGGCGCTCCACGACATGGTCGAGCGCCTGTGCGCGCTGGCCGACCTGCCGAAGCCGAAGGTCGCGATCATGGACACGCCGGTGCCGAATGCATTCGCGACCGGACGCTCGCCGAAGCACGCGGCCGTCTGCGTCACGACCGGCCTCTGGGACCGCCTCGAGCCGCGGGAGATCGAAGCGGTGCTCGCGCACGAGCTGTCGCACATCGCCAACCGCGACGTGCTGATCATGACCGTCGCCTCGTTCTTCGCCATGCTCGCCGCGCTGCTCACCCGCTTCGGCCTCTACGGGGGGCTGTTCTCCGGCGGCGACCGCAACCGCGACAACGGCCCGCCCATCTGGCTGATCATCCTCGTCGTCTCGGTCGTCACCTACGCGCTCAGCTACATCCTCATCCGCACGATCTCGCGCTACCGCGAGTACGCCGCCGACCGCGGCGCCGCGGTGCTGACGGGCGCGCCGGAGTACCTGATGAGCGCGCTGCAGAGGATCGCGTCACAGATGACGATGATCCCGAACCAGGACCTGCGCCAGGTCGAGGGGATGAACGCGTTCTTCATCATCCCGGCGAAGGCGAGGGGCGCGGCCGCCGAGCTGTTCGCGTCGCACCCGCCGCTCGAGAAGCGCCTGGCCGCACTCGCGCAGATCGCGCGCGAGATGGGTCGCCCGGTCGCGTAGCGGGTACAGCGACTGCATGAAGCGGCGCGCCGTCCGCCGCGATCTCTCGTTGTCGGCGCGGATGCTGATCGTGCTGGTCATGCTGATTGCGGTTGCGGTCGGCGGGATCGTCGGCGCCGTCGGCCTGCTCATGCTCGTGAGCGGCATCTGGGTCGTCTACGGGCTGCTCGTCGCCTACGCCGTCCTCTTCCTGGCCGTCGTTCAGTACCGTTCGGCCGCGACGACCATGCTCCGCGCGGTCCGCGCGCGTGAGCTGCTCGAACACGAAGAACCGGAACTGCAGGCGTCGATCTCGCGCCTGGCTGCGCTCGCCGATGCGCTTCCTCCGAGGATCGCCGTCGCGCGCCTCGACCGGCCGAATAGCTTCACCGTCGGCGTCAGATCTCGGAAGACCACCATCGTCGTCTCGCGCGGACTCCTCGAGCTGCTGTCGCCCGCCGAACTCGACGCCGTGCTCGCGCACGAGCTCGCCCACGTGCTGAACCGAGACGCAGCGGTAATGAGCGCAGCGAGCCTCCCACGCACGATCGGGCTGACGATCATGGCGCCGGCGTCCGAGGTCGGCGTCCTGTGGACGTTCATCTGGTTCCTCGGCATCCCGTTGTGGATGGTCGGGTCGCTGCTGACGCTCGCGCTGTCCCGCTACCGCGAGTTCGTAGCCGACCGCGGCTCGGCGCTTCTCACCGGGGCGCCCGAGCAGCTGATGAGCGCGCTCCAGAAGCTCGCATCTCCTGGCGGCGAGATTCCCCACGAGGACCTACGTCGGCTCGGCGCGGTCGAGGCGCTCTGCATCGTCCCGAACCGGCGGGTGATCGTGGCCGCGTTGGCCGACCACCCGCCGCTCGAGAAGCGCCTCGCCGCACTCGCAGAGATCGCACGCGAGATGGGTCGTCCGGTCTAAGCAAGGAGCACCGCGACGCCGTAGGGCGGGATATGCGGGTCGCGCGTGACGATCGTCAGCCCCTCGAGTTGTGCTTGTGCCACGAGCATGCGGTCGAACGGATCGGCGTGATGCCGCGGCAGGTTCGCCGCCGCGCGTGCGTGCGCGAACGTCACGTTGAGCGGCGTGAACCGGTGGCGTGAGATCTGCCGCTCGAGGTCGGCCGGTGCTTGGAGGCGTCCCGCAGCACGCTTGATCTCGAGCTCCCACACCGTCGCCGCACTAACCGCAACCGTCTCTGCCGTAGCGATATCACTACGCGCGTTCGCCCGAAGCTTCGGATCATTCGTGACCCACCAGAGCAGGACGTGCGAGTCGAGGATGAGCTGCAGCTATTCGTCCTCCTCCGGAAAGATGGGGCCGTTGTAGAACGCATCCTCGAAGTCAGGCAACGGATCGTCGAAGTCGGGAGAGATCCACACTTGTCCTTCCCACCCGCCCGGCTGCCGCGGCGTGCGTTCGGCGACGTACGGAACGAGCTTGACGAGGGGCCGCCCCGCCTTCGCGATCACGACCTCTTCGCCGGCGGCCGCCTCGTCGACCAGTCGCGAAAGGTGGGTCTTCGCCTCGTGCATGTTCACCTGCTTCATCGAACTAAGCTTAGCTAAGTCTGTAGACTGTCGCCAGTGGGAATCCGCGATGTTCTCTTCGGGCGCAAGAAGCTCGCCGAGCCGGCGCCGGACCGGCTGTTCGCGCTCTCCACCGCGTGCATCACGCTCGAAACCGAGCTGAGCCTGAAGCCGGCCGGCGTCGCGGCGATCGCGTTCAAGCCGCTCTCGTCCGGCGACTTCGCACGAGTGACCGGTGACGTGCAGAACCTCGTCGACGCGCTCGCGCAGAGCTCCGGCTCGCAAATCGAGCGCAAGACCGACGAGTACGGCTACGAGTGGGTGATCGTCCGCGACCCCGACTTCGAGGACCTCGTGGGCGCCGTCCAC